>QEXX01000107.1 GCA_003130835.1 Anaerolineae bacterium | reverse complement strand
AGCAGATCCGTAAGATGTTTGCCGCCGTCAACGGCCCAACCCGCTTTTCAGAACTTGACCCTTCGTTGGAAGAAGTCGAGGTGCGCTTTGCCTTCCTCAATGCTCCTTTTATCCGTAAACGCTTCACCATTGGCGATTTATTCATCTGGTTTAACTGGGATCGTGACGCCCTTTGGCAAGAAATCTGGGAGACAACGCAATCGACTATAATCCAAAACCAACCGTTGTGAATCGAAGGGCTTTCTTGTATAATGTGGGGTATCAAATGGAGGTTCTGAATGGTCGCTCAAGATTTGCTCGAAATCCTGCGTTGCCCGGTGTGTATTCAAACCATCGATCATCCGCTCGAATACTATCGCGAAAGCTGGCTGATTTGTCAGGACTGTGGTCGCAAATACCCCATCAAGGAAGACATCCCCATCATGTTGATCGATGAAGGGGATAAGTGGATCAACGTGCCCAAAGAGCAACTGCCGGTTCCACCCCCACCGGAATAGGATGTCGGATTTAGAAACTTGGCTGCACCAGCTCAGTAGTGGTGACGATTCTCAAGCAGAACGAGCTGCGCGAGCTTTGGCGAAACTCGGGGAGCAAGCGCTCCCCTCTCTGCTGAAGCTGGCAGCTTCGCCAGATCACGATCAACGCTGGTGGGCACTGCGTGCTATGGCTGAAATTCCATCGCCGCAGTCCAAAGCAGCCTTCATTCACGCCCTTGGCGATCCGCATATCAATGTGCGTCAATGTGCAGCCTTAGGACTCCGCTACCAACCCACCGTTGAGGCTGTGCCGGCCCTTCTGGAAGCGCTGGCAAGCCAGGACAAACTATTAGCACGCCTAGCCGCTGACGCCCTGATCGCCGTTGGACACCAAGCCGTGCCGGACTTGATTCTAACCGTTAAAAACGGTCACCCAACGGCGCGGTTGGAGGCAGTGCGTGCCCTTGCCCTGATCGGCGATCCGCGCGCTATTCCCATCTTATATTCGGTTCTCAGTGAAGAGTCAACCTTTATGGAATATTGGGCAACCGAGGGACTTGATCGGATGGGGATTGGCATCACCTATGTGAAACCGTAGCCCTCAACACATTGAGGCTGACGTGCAAAAACGCTCGGGGGGTTGTCCGTTCTTTTACCCCTTCCATACCCACAACCACCATAACCCCATCATCCCCAATCCAATCAAAAAGCGCGCCAAAAAGCTCAACCCCCATCCCAAAGCAAGCCCACGTAAAGCTGCCCAAGCCTTCTGCCAATCCTTTTGCCGAAAATACTCATACACCAGAACCGCTAAGGGGGCAGCGATGATCCCGCCTAAGGGGGGAAAGAGCAACGTTCCAACCAAACCAGCCAGCAAAGCCACTCCAATCCCCGTCCAAGAAGCCCCGCTTTTCTTCGCTCCTGCCCCCATGAGCACATTGTCAATGACAGTCCCGACCAACATCAAGACCGTCATTAGGGCAAAGACTACCCACCCGAGAAGACTAAAACCACGAATTACCCCATATCCCAAGCCGCCAAACCACATGATAACTAACCCAGGATAGATCGGTACCACCAAGCCGATTAAACCAAGCAGCATCACAATTTGGGTAACCCAAAAGAGCGATGTCTCAAGCCAAGTTGCCATGATCACGTTTCTCCTCGAATGACCTCGACGTTGCCCATCCACGGCCGCAAGACTTCCGGGACGACAATGCTGCCGTCGGCTTGCTGGTAGTTTTCCATCACAGCAATCAAAGTGCGTGGCAATCCCAGCCCAGAGCCGTTCAGAGTATGCAGAAAGCGCGCTTTGCCACCCTCGGCGGGGCGATATTTGATATTTGCCCTACGAGCCTGAAAATCGGTGACATTGGACACGGAGGATACCTCCAGCCATTCACCACACCCCGCTGCCCAGACCTCAATATCATACGTAATGGCGGAACCAAAGCCCAAATCCCCTGTGCAAAGCTGCTTTACGCGATAGGGTAAACCCAAAAGGGCGCACGTCTCTTCGGCATCTTGGCGCATCTTCTCCAACTCGAGGTCGGAATCCTCTGGTTTGCAAAAGATGTACATCTCTACTTTATCAAACTGATGCCCGCGCTTGATGCCGCGCACATCCCGCCCGGCGCTCATCTTCTCACGGCGGAAGCAGGGTGTGTAAGCTGTGTAACGGCGTGGCAGGGTGTTTTCGTCCAGAATTTCGTCCATGTGTAAGCCGGTCAACGGCACTTCAGCGGTCGGCACCATCCATAAGTCCTCCTCATGGTCGCGATACAGGTTATCGTAAAATTTGGGCAGTTGACCGGCGCCGAAGAGAGTCTGCCCTTTGACCATGAAAGGAGGATATTTTTCTAAATATCCTTGCCTGGCATGCAAATCAAGCATATAGGCGATCAAGGCACGCTGTAAACGAGCGCCGAGTCCACTCAAGACATAAAACCGCGATCCAGTGATTTTGACTCCTTGATCAAAATTCAGAATGCCCAGCTTTACCCCTAAATCCCAATGGGGCTGAGGTTCAAAGTCGAATTTAGGCAATTCTCCCACCGTCTTCAAGACAACATTGTCGTTCTCATCTTTGCCTAAAGGTGTGCGTGGGTCTGGCAAGTTGGGGATGATCGCCAAAGCATTTTGGAGTTGTTTTTCCACATTCCGTAAGTGTTCATCTAACTCGGCAATGCGATCTCCCACCTGACGCATGGCTTCGATCTTGGCTTCCCGTTCCTGTGGGTCTTTGAGCTTGCCAATCTCTTTGGAAACAGCATTTCTCTCAGCTTTTAGGGTTTCTACCTCTTGGATCAAGTTTCGCCGCTGCTCATCGAGACGAAGCACATCCTCAACAGGCGTTGGATCTAATTGACGGTTGCGCATCGCCTCACGCACCACTTCGGGCTGCTCCCGTAAAAAATTCAGATCGATCATGGTTGCCACTCCTCTAAAAGTAGGATAATCAAAAGCACCCCCTCAACTGCAGGACGAGGGGGTGCTCGTGGTGCCACCTGCTTTTGTCGTCTTTCCTGATCAAGTCCTCAGGTTAAACGACCTCATTCGCAGCTGTAACGGGCTTCCCCGTTCCCTCTTACGAGATCTTCCTTAACCATGTCAGGGTTTCCAATCTCCCTGCGAGGGCAGCGGGTCTGTAACAGACCAGCGGAGTGGATTTCACTGGCAACCTTGGCTACCTTGCACCCAACGGCAGCTCTCTGGACAAGCGTTACCAGCTACTAGGCTCCGCGTTCGCCTTTGAGCAACAATTACGAGCATTATACCCAAGCTGCCAAGACTGTCAAGCACTAGTCGTCCTCTCGCTCACGCAAGTGAGGGAACAAAATAACCTCGCGAATATTGGGGGAATCGGTCAGGAGCATGGTCAAGCGATCGATTCCCATCCCAAAACCACCGTTGGGAGGCATGCCATAGCGCATCGCCCTCAGGTAATCCTCATCCATGGGATGGCGTTGCTCATCTTCCGTATCATAGTCTCGCCCCATCTCTAAGAAACGTTGTTCTTGATCGAGGGGATCGTTCAGTTCGGTAAAAGCATTACATAATTCCATGCCAGCAATAAAGCCTTCAAAACGCTCCACCGTTTGCGGGTCACCCGGTTTACTCTTCGCCAAGGGCGAAATGTCGCGCGGGTAATCATATAAGAAGGTCGGTTGAATTAAGGTTGGCTCTAAGTAATCACCAATCAACCCATCGATCAGCTTCCCGCGTGGTGCATTGGGATCATAGGGCAATCCTTTTTCGCGCATGGCACGTTGCAGGTCGGCTGTGGTCGGACAAGCTTGAATATCAATGCCGGTCACTTCCAATAATCCCTGACGAAGCTCCAAGCGGCGCCATGGAGGATTAACGTCAATGGTATTGCCTTGGTATTTAAACTGACGTTTGCCTAACACTTTATCAGCCACATAGGCAATCATTTCTTCGGTCATTTGCATAACCTGCAGATAATCAGCATAGGCGCAATAGAACTCCAGTTGAGTGAATTCCGGGTTGTGGGTGCGATCGACCCCTTCGTTGCGAAAATCGCGCCCGATCTCGTAGACGCGCTCCAAATTTCCCACCAATAAGCGTTTGAGATACAGTTCAAAAGAGATGCGCAGATACAGGGTTTGTTTCAGTTGATTATGATAGGTAGTGAACGGACGGGCGGCTGCACCGCCATAAATGGGCTGTAAGATCGGGGTTTCCACTTCCAGAAAACCTAAACCATCCAAATACTCTCGCAAAGCACGCACAATGGCTGCCCGTTTGCGGAAAATCTCACGCACTTCTGGATTTATGGCTAAGTCAGCATAGCGCTGCCGGTAACGCATTTCGGGGTCAGCCAAAACCGTGTGACGAACCACCTTGCCATCGATCAGCTCATCCTTAGCCGCCGGTAAGGGCGTGATCGACTTCGCCAGTAAGCGATATTCCTGCACCTTTAAGGTCGCCTCGCCGGCTTTGGTGCGGAACATCTCCCCGCGCGCTTGAACAAAATCGCCGATGTCTAGATCGCGATTGAAGGTTTCCAGCGCTTCTTCGCCGATTTCATCGGCACGCAGGAATAATTGGATGCGCCCATCACCATCCTCGATATGGGAAAAAGTGATCTTGCCCATCACCCGCATTGAGCGGATGCGGCCGGCCAGGATCGCCTGAACCGGCTGTGAGTCACCTTTGCTTTCAGCCTCCTCAAATGCTGCAATGGCTTGACGACTGGTGTGAGTGCGCTGGGCGCGGGTGGGATAAGGCTCAATGCCGCGTTGTTTAAGGGTTGCGAGTTTCTCTAAACGGATTTTTTCTAAATTGGTATATTCAGCAGGCATAATAGCACCTCACTTCGTGATAAAAAAAGCCCCGCGCCAAAAACTCAGACGCGGGGCGTAAGCTTTGCCCCAATTTTATTCCACCTTCAAGATTTTGACGGTGAAAGGCCCGTCTGGCGCGTCCACCCGAACTTCATCGCCCACGCGATGATCGAGTAAAGCCTTGCCCAGTGGCGACTCATTGGAGATGCGCCCTTCGCGAGGGTTGGCTTCTGCCGGGCCGACAATCGTATAGGTCTCCGGCTCGTTACTCCCTTCCTGAATGGTGACTTTTGCGCCAACTTGGACAATCTCACTGCGGCTCAGACTCGGATCGATCACCCGCGCGTTCGCCAAAATCGTCTCCAGCTCATGGATGCGACCTTCTACAAAAGCTTGTTCATTTTTGGCAGCTTCATACTCAGCATCCTCGATCAGTTCCCCCCCTTCCATGGCTTCGTGCAGGCGTTCGGCAACCTCGCGCCGCTTAACCGTCCTAAGGTACTCCAATTCCTCTTGGAGTTTGTCGTAACCTTCGCGCGTCAAGTATGTTACAGGCATGAGAATATCCGTTCCCTTAATCAAAATGATGTTAGATGGATACCCGTTTTCCAGAATAGAAAACGAATAGCGGCGGAGGGAAGAATTGAACTTTTCCGTTTCGCCGCGCCCGTATTTTAGCATAACCTTTGTGGTTTGACAAGATGGCTGAAATGGCCTGTGCGCCCTGAAGGTTCCTTTTCCTGTTGTGCCTGGGCAGGTACAGAAGGGTAAACGCCGGTGAGATTTTCGCTGCCTGTATATAGGCTATGCATCGTTCACCGTAAAGAGTTCATTAGGATCAATGAAACACCCTAGCGAAAACATAGCCCTTGGCAATGGTGTGGACTATGGGATGGGCGTTTGAGGAGAAAACTTCATCCGGATTACTGTAGAAGAAGGCTGAAACCCTTGTTGCGGCTCACTGCCATCATATTCCAATACTTCCGTTCCTTCGATCTCGATCCAGATCGATGAGATTGAAATGGTGCCATCCTTTTCCTTCTCTCCATAGATGTGCATCACTCCGCTCGATCGAGGGCCTCGAAGGCTCACTTTCAAGTCAACTAACTCGCTGCCGTCTAAAAATCGATCGATCGTGCCAAGGACAATCCATCCATCCCGAACCGGAGAACCGAAGATCGCTTTCACTGCCGCATCCTGCTTAACCATCTCCATGGCAGTCCGGTAGACCGGATTTAACTTCATCGGCAAGATACCAACCGTATAAAAGATCAAAAAGAACAATCCAAGGATGGCAATCATCGCCAATCCCTGAGGCAAACAGGATTTCAAATTCGGCCGTTTGGGTGTTTCAACTTGCACTGAGGCAGAGGCTTTGGTCAACTCATGGGTCAAAACGATGGGTTCACTCGCTGTGATCCGATTTACCTTTCCGTGGCTGACGTCCACGGGTTCGCCCCGGACAATCTTCTCAACAGCATCTTTCGCCTCTTGCAGTCCAACATCGAATGTCTGGCGATACAATTTGATAGCTTCGAGTTTCTCACCGCTGCGCGCAAGCTGTGCAATCTCACCCAGCGGAGCAGCGATTCTGGCAACCTCATCGATGAGGTCTGCGATTGGCGCACTCTCGCCAGATGCGCCGGGAAGAACGCTATTGCAGCGCAACGCTTGCGGTACAAGAACCGAGCTTTTACAATACGGACATTCAATCATCTCAGCGGAATCAGCCTGAGCCTTTAGCGGCGCGCCGCACCCAGGGCAATTGAACAGTTGCAAATTTTCCATTCCTATTACACCCTATCATCAGATCATATACTCGTGGGGAGGTTCGTTGTAAAATCAAGCGCCATCAGTGACTCTAACGAACAATCACCATACTCCCCAGCAAGCATCCTGCCTGACTTCCATTGACTGTTAAGCAGCCCAACCCTCTTCCTGCCAAGGCAAAATAGCCGAAGGCTGATTATTTCAAAACGATCGGGAGAAAGATGCCAATGCGGCGATAAGCGATCTTAAGATCATGATCGTCACCGCTGATCGTCAGTCCGTTTCGTGAATAAGCAACCATCGGCATATCTTGGGGATCGAAAGCCACCGAGACATCTGTAGCAATGTCCTCCAGCGCACTGCTCTCTGTTTCAATGGAAAGACATTGCCAACTAGCGATAGAGCCCGGATTGAGCGGCCCACAATTGCCACTCGACGACCCCACCGCCTCAATCGGCTGGGCTACCCTCAGGTGCGAATTGCCAGCCTGCGTGTGCCGGTAAGCAATGAGAGGGTGGTCCGTACTGTCTACGGCAAGCGAGATCGATCGAGCATTGGATAGCGGCGCAGCGCTTTCGATGCTGACACAGCGAAAATCCCCTCCCCCGCAGTTCCCCTCCCCCGCCCAAACGCGGTAAGCAAACTTCAATTTCGCGTTCGTAGCGTCATAGTAGGCAAAATATTGTCCGTTAGTCAACTCGAATGAGACCTGCTGCCCCACGTCTGTGCTTGCTCCGTCGATCATCTGACAGCTCCAGGAGACATGTGTGCAGCCAGTTCCCCCACTTCCTCCCACGTACTTCGCCAGTTTCAGGTCACCCTTGCTTTTGTCATAATAAGCTACATAGGGGATTAAGAGTGTAGCGGCATAGGTCAACTCCATCGAAGCAAACTGTCCAACGCCCTCGCCGCTATCCACCGTATAGCATCGCCACTTGCCGGCTGCGCTGTCCTGCCCACAATTTCCAGCGCTGCTCACGCGATAGGCAAATCGGAGCGCATCGCTGACAGATGGGTCGTTGATGTAATAAGCAATGTTTGGATTCCCATTTGAATCGTACTTTAGGGAAGGATATAGACCATAAGAAATGGAGGTGCCACCACCCGCCTCGATGGTAACCACACTCCAGGAACAAGAACCCAAAGCGCAAATATATTCGGCGAACTTAAGCGCCTGTGAGCTGGTATCGTAATAAGCAACACCAACCTTCCAAATGCTAAGCGGGGCAACATCAATGGAGCTATACCTACCCACATCCCCTGCGCTATCCACCGTCTCACAATACCACTCCTGGTTCGGTCCACAATTTCCCCCGCTGCTGACCCGATGAGCCACCATCAAATCTTGATTTTCTTCGTCATAATAACTGATCCAAGGTATACCAGAAGTGGGGTGAAAAGCAATAGAAGCATGTGTGCCATGGTCACCATTGGAATCGACTGTGGCGGTGTGCCAGATAAATCCAGCAGAAACCGCAGCCGTATTCGTCATTTTCGGCATCGCCAACACAGCTCCCGCTCCACCGATGAGTGGCATTACGAGTACCACGATGAGTATCTTTAGATGATTTCTGGTTTTCATCAGATTCTCTCCTTTTATTCGTTTATTCCTGCTGTGGATTGGTCCTCAGAGCCACCTATTCTCCTCTCTAGCTGTTGTTTTCCCCCCAAAAATGCCGAGAGGTCCTCGATGCTGGCAAAATGATGACATTCATGGGAGGCGACATCTTCCAACATCACCCGATAGGTCTTGCCATCGCCAGAACACCAAAGGCGAAGCAGGTAAGAACGATAGGAAGACTGAGACCCATCCATATACAATCGCATTGAGGGCTAAATTCGGGCTATAATAAGAATAGGCTTCTTCACTTCTAACTCCGTCATCCTCTCCAGTGCTGAATCAGGTTTCAATACCCATCGTAAACTGGTGATGTCACAAAAACGTCACAAGCTGGCAGTCGCCGATGGATCGTTTGGAAATTGCTCTTCTTGGCCCGTTCCGGGTGACCAAAGGTGGAATACCGGTGACTCGATTTGAGACCGGAACGGCGCGCTTGTTGTTTGCTTACCTGGTGATGCATGCGGGCCTACCTCAACCGCGCGAGACGTTGGCTGATCTTTTCTGGCCAGATCAACCTCGCAGAGATGCGCTCCATGCGCTGCGACAGACTTTATGCCGCATCCGCCACGCCTTAGGCGAGCAAGAAAATACAGCTCGCTTCCTGCAAACCAATCCCCAGTTCATCGAATTCAGCGCTCAATGCAATTATTGGCTTGATGTAGCCGACTTCAGAGAGAAAGTAGCTGAGATCAAACACCACCCCCATCGGTGGCTAACGGCTTGCTCCCCTTGTCTAGAACGATTGACCCAAGCAGCCAATTTATATTGCGGTGAATTATTGGAAGGCTTTCATCTAGAAAGTCTTGGTTTCCAGGAATGGTTAATCATGGAGCGCGAGAGCCTGCATCGGCAAGCCATGGAAATTTTTTATCAGTTGGCGGCTTACTACATCCAACAACACGAATACGACCTCGCTCAACATTACGCCAGGCGACAGTTAAAAGCCGAGCCCTGGCGCGAGGAAGCCCACCGCCAGTTAATGGTCGCCCTGTCAGCAGATGGGCAGCGCAGCGCTGCGATGGCTCAATATCATATCTGCTGCCGCATCCTGGACAAAGAATTAGGGGTAGAGCCAGAAACCGAAACTCGTCGGCTATACGAAACCATCCGCGATCACACCTTCTCCATTACCCCTCCCCATAATCTCCCCAATCCTCCCTCCTCCTTTATCGGACGGGTAACTGAGCTTAAGCAAGTCCTAGACTTAATCAACAAACCCGCTAACCGCCTTTTGACCTTGACCGGTGTGGGCGGGGTTGGTAAAACACGGTTAGCTCTCGAAGTAGGCAGACAAATGCTTGCCCACTTTACAGATGGGGTTTGGTTTGTATCCCTGGCTGCCCTCTCCGACTCCGCTCAAGTCCTGCCAGCCATTGCGTCTGTTTTAGGGGTGCGTGAGGACAGTAAAAGCCCACTGCTGAGGCGCCTGTCCGAATTTCTGCGCGACAAACATTTGCTGTTAATCTTGGACAATTGCGAACATCTAACCGACGCTGTAACCCCCCTGATCGAGACCCTCTTGCAAGCGACTACAGAGGTACAGATTATAGTCACCAGCCGTAAGATCTTGGGTATCAGTGCGGAAGTGGTTTATGCGCTCCCGCCTTTTCCAGTTCCTGAGGAAGCTCTTTTAGCTGAGGAATACAGTCAAAAGGACACGGATGCATATTTATCTATAGACTGGATTAAAACTCTGGCACAATGCGAAAGTATCTTGTTATTCGTTGCGCGCGCCTCAGCTCGATCACCTACTTTTGCAACAACAAGAGCAAACATCTTGCCGATTGGGAAAATTTGCCGGCTATTAGCCGGGCTGCCCCTTGCGATTGAGCTTGCCGCAACGCACATCAACGCTCTAACCCCTCAGCAGATGCTAGAACGGTTACAAGATGCCTTTTGGCTGTTGACCCAGAAGTGCCCAACAACGCTAACACGCCACCAGACCTTACAAGCCGCACTGGATTGGAGCTATGCTCTATTAACCGCTGAACAACGAATTTTGCTCCGTCGTTTATCGATATTTGTTGGAAATTTCACGCAGGAAGCTGCCCAAGCAGTCTGTAACGGCCATGGATTAGACCCCACTCGGATACCAGATAGCTTGAGAGACTTGGTCAACGCCTCTCTCGTGATGATGGAATCCGTCGAGCAGATCAGACGCTATCGTCTGCATGAGGTCATTCGCCAGTATGCAAGCTTTCATCTGGCGCAGGCCGGTGAGGAGAGGTGGCTGCGCAAGCGGCACTTGGACTTTTATTGCAAGTTAGCTGAGGCGTTAGAGGGGAATGACCAGGGCGGTCTATCCACACAGGCCTTCGACCAACTCAAAAAAGAGTACGACAATCTGCAATCCGCGCTTGAATGGAGTCTGCACGAAGGAGGAGACCCTCATAGTGGCTTGCGCTTAGCTGCAGCCCTAGCCGATTATTGGGAAGCCAGAGGACAATTTACGGTGGAGCGCATCTGGTTGAAGGAGCTCCTCCATCAAGCCGCAAGCGCATCCTCAGACCTGCAAGCCAAAGCGCTCCGTACCGCCGCCAGATTGGCTTATTACCAAGGGGACTTTGCCGTTGCACAGGCTTGTTTTGAGCAGAGTGCCGCGATTGATCGAGCGTTGGGAAATCATCGTCGCCTCGCTGATACACTCGGCCGTTTGGGCTTTGTATTTAGCGTTCAAGGGAATTACACAGCCGCACAGCCTCTCTACCAAGAGAGCCTGAATCTATACCAACAAATCGATGAGCCCAGTGGAATTGCTCGAACTCTCAGCGAGTTAGGCTATAACGCATTCCGCCAAGGCGCCCTGGAACAAGCACACTCCCTTCTTGAAAGAAGCCTGATGTTGTTTCACAAGCCAGAGGATCTGTACTTGGCAAGCCGCGCTAAATTAATTTTGGGTCACATCGCCCGCCTCAAAGGTGACCATGACCAAGCCCGAAGCTACTTAAGTGAGGGGATCACCGACCTTAAGCAACTCGGCAATGTCTGGGGAATATTGTACTTCTTAGAAGCTTTTGCACATCTCGCCATGGCGGAGAGACAGATAACACGGGCGGTTTGCTTGTTTTCAGCCACAGAACGTTTGAGCAAGACCATGGAATGCCCTTTAGCCCCAGCAGAAAAAAACGAGCACGACGGTTGCTTAACCAGCGCACGCTGCCAGTTGGACGAAGCTACGTTTATCGCCGCGTGGAATAGCGGACAGGCAATGACCCTAGACGAAGCCATTGCCTATGCCTTAGAGAAAGTTTAAGCCTGCGAGGCTATCTCTCGCTAAATCGGGATAAACGATAGGTAGGCGCTGGGCGAAGCGAAGGATGATGGTAATTCAGGCTTATACGATCGATTTTTCCTCGCTTCACCCGCTTAAAATGACCTTTTTAACAGGAACAAATCGAAGACAACTCCGCCAATCAACGCAGAAAGTCTAGAATCCAGCGGAATAAATTGATCGCAACTAACAAAGCGCCTTCCCAGCGCGAGATTTGCCAACCGGTGCGCATCAGGAAGACGACCACTAAAATCACCATCCCCACTAACACCAAGACACTGCTCACTGCGCTAGCTTCCACCGTCATGGGACGAATCAATGCAGCCAAGCCTAAGACTCCCAATATGTTAAATAAATCACTGCCGATCAAGTTACCGGCGGAAACCCCATGTCGCCCTTTTATTACGGCTATTAAGGAGGTAGCAAATTCGGGAGCCGATGTCCCTGCAGCTACAATGGTCACCCCGATGACCCACTCGGACACACCCAGCAAACGTGCCAGACGGACGGCACTCTCAACTAAAAAATGCCCCCCACCGACCACGAGCGCAATCCCTGCTATCAAACGGAAGATATCGAGCCATTGGAACTCTCCGGATGGTAAGCTATCTTCGATAGGTTCTTTCTTCCAAATTAGGTAGCCAAGATAAAGCACGAGCAATGCAATCAGAATTCCTCCTTCAAACCGCCCCATCCGGTGATCCCATAAAAACAGTAAAAGCAACAGAGAGGTGCCGATTAACATCCCCCCATCACGCACCACCATCGTCCGCGTTGTGCAAATTGCCCGCACAAGAGCGACACCCCCCAAGATAAAGCCCAAATTAAAGATATTCGAGCCGACCACATTTCCGACAGAAATATCCCCCTGCCCCTCTAAAGCTGCCCCAACCGTCACCGCAAATTCCGGAGCCGAGGTACCAATGGCAACCACGGTCAGACCGATAATCAGTTCGGATAGGCCCAATCGTTTGGCAATCCGCACCGCCGACTCCACAATCCAAACCGCCCCCCACCACAGGCTCACGATACTGGCTAGCATAATCAAAAGATCGGCAAAGGCACTCATGAGGCTGTATCTCCTTCAGTAAGTTGTTCTTGCACCGTCTCATCGCTAAGCAGGCGATGTGTTCGGCGGTCATAATGGCCACGCAAGGCATCGCTGAGTGTACCTTCCCACAGCGGAACGCCCGCAAAATAAGCTGCTCTGCCCAACATGTGTGCAGCCACCGGCGCCGTCAGGAATAAAAAGACAATTATTGCCACCGCACGCATGGTCATCCCAACTTCTCCAAAGTGAAAGGCTGCCCCCATCATAATCAGCCCCACACCTAAGGTTGCTGACTTTGTGCTGCTGTGCATGCGCGTGAACAAGTCCGGCATGCGCGCCACACCTAGAGCAGCAATGAACATCAATAAAGCACCCAAAAACATCAAGAAAGCACTTAGGTTTTGCGCCATGGCATACCTCCTTTTTCGATAAAATAAGCAAACGCCACCGTCCCAAGGAAGGCGATTAAAGCCAAAACCGTAGCCACGTCAATATAAATCATCTCCCCGCTTACAACGGCATAGACGGCGATAAAACCGACGGTCACCGAAGAAAGCAAATCTAATCCCACCACCCGATCGGGCAGGCTCGGTCCGCGCGCAACGCGAAAGAGACACAAGAGCACAGCAGCAACTAAAAAACCGATCGTCAACCACAAAATCATAACGCTTCTCCTATTGGGATGGCTGTTGACGCCAGATGGCTAATAAGCGGGCTTCCAGATTATTCTGGATATCTTTGCGCACTTCTTCCTCATCTTCTGCGAACATGGCGTGAATAAAGAGCACTCGCTTATCGGCAGAAACATCCAAGCTGAGTGTGCCGGGCGTCAGGGAGATCAAAATCGCCAGTGCAGTAATTTCAAAATCGGTGCGGGCTCGTAAAGGCAGTGCAATTACGCGCGAATGCATATTATGGCGCGGCGTTAACACTTCATAAGCTACGCGCAAATTGGCTAGGAACAACTCATACGCAAAAAAGAAGATAAACCGTACCAGCCGTTCAACAACGCCAAAATAATTGCTTGGGGCAAAGGCGCGGCGGGAGACGAATAAAGCGAGGTAGCCGATCAAGAAACCAAAGAGAAGATTGGCCGGGCTAAAAACCCCGCTTAAGGAAACCCAAAGCAAAGCCAATAGGATATTGGCTAAAAACAAGTTCATCCCCCACCTCCTAAAACAGCTTGGATGTAGAGTTGCGGGTTCATGAGTTGATTGCCAACTTGAGACATAAGTCGGAAAATCGGCCCGATCCCAAAACTCAGCACAATCGTTACGCCTACTAAAAACAAGATCGGGAGAATCCAGCTCCAATTTTGAGCTAAAGCAAACTTGGTTTCATCTTCCACCGTCGGTTTTTCCTTCCAAAAGGCTTCGTTCCAGATTTTAACCATCGAGAACAGGGTCAACAGACTTACACCCAAAGAGACAGCCACAATGAGATACTGGGCTTGCTGCAAGCCGGCTAGTACGAGGCTCAGCTTGGCGAAAAATCCCGATGAGGGAGGCAAGCCCGCTAAGGACAAGGCGGCGATCAGAAACAAAATTGCCAACCAGGCCTCTTTTTTATAGAGTCCTCCCAACTTTTTCAGATCATATACGCCGCGCAGACGTGCGATCACACCGCTGATCAAAAACAGGGTCGATTTGGCTATGGAGACATGAAAAACAAAGTAAACCGCTGCAGCTAATCCTAAGGGGGTAAAAATACCTAAGCCCATCAAAGGATAACCGATCTGACTAATGATATGAAAAGAAAGGAGACGCCGCATTTCGTTTTGAGCGACAGCCCCAAGCACCCCGGTGATCATGGTCAACCCAGCGATCACCAGTAGAAGCGTGTGAGTATAAACCGTATCCTGAACAAAAATCAGGGTAAAGACCCTTATTAACGAATAAACCCCAACTTTGGTTAGCAAACCGGAAAATAAGGCTGTCACCGCTACCGGCGGAGTGTGGTAAGAAGCCGGCAGCCAAAAGAACAAGGGAAAGACGGCAGCCTTGATACCAAACGCAGCTAGGAAGAGCATCGAGAGCGCAGTCACAATCGCATTGGAAGGCGCGCTGGCTGTGCTGGCAAATTTTTGTGCTAAGTCAGCCATGTTGAGAGTACCAGCCAGCCCATAGAGCAAGCCCAAGGCGGCTAAAAAGATCGCCGAGGAGAGCAAGTTCAACGTTACATACTTAATCGCCCCCTCCATCTGACCGCGCTCGCCGCCCAAGGCGAGTAATACAAACGAGGCCATGAGCATCACTTCAAACCATACATACAAGTTGAACAAATCGCCCGTCAGAAACGCCCCGCATACTCCCATGAGCAAAAAATGCATCAGGGGATAATATCCAAATGCTTGGCGTTGTGCGTCGATGCTCTCCCATGAATAGATTGCCACCGCTACCCCTAATACACCGGCTAGCACCACCATCACCGCACTGAACAGGTCAGCGACCAAGGTAATGCCAAAGGGCGCCTGCCAATTCCCAACTTGTACCGTTTGAATTCCCTGCTGCCAAACGACCTGTAACAGCCACAGGGAGACTCCTAACAAAAGACCGGCGCCGCTCACCCCAATCCAGCGTTGGGCTCGCGGTTTGCGGAAAAAGAGCAAGCACAGCACGGCAGTCAACAACGGAACAACAATCGGTAGAATGAGAAAGCGATTCATCATGAGTTGCTCTTAAGCATCGGTTGATTTCATTTGATCCAGATCGTCAGTATTCACACTGCGATAGGCGCGATAAGCCAAGGCGAGCGCGAAAGCTGTTACCCCAAAGCTGATCACGATGGCGGTCAGAATTAAAGCTTGAGGTAAGGGATCAGCATGAGGGGATTGCAACTGCTCGGCTGTCATGGGGATGACCGGAGCTTTGAAGCGCGTCAAGCCACTTGCGGTAAAGATCAACAAATTGCTGGCATGACTCAATAGTCCCAAACCGATCAATAGCTTGACCAAGCTGCGGCGCAACAACATGTAAATCGCCATAGCGTACAAACTGCCAATCACGAAGGGTAAAACCATTTCCATAAAGCTACTTTACCTCTTCTAAGGCAAAGACAATGGTTAACGTCACTCCCCAAACGGTCAAATAAACGCCCAGGTCAAATAGTAGCGGTGTACCAAGCTCTAATTTCCCAAATGAGCCCAGGGGGAATTTGAACCAAATCCCGGTCAGAAAAGGCTGATTCAGCCCCAAGGTGATCAAGCCAGTTAACAGCGCCAAGCTTAATCCCACACCAATCAAAGCCAATGGGTCAATGCGCAAGATTCGCCGCGCCGTTTCCGATCCAAAAGCAATCGAAAACAAAGCGAAGCCGGTGGCAGCCATGAGCCCTCCCACAAAGCCCCCACCTGGTTCATTATGCCCCCTCAACAAGAGAAATACCGAGAACATTAATAACAACGGTAATAATAAGCGCACCATTGTACGTAAGATCAAGGACGTCATTGATCCCCTCCTTTGGCTATCTCTTCGGCGGATTTCTTCCCCTTTGCCGTACGCAGGTCCAAGCGTAATTTCAAGAGAGCAAAGACGCCCAAACCGGCGATCGCTAACACCGTGATCTCCCCTAAAGTATCCAAACCACGAAAATCAACCAAAATCACATTGACGATATTGCGCCCATGCGCTAAGGGCAGTGAATTCTCCACAAAAAAAGGAGAAATCGTGGGATGAATTTGAATGCCGCTGGCAACAAAGACAAAGATGGTCATCAACCCACCCGTTATCAGCGCAATGAAGACATCGCGCAGGCGTTCGCGCTTCGGAGTCAATTGGGCAAAATTCGGCAAGTGATAAAAAGCCAGCACAAACAAGACAACCGTGAGCGATTCGATTAGGAATTGAGTCATTGCCAAATCAGGAGCGCCAAATAATAAGTAAATCGATGCCACACCATAGCCAGCCACTCCCAAAGCAGCCACAGCGCCTAAACGGGATCGGGAAAGGGTCGCCATGAAGGCTGACAACACAATGATGACCGCAATCCCTAACTCATAGAAGTAAATATCCCACGAAAGATAAGGCAAAGTTCCCCCTCCCCAGCGCCACAAGCCCCCTGCAGTAATCGCAACCACTGCCACGATAATCGTGATCAAATAATAGCGCAAATAACCATGTTGAAGGGTCCGCGTTTGAAAGCCGGCTAAGGTGAACAAAAAATCCAAAGAGCGCTTATACAAACCATCCAACCCCCATCGCAGACTGACCTTTTCTGCGATCCGTTGGAGATCCTGGCGCACGGCGAATAGCCCAACGCCCAAGCCTAAGGTGAGCAAACTGAGCAAAAAGATGTCGTTCACCCCATGCCAAGCTGCCAATTTGACCTCCACCGGCCGCCCAAGTGCCGCAGTCAGGGCGGAGGATACTATCGATCGCCCAAGAATTTGCGGGAACAAACCCAAGAGCAAGCTGAGTCCCCCCAAGATCAGCGGCCCGATTCGCATACTCCACGGCGCTTCATGAACGTGTTTTGATGGCTTTACCTCGATTTGGGAAGGTAACCAGAACGGCTCAATCCCTACTCGAAAGGCAATGAAAACATTGAGCAAAGCCCCGATGATCGCTAGGCTTATCCAGAAAGCACCCACTTTATAAGCCGCCTCATAAAGGTATTCCTTAGCGACAAAACCAAAAAACAAAGGCACACCCGCCATCGAAAGGGCAGCCAACGTGCTGCCAGCCGCGTTATAAGGCATCGAGCGCCACAACCCACCAAGCTCTCTGACATCTCTGGTTTTGCACTCATGGTCTATTGCGCCAGTGACCAGAAACAGCGTCCCTTTATACAATCCATGCGCCAATAAAAATAAGACCATCGCCTTTAGGGCGGTTTCGCTGCCAATTCCGATTGCCATGACCAAACTTCCCAAGGCGCTGATGGTTGAATAGGCGAGGTAACGCTTTAGGTCGGTTTGGCTGAAAGCCAAATAACCGCCGAGGATCATCGTCAGAGCCCCAATGCCCCCTACAGCCCAAAACCAAAAAGAACTTCCCCCAAGCACCAGACTTAATCGGGCAAGCAAATAAACCCCCGCCTTAACCATTGTCGCCGCATGAAGGTATGTACTGACTGGCGTTGGGGCTTGCATGGCATTGGGCAACCAAAAGTGAAACGGAACCTGAGCCGATTTCGTAAAAGCCCCGATTAAGATCAAGATCAGCACGGCAAGATAAAGCGGATGAGTACTAACGCTCTCGCCTTTCAGGAGCAGCGCAGAGAGCTCCAAGGTTCCGCCAATTTGACCTAAGAGTACAAAACCGGCTAACATCACTAAACCGCCACTACCGGTCACTAGTAAGGCTTGGATGGCTGCAGCACGAGCTTCTTCACGCTCCTGTTCAAACCCGATCAGCATAAACGAACTTAGGCTGGTTAGCTCCCAAAAAACAAACAACAAGATCAAGTTATCAGAAAACACCACCCCCAGCATAGAGGCCATGAAGAAAAACAGCCACAGGTAAAAGCGGCCGATCGGCGCTTTGTTGCCAAAGTAACCGGACGCGTAGATAGCTACCAAAGCCCCAATGCCGCTGACCAGCAGCGCAAAAGCCAAACTGAGGCCATCAGCCCGAAAGGCAAAGGTCAAGCCAAGTTCTTTCGACCATTCGTAAGACAAGGCTGGAATTTGCCCGCTCGCCAAGCCCGGCAGCAAGGTTAAGAAGTACAGCGTCAGAAAAACGGGCAAAATGGCAAGCCACCAACCGCTTTTCTGCTTGGCAAAGCGGCAGATGGTCGGCGCAAGAAAAGCCAACCCAAAACCCGAAATGACGGCGACAATTAACACCTTTGCATCTCCCTCGTCATGCTGTCAAGCTAGTTCAGACAAGTGTTGCGCTATTATACCTATTTTCTCATGGGGATTTCTGTCTTCTCCACCTGTTCGGGAAAATTGGTGCCTTCACCTTCGGGCGGCAATGCCCGATTCACTAGCCCCACCCCGCCTAGAATCAGCATGCCCCCTAGAAGCGAAGCCCAATTGATGCTTTCCCCCAGAAGGAACGCCGCAATGATTAGCGTGACCAACGGCTCAAAGTATAAAAAAGCGCCCACTTGCACAACCGGTACAGCTTCCAAACCATCATACCAGAACAGGTACGCAACCCCTGAGCAAAAGATTCCTAGAAACAGCAAGCTTATCCAACCAGCAGTCGATAGGGATGGGATTGGCCGCCACCCGCCTTGCATCCACAGCCAAATGGATGTAAAAACCCACCCCCAAGCTAAGACCCAAAACATCATTTGCGTTGGGGGCAAGCGCTTCAAACCCGGTTTCGAAATGGTTGAAAAGACCGCCCAATTAACGGCGCTGATCAGCATCAACAGGTCGCCTCTGCCGCCAAAGCGTCCGCCGAACAGTTCAGCCCATTCCCCTCGGCTCACCACCAAGGCCAAACCAAGGCTGGCAAGTACAATCCCGGCTGCAGCAATCCAATCCATGCGTTCACGCAAAAAGACCCAGCCTAAAAGAGCCATGAAGATCGGCGCTGTCGCTACAATCCATGAAGAAGTGGACGCCCACGTAGTCTGAAGCGCTGTAGATTGTAGCCATTGATGAAAGGTAATCCCGATGAAGCCAACCAGAGCTAAATAGGGCATCATGGTTTTGGATGGCAAGGTCAATGGGTGGCGCAGCCACATGGCTACGCCCATCACACCCAAACCCAAGCTGAATCTCAGCCACACCACCATGATTGGGGATGCCTCTTGCAAAGCGATCTTGGTCGCCACGAACGACGCTCCCCAAATGGTGACTGATCCCCCTAGCTCAAGGTAAGGAAGCCACTTACCAGTTTGTATTGTTTTCAAGTTTATCCTTCGGCAGGCATCTTCGCCCGCCATTGCTTACCTTTGGCACCCGTCAGCTAGAGACCCCGCAGCAACGGCCGATCCCAGGGGATCATCGCCAAGACAAAAAGCAGCGCTAAGGAATACCAGATCGCAGCCCGTTTAAACTTTCCCCGCTCGTCGGCGGCTTTCTTACTCAAAACGCTTCCCAAGTGAGCAAAGACCACGGCGATCAGCATCACAAAGCCATGCTCAACCACAAAAAAACGCTGAGCGGCGTTTTGCATCGCTGCCCCAAAGTTCGAAAAGGCACTGGTGGTCAAGGGGCTAAAGACAAAATACAACAGTCCACCAACCAACAATTGTAAGTCCATGGATGAGTTGAACACCATGCCCCAAAGGCGCTCGCGATTGCTCCAGGCGCGCTTTCCGAACCAACCCCACCAGGCAAAGGCTACCACCAAGATTCCGCTGATCAAGACAACCCAACGCAACCAACTATGGGTAAACAGGAAAATTGGATACATCTCATACCTCCTTCTTGAATAAGTCAACAAGCTCGAATGTATCAAAGAGCCCAACGCCTGTCAAGATGGAGCAAGTAAGAACATTGTAAGAGTTTCAGGGGCTAAGTCCGCCATCCGTTCGGTAGCAAGATCACTTCATGAGACACTGCAACTCACCCAAGCGGCTTCAGAAATTGTGCAACTTGAAGGACTCCACTACCGATAGGTATCGAAGCGCGGCCTGAGCACCGACATTAACCCTACTGTGATTTTGCGCCTTTGTCGATCACGCCTCTTTAAACAAAGGCCGTCCACGATGCCCGAATGGAGATTCATCCAATTAACCTGTTATAATCTCCGCAAGGAGATTAAAGCATGAATAAACATGACCTTTTGCTGTTACAGCAAATCCGCGGTTACCCCTTAGTTACCATTACCTTACCGACCCACCGCACGGCTCCCGACAACCAACAAGATCCAATCCGGGTCAAAAATCTAGTGAGCCAAGCGGTTGAACGCCTGTTAAACGAGTTCCCCAAACGTGAGGTCGAAGCGGTATTGCGCAATCTCGATCAAATCACCAATCAAATCGATCATCGCAATACGCTTGATGGCTTAGCTTTATTTGTCCACCAGGATTTTGCGCGCCGATTTTATCTCCCCTTTCCTCTCAAAGAACGGGTGGTTATCGATCATAGCTTTTACACGCGCGATTTGGTCTTTGCCCTCAATCGCACACAGCGCTATTGGGTGCTTGTCCTGAGCGAGAAACCCACCCGACTCTTCGAAGGGACACGGGATGCGCTGAATGAGATCCAGGAAGGCGGCTTTCCGATGGTTCACGAAGGCCCCGGTGGAACAGAACCCTTGCCTGGAGGGTTTGGCGTCCGAAAATCTCACATTCGAGATGAATACCATCGCAAGTTCTTCCGCCAAGTTGACCAAGCCTTGAAACCCTTTCTTGCTGACGATCCACTACCGCTGGTTGTGGTCGGCGTGGAGCGCTACCTATCATTCTTCAATGAAATCACCACCCATCAGGACAAGATTCTGACCACCCTCACTGGCAATCACGACCAAACACCGGCGCATGAATTGGCACAATTGGTCTGGTCCTTGGTTGAACTCAACCTAGCCGAAGAACGCAAACGATCATTGGTCGAATTAGAAAAAGCGATTGGGGAACGAAAAGTGCTCACCACCATCGGTGAAATCTGGCGCTACGCTCAGGAAGGACGGGGAAAGTTGTTGCTGGTAGAAGAAAACTTTCACTACCCCGCCAAGCTTGACGAAAGCAGCCTTACGATATTGCCAGCAGACGATCCCTCTGCGCCCGGCGTGATCGACGACGCTGTTGACGAGATCATCGAAGCCGTTTTATCCCATGGCGGTCAAGTGAGGTTTCTGGAGGACGGTATGCTAACGCAGTATCAGCACATTGCCTTGATTCTGCGGTATTGAGTTCAACGTCTTCAAGTCTGGGCTCAAGAAGGATTCACCGCCTAACCGTTTTGCCCATAAAAAACCTCGGCAGTTGAAACGTCCCAGTCATGTCTGCAACCTCGATTCTCAACGTTTTACCCAGAGTTCAATGGGGCAAAGTCATCAACAACGGGATAGT
>QEXX01000106.1 GCA_003130835.1 Anaerolineae bacterium | reverse complement strand
TGCTAAGACCTTAAGGACGAGTGATTTCACAAAAACGAGGAGAGTGACCGATGAGAAACTCGAAGCGTTTTGGACTCGCCTTGATCAGCTTGATTGCCCTAGCCATCGCTTTAGGCTGGCAGCTACCTGCCAAAGCTTGGTTGGGCGATATCGACCTGAATAATCTCGTCAACCAAGCCGATCTTAACGCCATCGCACAGCGCCTCGGCTCGAAGGAATTGGATCCTGATTACCCAAAAGCACTCGACTTGAACTTGGACGGCAAAATCAACGTGGCCGATCTCGCCATTGCCGGTCGCTCCTATGGGGCGCCGCGCATCTTCCACTATACCCGCCAAATCTCCAATTGCCCCAAAGATTGCGCCTATGAACAGGATAGCTGTCTCGATGGCTTGGGGCGAATCAATATCATCTGGCGAAGCAGCGAAAATGTTTATTTCAGCCGTCTCGATCGCTTTGGCAATACCCTCATCGATGACGTTACCTTATCGAGCAACGCTTCTGCCGCGCCGCTAGGCATCGCCTGCGATAGCAACGGTACCGCCCATCTATTTTGGAAGAAAGGCGCTTATCTCTATCAAGCGCGCTTTGATCGATGGGGATATCCGGTCATTCCACCTCAAAAAGCTTACTCTGAAGAAATTGAGAGCGGCGGAGGCCAAGGGCTTGGGGCTGGTTTAGACAGCCATGGCAATGCCTTCGCCTTTTTCATGCGTTATTGGACTCATACGCCGACCTTGTTGCGCATTTCTCCCGAAGGCGAACTCGCTCAATTTTCCGTTGGGTCCTTGAATGGCGCTTCGAATACCACCTCGCTATTTCATCGTCTGGCTGTAGATGCAAAGGATAATCTACACCTGATGTGGTACGAATTAGAGGGCACGGAACGGTTTTATTATGCCCGCTATGCAGCCGATGATTCGGTTTCACTTAATGCATACCTCGTAGGGTATACCAATTATGATGGTTTTTGGAACGCTGCAAAAGAGGGCGCATTGGAGGTGGATGGGCAAGGCAATGCCTACCTGATGTGGCGGAAACATGGAACGACAAAATTGTTCCTTGAAAAGATCGCTCCAGATGGGACAACGCTGCTCGACGACTACGAGCTGTTTACCCAATGGGGCAATGATACCGTAACCAGCGATCTGGACATTGATGATCAAGGCAAGCTTCACCTGGTGACAGTCACCAATTGGGGCAAGACCTCCGGTGTTAGCCGTTCAGCTTACGGAACTTTTCGCTCCACTGGAGAACCCCTAGACCCCCTGCGCTGGATTTTATATAAAGCAGTCATGAACCGTCCGCGGGTCATGGTAGATAACCAACAAGACGTGCACATCACCTTTGCATCGAGCACTTCTCCTTCTGGGTATCCCCCTTGTCCCATAAATTCCTTGTGTTATCTGGGCAGCGCTTTTGAAGCCACTGCGTATGACTTAAGCCGCAGCGACCTCGGCGTTGATGCTGCCCACCTCACCTACCAGCCGCTGATCGCCCGCTGGGGCAGCACGCTTGCCATCACCACCACGGTCTTTAACGAGGGTTGGGCGAACTCGACTCCCAGCACATTGTGGATCGGCTTGGAAAGCGAGGCTGGGCAAACGTTAACCGAAACCAGCCAACCGGTCAACGCCTTAGCCCCCCATGCCCAACAAAATTTTTCCTATATCCAGTTAAGTCTTCCCGCACTCCCCCCAGAAGGTATGGAGGAAATGGAGTATTTGCGCCTGCATTTCTGGGTTGATCCCCAAAATGCCCTCGCCGAGACCAGCGAAGACAATAACCAACTCTGGGTGCCGATTTTGGTGCAAAAGCTTCCCACTAAGACAGGCTTGTTCCTGATCGTCGAAGACGAAACCAACACGGCGCGGGGAGGGGTCAGCGAGCGGGTCAATGTCGGCAAGGCTTCCATTCAAGGGGGAAGTTACCTAAAAACAGACATCCAAGTGCAAGACGATATTACGGTGTTAGGCAAGGATATACCGGTTACCAACGATCTCGTCAACTACACCATCGCCTGGCAGGCAACTGGATATGCCATCCCAACCCCGGCTGTCTTGGGCGTGCGACGCAACGGCAGTAATCCTTACCAGATTGATTATTCGCCCAGCAATACCGCCGTGCTGAAGACCAACCGTTGGGGCAGCCTCAGCGGCACCATCACCAATGGCGGTGGTGCAAGTGTGCGAGTTGTTGGTCAGGGGTTGAATATTGAGACCTTCGCCGACGGCAGCGGTTCGTTCTCGCCCGCAACAGAGCCAAAACTGGGCAAGCTGATCCCCGGCGAATACCAAATTCGCATCAGCAAAGCCGGGTATGCCCGCCAGATTGCCTCGATCACCATCGCTCCGCTCGGTATCCACACCCACAACGTCAGCTTAGAAACCACCACCGATGCCTACTTGCACGGGAACGTGGTGAATGAATTCGGCAACCCGATCGCCAATGCCCAAGTGGATGCTTGCGGTACCACAACCCAAACCGATGCTCAAGGCATCTTCGACCTGACCGTCAGCGCAAGCTGTAAAAACCTGTCCATCACCCGCAGTGGCTATGCTGCCTTAAGCCAGTTGCTTTCACTCACCGCCGGTTTGGAGACCCTGTTGACCGATGTGGAAATGACCTTCGATCCGCCGGTTACACTCTTCTCCCAAGAGGGGCGGGTCGCCAGCCGCGTGATCGACCAATCGACCGGCGGCTTGTTGCCCGAGCCACCGCCGGACGCCTCCTGGGCAGAAAAGCAAATTTACGATCAGTTCAAGAGTAAATTCTGGCCTGAATACCGCATCTATCTTGCCTACGGGGCTTACGCTTACAATGCCGCAGCCGCCTACAGTGGGCCTTCCAATGACCGCAGGATGCAGTTTATCCAAGTATCTTTTGAGCCACAGACCTTTGAAGTGCACGCCTTTCTGCCAACAGTGGATTTTCTAGGAGCACCCATCACTCTTCCCATCGTGAGCGATTCGGGCATCCGTTCGGCGATCTTGGTTATCGAGGCGCGCTTGGTCAATGTCAAAACCGGTCAGGTGCTCCAAACCGTCAAAACCCCCATAGAAGGGTCAGCAAGCGAATGGATCTTCAGCCAAGGGATCCTCACGTATGATTTCAGCGGCACGGCCATCAGCGATTGGGACAACACCGAGGTGTGGCTGTACTACAAAGTGGGGAAAAACGAGAGCGGACAGTTCTCTTCTCCACCCCAGTTGTATCAGCATGACCGCCAAATCATGAAATTCGATCTCTCCAGCGGAGAGATTTCCCTGGATTACGGTTTGGGTGAGTTTCCACTCCCCTGAAGGAGGTGCGTTATGAAGCGCTTGATCTTTTTAGGACTCTCGATCACCTTGGCTATCTTAGGGGTGGCATGGCTCACCCAACCGACTGCTCAGGCTGCCACAACCAAAGTGGGTTGCCAACCGCAGAGTTTCACCGTGCGCACCGGTCAAACCTTCTATGTCACTTTAGCGGTTACCGACACCTTAGACCTCTACGCCTACCAGTTTGACACCGCTTTTAACAAGCAAGTTTTGGAATTTGTGACCGTACTGCCGGGCAGCTATCTCCGTTCGGATGGCGCACAGCACTATCTGGCTCAACCGAGTTTGGTCGATATTGGTTCAACGACCCGTGAGGCGCGCTATGCGGCCGACACCCGCTTAAGCCAAGCTGTGGGCGTAAATGGCAGCGGCGCCCTTGCCCATGTCCTGTTCCGCGCCTTGAAGCAAAAGACGGATGGGACTACGGTTGACTTGAAAAACATCATTTTGGTTGACCGCAATGCGCTGGAGATCGACAAAGACTATATCGGCAGCGCAGATTGTAAAGTGACCATCCGCGATGACGCCCCACTATTTGTGCAAGCGCCGGTTGGAGAGTTAATCTTCCTGCCGGCCATTGTCCGCTAAGCTCAAGCGATGGAATGGCTGAGGCAGCGCGGAACCCAGCGGGTTTCGATACGCTCGCTGGCGCTCGCTACATTTCGACAAACTCAATGCAAGCTCAACCCGCGCTAGCGTTCGCAGGTCGAGTAGGGCGTCAGCCCGTATCGAGACCCCACCCAGCGGGTTTCGGCAGGCGCTTCGACAAGCTCAGCACACTGCTCAACCCGCTTTCTGCGCGCGGGTCGAGGATGCGGGTGTTCTTCCCGCCGTACCGAGACCCCACCCAGCGGGCTTCGACAAGCGCTTCGACAAGCTCAGCACACTGCTCAACCCAGCGGGTTTCGACAGGCGCTTCGACAAGCTCAGCACACTGCTCAACCCGCTTTCTGCGCGCGGGTCGAGGATGCGGGTGTTCTTCCCGCCGTACCGAGACCCCAAAGGCGCGGCGGAAATCCCTCATCCCCGACCCTTCTCCCTAAGAGAGAAGGGAGTCACTCTCCCCGCGCCTCGACGGCGCGAGGAGACTCATTTCCTACTAACGGGCAACTGAATGCTGCCTTTCCCAACGCAGTTAACCGCTAACGGCTTGCCGCCTCGATCGGTTTGTCCAACCCAGCCGCAGGTTTATTTCCCGAACTTCGCCTTCAAAACATCCTCTAAAGTAGGCTGACCGATCTCCTGGAGTTCGTAGCGCACACGTTGGAAAGGTTTATCAATGTGAATCACCCGCCTCAAGTCGATGGGGGTGCCGATGATCACCAGGTCAACATCAGCCCGCCGGATGGTCTCTTCGAGTTCACGCGTCTGCTCTTCGCCATATCCCATAGCGGGGAGAACGGCGCCGGTCGTGGGATATTTTTCGAAGGTGGCCTTGATCGATCCCACTGCGTAAGGGCGCGGATCGACGATTTCGGCCGCCCCAAAGCGTTGGGCAGCGACCCAGCCGGCCCCATAAGCCATTTCGCCGTGGGTCAAGGTCGGCCCGTCCTCAATCACCAACACCCGTTTGCCGCGAATGGCAGATGGATCGTCCACAAAAAGCGGCGAAGCTGCCTCGATGACGACAGCATTGGGATTCAACTCGCGCAGACTGTTGCGCACTCGAATCACCGCTTGGGGATCGGCGGTATCTACTTTGTTGATCACGAACACATCCGCAGCGCGGGCGTTGGCTTCTCCGGGATGGTACGCTCGTTCATGACCTGGACGATGGGGATCGGCGACCACAATATGCAAGTCGGGTTTGTAGAAGGGCAGATCATTGTTGCCGCCATCCCAAAGGATGATATCGACCTCCTGTTCAGCTTGGCGCAGGATGCGTTCGTAATCCACACCGGCATAGACGATCAAACCGTTATCCAGGTGAGGCTCATATTCCTCACGCTCTTCGATGGTGCATTCATGTCGATCCAAATCGCTGTAGTCGGCAAAGCGTTGCACAGTTTGCTTCACCAAGTCCCCATAGGGCATAGGATGCCGGATCGCCGCGACTCGGTAGCCCATTTGACGCAGAATCTTGGAGACCCGCCGGGTCGTTTGGCTTTTACCGCTGCCGGTGCGCACGGCACACACTGCAACCACCGGCTTGCTGGATTTCAATTGCGTGTGCCGACTGCCTAGCAGAGCAAAATCCGCTCCGGCGGCTAACACCTGAGACGCCTTGTGCATCACATATTCGTGGGGCACATCCGAATAGGCAAAAACCACTTGATCCACCTGTTTTTCCCGAATCAGGTTGACCAAATCTGCCTCAGGGTAAATCGGGATGCCTTGGGGGTATCTTTGCCCGGCTAGTTCTGGGGGATAGAGCCGCCCTTCGATATTGGGAATTTGAGTTGCCGTAAAGGCAACCACTTCTACATCTGGGTTATTGCGATAGAAAACGTTGAAGTTGTGAAAGTCACGCCCAGCCGCCCCCATGATCAAAATGCGAGTGACACTCATTGGTTAAGCTCCTTTTATTGTCATAAGGTTTACATGACTTCTGGAGGGATAATCCCCAGCATACGCAGCAAATTTGCCATTGCCTGTTTGGCAGCCGCAACCAGTCGTACGCGGGCTGCTCGAGTTGCTTCATCTGCTTTGAGCACCTGGCACTCGGCGTAGAAATCGTTGAAAGCCCGTGCCAGTTCATAAGCCAAATTGGTCAGATACAAGGGACGCATCTCCTGCGCAGCGCGTTGCACTTCACCCGGCAGGCGCGAAATCCAGTCGATCAATTGAATCTCGGTCGGATGTAGTTCATGGGCAGGCAAAGTCGAAGGCGGTAAGGGGGTTTCCATTTTGCGCAGGATGGAATTCGCCCGCACATGGGCATACTGGATATAGGGCGCCGCCTGCCCGTTGAAATCCAAAGCCGTTTTCCAATCGAAGGTGACGATCTTGGTCGCCTCGCGGGCTAACATTGGGTACTTGATCGCCCCTAAGGCCACGGCCTTTGCCACCTCCTCCATCGCTGCAGGAGAGAGGGAAGGATTCTTCTCGCGCACCACTTCCAGAGCGCGCTGCCGCGCTTCGCGCACCAAATCCTCCAGCAACACCACCGTCCCTTCGCGGGAGGCAATGGTGACATTGCCGGGCAAATTCACGATCTCATAACTAAAGTGATAGCAACGCTCTGCCCAGTCGGGATGTCCCATCAGCGCCAAAGTCTTATAAATCTGTTGCAAATAGAGGGATTGGCGCACGTCGATGACATAGACCGATAAATCGGGATTGAACATCTCAAACTTCTTGATCGCCAGAGGCAGGTCTTTGGTGGCGTATAGGGACGTGCCATCCGAGCGCAGCACCACCAACACCCGATAGGTCTCTTTTTTCAGCCCCAACAATTCGTCAATGCGCACAATCACCGGTCCAGTGGGGCGTTCATCAACAGCGATCCCTTTGCGGATGAGTTCCTCGACCAATTCTTGACCGGGTTTTTCTAGCTCGTGATCGTAAAAAATATGGTCAAAACGCACGCCTAACAGGTCGTAAATTTGGTCAAAACCTTCCAGAGACCACTGGCGGGTCTTCTGCCAGAGCGCCATCACATCAGGGTCTCGGCGATCCCAGCGGGCATAGAGTTGGCGCACTTCACTTTCCAGCTCCGGGTTCTCTTCAAGCCGTTTATTCGCTTCGGCGTACAGGTCGCCCATCCAGCGCGTTTTATCCTGGCCGGGTTCTTCGCCAGCATGGTACTTTTGATAATTCCACAACCACTTAATCACATGCAAACCGGTATCGTTGATATAGTTGGCGCGGATGACGTCATAGCCGGCAGCTTCGAGAATGTTGCACAACGCATCTCCCAGCACCACATTGCGCAAATGCCCCACATGGAAGGCTTTGTGGGTATTGGGTTGAGAAAATTCTACTAAGATGCGTTTCCCTTTGGCTTCACCCCAGCCAAAGCGGTCGCCTTGTTCAAGCACGGTATCGACCACGCGGCGGGTGAATTCCAACGGGTTGAAATAGAGGTTCAAGTATCCGTTTACCGCCTCGATGCGCTGAAAACCGCTCGGCAAACTGAGCGCCTGGCTGACCTGAGTGGCAATCTGCGCAGCCAGTTGTGGCACCGCGGCAGGCGTTTGTCCTTCGGCGCGTTGTTGACGTGCCCACTGGGCGGCGATCTGGAAGAACGAGGTGGAAATCCCCCATTGCCCGGCGAAGGGAATGGGATTCCATTCAATCTTTCCTGAGGGAAGCTCGTGCTGAGATAAAATCTCGAGAATGGCGTGAGTAATTTGCTCTTGTTCTTGGTTAAACATCGACACAACCTTCGTCAATCGGATAGAGGAAAACTGCCATCACTCTCCTTCCTGAGCAAATTATACCTTAGCCTCAGCAGCGGGGAGAGAGGTTTCG
>QEXX01000105.1 GCA_003130835.1 Anaerolineae bacterium | reverse complement strand
TCTGTGCGCTTCTGCGCCTCTGCCAACTCAGCAACAGCAATTTCTAAACGACCAATGCGTTCTTCGCTGCGCTTCTGCGCTTCTGCCAGCTCTTCGACTCGTTGCTCTGTGCGCTTCTGCGCCTCTGCCAACTCAGCAACAGCAATTTCTAAACGACCAATGCGTTCTTCGCTGCGCTTCTGTGCCTCTGCCAGCTCTTCGACACGCTGCTCTGTGCGCTTCTGCGCCTCTGCCAGCTCTTCGACACACTGCTCTGTGCGCTTCTGCGCCTCTGCCAACTCAGCAACAGCAATTTCTAAACGACCAATGCGTTCTTCGCTGCGCTTCTGCGCCTCTGCCAGCTCTTCGACACGTTGCTCTGTGCGCTTCTGCGCCTCTGCCAGCTCTTCGACACGCTGCTCTGTGCGCTTCTGCGCCTTTGCCAGCTCTTCGACACGCTGCTCTGTGCGCTTCTGCGCCTCTGCTAATTCGCGCACGACCTGAGGCAAATTGAGAATATCCTCACTTAAGAGCAATTGGCGCAGTTCAGCTCGCCACTCTGGCCGCTTATAAAGTAATTCCACTAATTGAAGATACTCAGCTACGTCAAATGGCATGAGAGCAACTCCTCAGATCAAATTATACCCCAAATGGATTGTTACGAACCTACTCGTCCAAACAAAAAGCTATTTCGATTGGCTCGAAAACCAAGCTCAGTCGGTTCAAGATATAGAGATAAAACAGAAGATTCTCGACAACTACCGGAATAACGGGTACACTAAGCATACCGAAAAGGCCTAAGTTAGGCAACCAAATTGAATTAGCTATCCAGACGTCATGTCCGACCACCCTCTGAATTACACGGCATACTTAATCGATCTAGATGGCACGGTTTATCTAGGCAAGCAAGCGCTTCCCACCGTCAGAGAGACTCTTCAGAAACTCCGAAAGCTCGGCAAACGCCTGCTATTTTTGACCAATGATGCTTCACGACGCCGCGAAAAAATTGCTGCAAAATTGCTCAATATGGGCATTGAGGTTGCCCCACAAGAAATCCTAAACCCCTCCTACATTGCAATTCACTACTTATATCAGCATTTTCCTGGCGCGCCCGTCTTTGTAATTGGTGAAGGCGATTTGGCTGACGAACTGTCGCAGGCCGGTCTACAACTCTGCGATGACCCTGCTCGAATTCGGGTGGTCTTGGTCAGCACCGACCACCGTTTCAATTATCGTAAACTCAAAATTGCTTTTGATGCTATTCGCCATGGGGCAGCATTTTTAGCAACCAACGCCGACCGCACGTATCCTGGTCAAAATGGTGAAGAAATGCCTGATACTGGCGCAATCATCGCTGCCATCGAAGCCTGTACCGCTCATCCCTTGGATGTTTTGTTAGGCAAACCAGCCACCACAATGGCAGAACTTGCTTTAGAAATCCTCGCCTTACCCGCTGCAGAATGTTTATTGATCGGTGATAACCCCGAAACGGATATCCGTATGGGTCATCGCGCCAAAATTCCCACGGCTCTTGTACGCAGCGGCATTGCAGCCAACCTTAACCCTCTGTCAGAGTCCGACTCCCCTAATTACGTTTTTTCCCAACTCGGAGATATATTCAAAACCTAACGAAGTGGTTGGCAGTTTGGGCAGAAATGAGTGCCTCGCTGTCCAACTTTGATGCGTTGAATTGCAGTTCCGCAGGTTGGGCAAGGCAATCCAACGCGTTGATATACCCGAAAGTAATTCTGGAAATCCCCGCCGCGGTAAACCCAATCAATACTGGCACCATTCCGCCGAATTCCCTCCCTGAGAACTGTTCGTATACACTCCAACAAACGGCGTGCCTCGGGCAGAGTCAGTTGATGCGACAGGGTAAGGGGATGAAGCCCTGCGCAATGCAACGCTTCATCTGCATAAATATTGCCCAAACCGGCTAAAAACCGTTGGTCTAGCAACAAAGGCTTCAGTTGGCGTCGAACCTGCTGCAAATGTTGGTAAAAAACTTCAGAGGTGAGGTTTGAATCAAAAGGCTCAGGGCCCAAACTACTCAATACCTGTTGCGGGTCGGTCACTAGCCATACCCTTCCAAACTTACGTGGATCGTGAAAGTTGAGGCGGCGGTGATCGGAAAAATTGAGAATAATCCTCGTATGCTTAGCAAGCGGTGCATCCATTGCCTCCACCCACAAATCACCGCTCATACGTAAATGGATTAAAAGAACATAATCGGTCAGATCGATTCTCAGAAACTTGCCTCGTCGTCCGATCGCCTGAATGACTTGTCCGGCAAGGGCTTCGCTGAACTTTTCGGGCGAGGGCGTGGCTAGGGTCCGTTGCCAAAACACTTGTGCCGAGAGAATCTCTGCCCCAACTAACGGAGCTTGTTCCAAGGTACCTTCTCTGAGACGATAGGCAATCGATTCGACTTCGGGTAGCTCAGGCATCAATCACTCGTCAAACATCTCGCCAACGCTGCGCCCTTGATTGGCCCGACGAATGACCTCTCCTAACAGAGGCGCGACAGAGAGCACCGTGATCTTGTCTTTGAGCAGTTGATACTTATGCTCAGTGAGCGGGATCGTATCGGTGGTAATAAATTCCTTGATAGGCAAAGCTGCCAGATGTTCTGCAGCGTCTCTGGACAAAATTGGGTGCACGCAGACTAGATAAATTTCCCGCGCCCCCATCGACTTGACCAAATGAACCGCTGAGGTAACCGAACTACCTGTGTCGATTTCATCATCCACGATGATTGCATCGCGGCCTTTGACATCACCGATCAGAGTCAGCGCTTCAGGAACATCTTCTTTGCCAGTGCGTCGCTTTTCGATAAAGGCAATTGGCACATGCAAGTTAGCAGCAAAGTTGCGGCCCTTCTTGGCAAAACCTAGGTCAGCCGCCACCACCACCGGGTCTTGCATGTGCTGCTGTTTCCGCTGAAGATACGCAGTTAAGATATGAAACGCCGATAAGACATCGCCCGGTATAGAAAAAAAGCCCTGAATCTGGCCGGCATGTAAGTCGAGGGTAATATACCGATCGGCGCCAGCAATTTCGATCATATCGCATACCAAACGCGCCGTAATTGGCACGCGCGGTTTATCTTTTTTATCGGAGCGCGAATAACAGAGATAGGGAATCACAGCCGTAACTCGCCCAGCCGAGTCCAGGCGCATTGTCTGCAAAAGGATGAGTAGTTCCATCAAATTTTGATGCACTGGCGCAGACGTCGTTTGAATAACATAAACATCTTGTCCGCGAACACTTTTATGCAATTTGACCCACAGATTATCATTTGGGAAGTGGATCACATCTCGTCCACTGAGAGGAATACCTAGATAGTTCGAAATGTCTGCTGCCAAGGCCGGACAGGCTGTACCAGCAAATAACTTGATATCCCCATACAAGTTAATTTCTCGATGGGCATGTAGATTTCTCATTGCTTAACTCCATCCAACAGAATTTCTAACGCCTGATAGGGGGATAAGCGTCGCAAAACCATCTCATTTAGAATATTTCGATAAGTTTCGGCGGGAATCGCCTCTTTCAGGCGTTTCATCAGGGCTGCTTGTAAGCGGTTTTCCAACTCAGCTTGAAGGCGAACCTGTTCACGCCGTTCCCACTCCCCGCTCGATTGTAAGTAGCAACGATGTTCCTGAATTGCCTGGCATACCTCGCGTACGCCTTTCCCTTCGGTAGCGATCGTTCGTAACAGTAGAGGCGTCCAACCTTGGATAAGCTTTCCATCTTCGCTCGGCGATTTCTCTCTATTTACTGCCATTTCCAGCATCATCCGTAACGCTCGTTCGGCGTTATCTGCTAGCGGTCGATCGGCTTTATTCAAGACAATAATATCCGCAATCTCCAAAATGCCTGCCTTAATCGCTTGAATTTCATCGCCCAAGCCCGGTGCTTCGACCACGATGACAGTGTGGGCAAGGCGAGCAATCTCCACCTCAGCCTGACCTGCACCAACCGTTTCAATGAAGATCATTTCAAAACCGGCTGCGTCGAACACCTGCACCAAATTGGCTGTGCTGGCTGCCAAACCGCCCAAAGCGCCCCGAGAAGCCGTGGAGCGAATGAACACTCCCGCATCTCCAGCCAAATCCCGCATCCGTACGCGATCGCCCAAGATGGCGCCTCCGCTGAAAGGGCTTGAAGGATCCACGGCTACCACCGCAACTTGGCTAGGCTTCTGGCCCTCCTCAGGATGACGCAACGCATAAACCAATTGATTGACTAGAGACGACTTGCCCGTGCCGGGTGCACCGGTCACGCCGATCAGATGGGCTTTGCCGGTAAAGGGGAAAAGCTGATTGAGTGCCTCCAGCCCCTCTGGCGTTCCATTTTCAACATGGGTCAATAGACGAGCCAATGCTAAACGGTTGCCTTGTAAGACCGACTCTGCTAAAGAGAAAGACATTCACCCTCACAATCTGTCAAGCTGCTCAGGGTTGCAAATGCTGGTCGACCCGGCCAACCGCAGCCAAGATATCTTTGATAATCTGCTCGGTCAAGGTGCCAGGGCCATAAACACCCATAACACCCATTTCCAGCAAACGAGGAATATCTTCATCGGGGATAATCCCACCCACAAAGACCTTAACATTTTCCTGGCCCTGAGCACGTAATCGATCGAGGATGCGCGGTACCAATGCCATATGGGCACCCGATAGAATCGAAAGCCCAACTACATCCACGTCCTCCTGTAAGGCTGCTTCGGCAACCATTTCGGGGGTTTGGCGTAATCCAGTGTAGATGACCTCCATCCCTGCGTCGCGCAAAGCCCGCGCTACCACCTTTGCCCCCCGGTCATGCCCATCTAAACCCGGCTTAGCAATCAGTACTCGGATCTTTCGTTGGCTCATATCCTACCCGCAATTTGAGAAGTTAATTTAGATTATACCGCAAACAAAACAAGAGACCGCCATTTCTGACGGCCTCCTGCAGCGCTGCGGTCATCTATCCTGCAACGAGGAGGGATGCCGCAGCGCTTCGTAAGGTACTACTATCTGACATCGACATCACCTCCTCTTCGGTGGGATAGCGAAGATGAGGGTGCCATTTCTCGGTGAAATGGCTAACTGGAGTATCACACAAAACTCAATGAATGTCAATAGAGAGCGTTTTGCTCTAATTTGTCATTAACCAAGTATCCATTGGATCGGTAGAACGCACTCGATGCATCCCTGCTTCAGCATAGTGGGCAAAAGCAGATTCTGCAAGGTCAGTGTAATCGACCACATTTGGCACAACCACCGGAGACATGCAATCTTCAAGTAAATAGATTTTTTGTGCCAAACTCGGATCGATGCGTTGGATTTCCTCTAGCCAATCTCCCACCGTCCAGTTGACGCAATGGCTCTTGGCTTGCCCAGCGATCAGAATCGCATCGTAATCCTGCAATAATTGCAAAAAATAGAGATGAGGCTCTGCCAGAGGTTTGCCCCAGAAATCTTCCATCACTTCTGCCCGAATGGCAGAATAATTTTCGGTCAAAGGCGCGTCGCCCTTAATCTCAAAATGAGCCTGGCTGCTGCGCGCAATCGTATGAAAGAACACCGCTTCTTCAAAAGCTGAAACTAGTGCGTGTCCAATGCCTCCCAACATAGCGTGATAGGGCCAGATCGTCAAGTCGTACTTGCCCTTTTTTGCTAATTCTTCTACGTAGTGAAGCAATTGTTGTTGCCCATAGGATGCATCAATACCGAGACTAAAGGCTGCTTGCGGATTAAAGCGCCACTTGCCGCTTTGAACGTCTTTCAGGGTGATGAGGGTTACCGGTCCAGGGTGTTCTCCCTGCTCGTTAACCAGCATAACGGGATGGAAAATTTGAAAGGCGCGGTGGGTATCTAAAGTGACGACGACCCGCGTAATGCGATGCAAATAGCGGTAGAGAAACTCACATAATCGCCGATTGTCCTCTACCGCACCCATTCCGGAGCGCCCCCCGACAAACAACTCAAACTCCGGGATACAAAAGGTATTCTGAACATCAATAGCAACAAGAGCAATTTTGAAGGTATCGCATTGCGCAGCTGGAATGTGATAGCGCTCTGCCCACTGACGAGCTTCAGCAGCGCGCTCTTGATAGGGAACGCGCCAAACTTCTCCCACCTTCTCGGGATCATAAAACGGGGGTAATGGCAAGGTTTCCATCGGGGTTGTTTCTGCACTCATCAGACACTCCTCTCTTAGAGAGATTTTACTTCTGCCTGCGGCGGCTTGGTTTCGAAGGTTCACGCGGAATAGCTGTATACGACGGCACCGGCAAGGGGTAAATGCGACACAAGCGCCGGTCTTCAATGCGGGTGAGCAAACGCAGTTCAAGTTCCTCCCGCAATTTGCCTAAGGTAATTACGGTTGGCAACTCAGCTAAATAGCGAAAATGAATAATCTGATAGAGTTTTTCGTTGCTCCATGGTGAACTGGTTTGCCCTCCCAAGTCATCCAGAATCAAGAGAGGCGCTCGGCGCACATCTTCGAAGCGCTCGTCTAAAGTCTCAGGGCTTGTCGGGCTAAAGGTCGCCCGTAACGCGTTCAATAACTCACCAACATCTACAAACCGGGACGGCTTGCCAACATCTCGCCGATAATTATGAATGGCAGCCGCCAAATGCGTTTTGCCACTGCCAGACGGGCCATTAAGCACAATCCAACCAACCGGATTCTCAGCAAACTGACGCGCGGCTCGAAAAGCAGCTTCCAAATCCCGCAAATAATCAGGCGGTAACCCCTCATTCTTGCGCAGATCAAAATTGGCAAAGGTGCACTGCTGTAGTCTAGGAAACAGGGCAAATTCATGCATCCCCAGTTCATCCATCGGTCGCCGGTAATCGGGAGCTAAGATCACGACTTTGGTCACCAAATCGGGGTCCTCCAAACGCGAGCGAATGCGCCCCTCGATCTGATCGAGACGCAAGTTGGTTGTAATCACAGTTGGCAACCGATTAATGTAGCGATAATTGATAATTTGAAATAACTTTTCTTGCGCCCAAGGGGTAGCGTTTTGGGTGCCAAAGTCGTCCAAGATTAATAAGCGAATCATGCGGATTTCGTTGAAATGTTCCTCAAAACGGCTATCTGCATCTGCCATCGTTGATCGTAAGCTATCGAGCAAATCTGGAACTGTGAGAAATAAGGTAGGCACATGCAGTTGCACCGCCAGATTGGCGATGGCAGCCGCAAGGTGAGTCTTTCCGCACCCGTAACCGCCTTGTAGGAACAACCAACCTTGCAGCGTCTCGGCAAAGGTACGCGCTTGCCGATAAGCCATTTCAATCGAGTTTGCTTCTTGCGGATATAATCCCGCCCGCCCGCGCGGATTGAAATTCTCAAAGGTCAGATGACTTAAATTTTCAAGATGACTGTAAGCATATAGGCGCTGATAAACCTGTTGCCGGCTCTGAGAGGCGCGGCATTCACAAACCTCCACTCGTCCAAATTTGGGATGGCCTAACGGTACATCCCATCGCACATAGCCCAGCCCATGGCAGATGGGACAGTTTGGATCTCCTATTCCCCATTCGGTCGCTGATTCCATTCCTTTTTCAGCGGGATTTTCGATGTGGTTTCTGCCACTGTTCGGCGTATTTTCGGAGAGTTTCTTGAGGATCTGCTCCAGTTTTTCGCTCACCTTTACCTTCTTCCTTCCAACGCTTTAAGATCGCCTCCACATACCGCCAATTACGGGCGTTCCTTTCCACAGCAATTTGAACCGCTTCTTCAATCCACTCTGGTGGATAGCTCGCCTCTGCCTCGCGCAAGGTATCTGCTAGAAGCGGGGTAAGCGGCCCGATATGCTGCTCATAGAGGCGATAAATATTCGGTGACTCTTGCCCAATCTCAATCGGAGACTCGATTTTGCCCGTAAAGCGCCATTTGCCCTGCTGAATTGCTTGAACCGCTGCCCTCCCAAGCGAATTATTGAGAAAAAACAACTCTACTTCCGTGTCTTTGCTTGGCAACAATGCTCGCAACAGTACGCCGCGGTCTACCGCTCTGGAGAGGGCAAGCGAAAGGGCTTCCTGCGGGCTTGAGTCACCACACACGAGTCCTCTCATGAAAGCAACATCCTTTTGAAAATCGGACAATAGAAGATAACGCACTACACCCCGACGCCGATGCAAGAACCACACGGCAAACAGGATGACCTTTAGTTCATTCACATCATTAATAGTGGTCAAGAGTTCCTGGAAAAACTCAAGCGGCACAGGTATAGCATTTTGTTGATGATCCGAAAAACCAGAGAAAGCCTGAGTCGCCTGCATCTCTTCCCCTAAATTTGGGTGAGATCGATCACCCGCGTAGCGGCATTTTCAAATTTGGCGATCTTATCCCGAAAGACTAAATCTAAATTGCCCACCGGACCATTGCGATGTTTGGCAACCCTCAATTCAATGATATTTTGTTTGAGCGGATCGTTCTTATGCTCAGCCGGGCGATGAAGAAAGATGACTACATCGGCGTCTTGTTCCAAACTGCCGCTTTCGCGCAAGTCGGAAAGCTGGGGCTCTTTATCAGCGCGTTGCTCAACCGCCCGCGACAGTTGGGCAGCTACGACAACCGGCACATTTAATTCACGGGCTAAAATCTTCATATTGCGCGAGAGATAAGACACTTCCTGGACACGGTTCTCATGGCGCATTCCACTGCTCATCAATTGTAAATAGTCCACCAGAACGAGATCTAAACCGAACTCCAGATGTAAGCGGCGGCATTTGGTGCGCATTTGAAGCGGCGTGAGAGCCGGCGTATCATCCAAGAAGATGTGCACATTACGCAACGATTCAATGGCTTGGGTCAACAGCTGCCATTCATCGGAGCTTAACTGGCCTGTGCGCAGTTTTTGCGAATCGATGCCCGTCTCTTGAGAAAGCAAGCGTTGCACCAATTGTTCGTTGGACATTTCCATCGAAAAAATCGCTACGTGTTTCCGTTTGACCTGTGCCACATATTTCGCCAACGAAAGTAAAAAGGCTGTTTTCCCCATACCGGGCCGACCAGCTATAATTATGAAGTCTGAAGGCTGCAACCCGACCAACAACCGGTCCAGATCGATAAAACCGGTTGGGATGCCGGCCATTTCTTCCCCGCGCTGGACAATTTGTTCAAGATGATCATAATACTCCCCCAACACAGCGCGGATGGTTTTTAGGTCACGCTCTAAGCGCCGCTCACTGACCCCGAAGATTGCCTTTTCCGCCTCGTCCATCAGGTCTTCCACAGTTGTCTCTTCTTTGATCGCTAATTTGGCAATCTCATTAGCTGCGCTCATCATCTGACGGCGAATTGAGGCAGCTTCAACAATACGGCCATACGCCTGAGCATGTAAGGAGGTAGGGACGTTGGTGATCAAGTAAGAGATATAGGCGGCGCCCCCGGCTTCCTCCAACTTGCCCCGCCGTGCAAGTTCCTCGGTGACCGTCAAATAATCAATTGGTGTGCGGGTTTCATAAAGATAGGTAAAACACTCCCAAATCCAGCGATGGCGGATCAGGTAAAAATCCTCCGGGCGCAAAAAACTGGCAACCTCAAAGTAGGCTTCGGGATTGATCAACACCGAGCCCAAGACAGCTTCCTCCGCTTCCCGGTTGTAAGGGATAAGTGAAGGGCTGGGAGTGGAAGTCTCCTCAGGTGGGTAAAAAGGCTCCATATTGATTTTAGAAATCGATGTGCTTGGGTGTCGTAGTGCTAAAACACTCGCGCCCAGAGATTATTTGTCCTTTTCCTCATTGTCGTCTTCTTCTGGGCCTTCTAAATCCAACTTCTCCAAGAAATCTTCGAACACCGAAAGCCGCTCATCGGATAAGTCATCTTCTTGGACAGGTTTTGGCTTCTGAGTCGTTGTGGCTGGCAAGCTTTCTTGGGTTTCGCCCTGAAGGTCTTTTTCTGGCACAACCCCAGCAATGTCCATCACCGATTTCGCGACAAAGATCGGAACATGAGCGCGCACGGCTAAATTCAAAGCATCCGAAGGACGGGCATCAATGCTGACCGATTGACCGTTTACTTCAGCAATAATGTTGCCATAGAAGGTATCATCCTTTAAGGCAGCTACTTCCACGCGTACAATTCGGGCGTTAAATACGTGGAAAATGTTCTTTAGGAGGTCATGCGTTAGAGGACGGGCGACCTCCACTTCTTGCAAGGCAATGGTAATCGCCTCAGCCTCGTAAACACCGATCCAAATAGGAAGATAACGTTCCGCGTTGACCTCACGCAAGATCACAATCCGTTGTTGAGACATCAAGCTAACGCGGATGCTATCGATTACAACTTCGATCATTTCTTCGGCCATAAGATCTTTCCTACGGATGAACTGGCTTTCTTTGCTCGCAGGTGATTCTAACACGGGCAGGCGTGTTGTGCAACTTGTTTAAGCAAGTTCTTAAAGCAAATGAGCCTGCTTGAGTAGGAGAGCGGACTCAATCCATCTGACTTCTTAACAACGAAGCTCTGTTTAATCTAAGCTTCCGGTAGCGATCGCTTTCTTCACCTCTCCGATAGCCTTCGTGATCTGGATATCGCGTGGGCAGGCAAGGGTGCAGTTAAAGATCGTATGGCAGCGATATACACCAAACTGGTCACTCAGAATGCGCAATCGTTCGGCGGCAGCTCGATCGCGGCTGTCAAAAATAAAACGATGGGCATTGACAATCGCCGCCGGACCTACATAACGACCATTCGCCCAGAAGGAGGGACAGGAAGTCGTGCAAGCTGCACACAGGATACACTTCGTGGTATCATCAAAGCGTTCGCGCTCTTCAGGCGATTGCAAGCGCTCTTTCAAGGGAGGAGGTTCATCGTTGACCAGATAGGGCATCACTGATTCGTAATGCTCAAAGAAAGGCTCCATATCCACAATCAAATCTTTGATCAGGGGCAAACCCAATAGCGGTTCAACGGTAATGGTAGCCTTTCCCAGGTCTTTCACCAACGTCTTACAAGCCAAGCGATTCATGCCGTTAATGCGCATCGCATCGGACCCACAAATGCCATGCGCGCAAGAGCGCCGAAAAGCCAAACTGCCGTCTTGATACCCCTTAATCTTTTCCAGCAAATCCAAGACCCGATCGGTAGGCTCCGCCTCCACGCGGAAGGTCTGATAGTGGGGTCGTTTATCGGTTTCTGGGTTAAAACGTAAGATCTTTACTTTTACTTCCATCGTAGCCTCGCTTAGTAGCTTCGTTCCTTGGGCGGATATTTCGTGATGACCACTGGCTTATAGCGTAATTTGACTTCGCCATTTTCTTCCAGCCAAGCTAGGGTGTGTTTTAACCAATTTTTGTCATCTCTTTTGGGGTAGTCCTCGCGTGCATGGGCGCCACGACTCTCCTTGCGCGCCAAAGCGGAGGCAGTGGTTACGAGCGCTAAATCCAACAAATTGCCGATCTCCCAAGCGTTGAGCAATTCGGTGTTAAACACTTTGCCGCAGTCATCCAACTTTAGATTTCGAAAGCGCTCCTTTAGCTCCTTCAGCTTGGTTAGGGCTTGCTGCATGCCTTCTGCGGTGCGGAAGACGCCTACATGCTCCATCATCACTTCTTTCATCTCCTCAGCGATGACAGAAACCCGTTCGCCTTCGCCTTTACAGCGCCGCAGGCTATCCAATTGCTCAAGGGCGAAGTCGGCTACATCCTTAGGCAGGTTATGGAATTGGGTTTGGCAAGCGTATTCGGCAGCTTTCAAACCGGCATATTTGCCAAAGACCAGCAAGTCCAAAAGGGAATTGGTGCCTAAGCGATTAGCGCCGTGTACCGAAACACAGGCTGTTTCACCAGCTGCATATAAGCCGGGCAGGACTTTATTCTTTTCATCAATGACCACTTCTCCAAAGCGGTTGGTAGGAATGCCGCCCATGGCATAGTGCGCAGTCGGTTGCACCGGCATCGGCTGTTGCACCGGGTCAATGCCCAAGTAGGTTCGACAAAAATCTATGATATCGGGCAGTTTGGAAAGGATCTCTTCGGCTGTGACGCGATAGGGCGATCCATCTGGACGAGTGCGACCATCGAGGGCGGCAAATTTGTTAACCGTCTCAGGACGTACATCCAGATAGAGATAATCCTTGCCGTCAATCCCGCGCCCTTCGCGCATCTCTAAGTACATTGCCCGGCTGACCACGTCGCGGGAGGCTAAGTCCTTCACACGCGGCGCATAGCGTTCCATAAAGCGCTCACCCTGCCCATTAATCAACACGCCCCCTTCCCCGCGCACTCCTTCGGTGATCAGGATACCCAACTTGTAGATTCCTGTCGGGTGAAATTGAAAGAATTCCATATCTTCCGCCGGTAGGCCGCGTCTTAGGGCGATCGCAATTCCATCGCCGGTCAAGGCATAGGCATTCGAGGTGATCTTCCAAATCCGCCCATGTCCTCCCGTAGCTAGGATAACCGCGTTGGCATGGAAGACATGAATCTCGCTGGTTGCCAATTCGATTGCCACAACGCCTTGCGCCACCCCGTTGACCAAAATCAAGTCTAAAACTTGAAATTCATCGAAGAAAGTGACGTTGTTCTTGATGCACTGTTGGTAAAGGGTTTGCAGAATCATGTGACCCGTTCGATCTGCGGCGTAGCAAGAACGGCGAACCGGCTTACCGGTAATATTGTTGGTATGCCCGCCAAACGGCCGTTGCGCAATGCGTCCATCGGGTGTACGCGAGAAGGGCAAGCCCATGTGTTCCAACTCATAGACTGCCCGCACGGCTTCGTTGCACATAAACTCGATGGCGTCTTGGTCACCCAGGTAATCGCTGCCTTTGATCGTGTCAAAGGTATGCCATTCAGGGTGATCTTCTTCAAGGTTGCCCAACGCCGCCCCAACGCCGCCTTGAGCTGTGCCAGTATGGGATCGACTGGGATAGAGTTTGCTGATCACCGCTGTCGTTGCCGTTTTTGAGGCGTAAAGCGCCGCCATCAAACCTGCTCCGCCAGCACCCACAACAACAACATCAAATTGATGAAATCTCATCTCGATATTGCTCCTTTTCTTTAAGAAGCCAGAATGACAAAGACCGCCATAATCATAAAAAATAGCCAGATCAAAAAGATTAAACCCCGCAACATCGGCTGCCAGATCGTATTGCCGATGTAATCCTCGATCACCACGCGCAATCCGTTAAAGCCATGCGAAATGCCGAAGAAGGCAATGACGATCTGCATAATTTGCCAATAGGCGTTTGCCCATCCTTGGGTGACATCGGGGATATTACTGTTGACCACATGATTGGGGTTGGGGAAAAAGGTCCAGCGGGCGAGAGTGGGCAGATCCAATAATGTGCGTCCACCCATGGCAAAAGCCATCACCAAGCCAACTGCGCCAAGAAAAAGCAACGCCAAACCCGAAATGCGGGTGAACATCCACATGATGTATTCAAAGCTCATTGCCGGTTGAGGCACCGTTCTATTCCGCATTAAAGACCTCCTCGTTATTCACCACTGACAATCCGAGCGATGATAAAAAATACCACTAAGCCATAAAGGGGAAGAAAGACAATCCACTGCAACCAAGTCACCTCGCGTTGGTATTCCAACAGCTTCGGGAAAGTGTCTAGAAGGATGATTCGTAATCCGTTCAAGGCATGAAAGATGATTAGGAAGTAGAGCGGCGCTTGAAAGTAAGGTGATTGGTACACAATATTCATTGCCGTGCCCACATCGCTGCCAAACTGCTGGGTTAAGAAGGATGCGAAAACGTGCATGCCAACAAAGACCACCATTGCCAACCCCCCAAGACGATGCAGCAGCCAAGCGATCATGGTACCACCACCGCGATAACGCAGTCCTTGCCACGAAGTCCGAAGTTTCGCTGTCACGCCTTTCTCCTTTCGGGGCAAATTGTGTCCCCAACGATGGTTTTAAAAATTTACTTAATTCTAATTGAAAATCAGCGTATTTAGGGTATTATTTCTCCATGATAGATGTCATTGATTTTTTTATGTCACCATAAATCTTGAGAAGCATCTTAAATCTTGATAGAATACATCAAAAATAAATGGCTCCGATAGATGCAAACGAGGGATCAACATGTCTAACTCACCTAAGATGACCCGCCGCCAATTTGTCACGGTGATCGGTGCGGCGCTCAGCAGCTTCATTGGAGCAGTCATTGGTCTGCCAGCTATTGGTTATTTGCTCTCCCCAGCCCTAGAAAAGCAACAGGGCGAGAGTTGGATTCCGCTCGGACCGTTAGAGAAATACCCGATCAATCAACCCACCCTGTTTACCTTTACCCGCACCAAAAAGCATGGTTGGGAGAAAACCGTCACCAGTTATGGCGTCTTTGTCTTGCGCACCTCTGAAACTCAGGTGCGCGTCTTCTCGAATGTTTGCACCCATCTAAGCTGTCGGGTAAATTGGAAACCAGATGTACAAGAATACATTTGTCCCTGTCACGATGGTCATTTTGCCATCGATGGCTCAATTATCTCCGGACCACAGCCACGTCCACTGGATGAGTACGAGATCAAAATCGAAGATGGCAACCTGTTTATCTTCCTAAAGGAAACCTAAGATGTTTAGACGACTCTTTCAATGGCTTGACGAACGATTGGGCTTAACCACAATTCACGATGTAGTCTTAGATCGTAAAGTGCCCAAAGTCAATTGGTGGTTCACGTTAGGCAGTGCGAGCCTATTTCTTTTTCTTCTGCAGGGCATTACTGGCATCTTCCTAACGGTTTACTATGTCCCTTCCCCGGATCACGCTTATGACAGCGTACAGTACATCATGAATGAAGTTCGTTTTGGCTGGCTGATTCGCGGCATCCATCATTGGGGCGCTTCTCTGATGGTGCTGGTTGTTTTCATTCACATGTTACGCACCTTTTTCTTCGCTGCCTATAAGTATCCGCGCGAGTTGACCTGGCTGAGCGGAGTCGTCCTGTTGTTAGCCACCTTGGGGATGGGCTTTACCGGTTACCTCTTGCCATGGAACCAACGCTCTTATTGGGCAACCACGGTTGGCACTGAAATTGCCGGCACGGTTCCTTTAGTCGGGCCCTTCATTCTGAGTGTGTTGCGTGGTGGCTCGGAGTTAAGTGCCATCACACTGGCGCGGTTTTTCGCAGTGCATATCTGGTTCTTACCGGCTCTGATCGCTGCGACCATCGGCTTGCACCTTTATTTGGTCATCCGCCTGGGAATCTCACATATCCCCGATGAGAGCGATTGAAAAACAAGGCTAATCCTATTTCTTCGGTATGTATTCAGCGAGGAGTTGGAGGTCGGGAGAGAAATCTACCAGAGAAAGGATCGGCTATGAATGAGGAAATCAAACAACGCTACAAAGAAAAATACACCCTCGCAAAACAGAAAGGAGTTAAGTTCTTCCCCGACATTATCTACAAAGACCTTTTAGTCGCATTTGGGTTGTTTATCCTGTTATTGGGATTGGCTATCTTCGTGGGGGTGCCAAATGAACCCAAAGCCGACCCGAACGATACTTCCTACATTCCTCGCCCAGAGTGGTATTTCCTTTTCTTATTCCAATTACTGAAATACTTTCCCGGTGAAATTGAGTGGATTGGTACGGCTGTCCTGCCAGGCTTGGCTGTGCTAACTCTTTTCCTCCTGCCCTTTATTGACCGCAATCCTCATCGCCACTGGTCAAAACGGAAAGTCGCCTTGAGCGTGATGGGCGTAATCGTGACCGCAATGGTCGTCCTGACCATTCTGGCTGCCGTGACCACCCCTCCTCAAGCAGAAGTATCAGCCGCCACAACCATTAGCGAGCAGATGGCGCTTGGCGAAGAGCTTTATGGCGTGCATTGTGTCGAATGTCATGGCGCAGATGGTGAGGGCGGTGAAATCACCAGCGTGGCGGGTTTAGAAGGGGTCATCGTGAAGCCGATTAACGATCAGGATGTGATGTACCCCTTCACCGACGAGACGCTTTATAACATTATCGCAATGGGACAACCCGTGCAAGGCATGCCACCGTTTGGGCGTGCCTACGGTGGCGAGCTAAGCCCCACGGAAATTGAAGCCATTGTAACTTTTATGCGCTATTCGTGGGATGACCGCGCTGAATTGCCCCAAGAGGCAACCGTAGCAGCCACTATGCCCACCCTGAAAGAAGGAGAAGTGCCTTCTTATGATGTGCATGTGGCACCCATCTTCAAGCGCTATTGCGTCTCTTGCCACGTACCCGGCAAAAAGAACAACAACTACCTGATGCGCACCTATGCAGAGGTGATGCAAAGCGGCGACCACGCCCCAAATATCATCCCCGGCGATTTAGGCTCGAACCTGATTCGCATGGTGCATCGCGAAGAAATCGAAGCTGGCGGGCCGATGCCACCCACAAAAGCCCTCAAGCCCGAGTTGGTTGAGATTCTGGAACGCTGGGTGCTTGGCGGAGCGCCAGAGACCGCCGAACAAGCCGCCCAAGCTTCACTGGGAAATGCTCCGGCTGCGGCTGGAGAAACCCCAAGTGAGACACCGCCAAGCGAGCCTCTCCCTACCGCTGGACCTGCTACGCCGACTGAGGCGACTCCAATCGCAACATCTACTCCCGTTTCGATGGAGGACAACGCCCTGCAGGCAATTCAGGCATTGCGCCTGCTTCTCGGATTGCCCGATTCAGCGCTGCAATATGAGGGAGAAGCGCACATGACCAATTCGCCAAGTGGCGATTTGCGCGTGGAGATTTATCGCGACGCGCAAGGACGGCGCTACTCATACGATCCAATCAGCAGGCGAGTTGTAGAAGTGGATGGACGGCTAGCCCTTGCTCCCCCAACACCCGCAACCTCCCCCTTGACCATCGCAGAACTACGCGCCAAAGCCAAGACAATTGCACAGGCGCTCCTTCCCGATTTTGCTAAACGGGAGACAGCGTTAACCTACGAGGAAGCCAACAAGGGCGAGTACACCTTCTTCACCTGGAGGGAGCAAGCCGCTTCTGATACCCTTAATAGACCCTTCTTGCAGATCGCCTTCACGCAATCTGGCAACATCTTTGCCTTTTATCATACCCTCTTGCCGTAAATTCTCAAGCAAGAATGAACCGACTGGGAGCTTTGTGTTGAACAACAAGGCGCTGTCCAACGATTTTCTAGGCAACCCCAAAATCAACCGAAGTTGCTAAAAAGCAAAAGAGACCACAAAACTGGCG
>QEXX01000104.1 GCA_003130835.1 Anaerolineae bacterium | reverse complement strand
GGACCCTACTCCATCACCGACAAACCTTGGATATGTTGAAGTGATCGACAAAATTTTCATAATACCTTGACTAATAAATATACTATTGAACAATTGGTAAAAGAATGGTATACAGTACTCTCAACCGATAAATGTATTTATCTATACTTCCCCCAAACTCACCTCCTAACCCATAAATATATTCTCCCAGAGAGACCGTCCCTTGTCCATACCATGTACTCTTTTTTGGATTCTCAATTAATCGCTGTTTCCCATTGCGCGGATCGAATTCTAATGAATTGGTTACCGTAGCCGTATCGTTTATACCTCCAATTATATAAAGTTTATCTAAAACATTTTGACCCGTCAATAAATATCGAGACTCTTTCAAGGATCCCAATTTCGTATATTGTTCCGAGCTTCCTTGCCAAGAAATGACATTTATGTCATCCAATATATTTTTACCATCCCACCCACCGATTATAAAGATTTGATTATTCAACTCACTTGTCGCAAAATAAGCTCTCGATTCTATAATATTATCCAAAATTCGCATGGTTAGTCTTGAGACTGAGTATGATATCACCATCGAATGCACTCTCTCCCCATCCCAACCACCGATGAGATAATAACTCCCCTCATACTCAACACATCCCGCCCCAGCTAGGGGATTCGGCAACTCCGGCAGCTTGTCCCATCGGTCCTCAGCCACATCATAAGCTTCCACCACATTCGTCACCGACCCATCGGGTGTCTTACCACCCGCAACGATAATTTTCCCCCCTAAATATGCCCCACAGGCTTCGCTTACCGGTGTAGGCTTACGAGCTCCTTCGCTCCACTGACCGGTTACCGTATCGTAGATATCCACGCGGTCGCTGATGCCATTCGGTGTTTCACCACCGATGATATAGATTTTATTATCCACCGCTGCATACGCCATGGATTTTTTGGGTTCGGGCATTTGGGTCACCAATTCCCATTGCACCGGTTCAGGAGTTGGTGTCACCACAATCTCCACAATTTGTGGATTATTCCGCCCTGCCAGGTTCACCAGTAGGACAACCAAAACGATCATGGCAGCAAAGCCCCCGACACTCAGTATGCCCAAAATAAGGGGAGAAAGTGCCATCTTTGGAGAGCCTGGCAGGCTGGCTTTCTCTTGATCTTCGATCGTCTCAAGAGTGGCTTGATTTCCAGCTTCTACCCATCCCTGTCGCACAGCAAACATTGCTGCCTCTGTTCGGGAGACCACCCCAATTTTGCTAAAAATGTTCTTAAGGTGTACCTTGACCGTGTTTGGGCTAATTTTTAACTGGTAGGCAATTTCTTTATTGGATAAGCCTGTTGCCACCAATTTCAAAATCTCAATTTCTCGTTCGCTCAATTCGAAGTTTTCGTTCATCATCCCAAGCAAGTAAGATCAAGGTTATCGATGAGAGCAACTTATATTTTGCTCATATCAACCCTCTCCAACCAATTCTCGAAATTCTCCAGCAACTTTGCCATAATCTCCTCAGTGGCTTGGTGAAAATACGCTACATTTCCGTATGCTTCTCCGCCGCTTAGCCCAACGAGATCGCTTACCCCGCGCAAAATGACGAGAGGGATGTGATTTCTCTTTGCCACAAAAGCGATAGCAGCCGATTCCCAATCACAAACGCTTGCCCCATAGTTATCAACCAACCTAGGAATATCTTCCGCCAGAAGGTCTCGATCAGCGGAGCAAATCGTGTGCCGGGTCACTTCACAGGGATAAGGTTCACGAAGGAAGGACAAATCGAGCTCTGTCGTGTAATAATCTTGGATATCCTCACTAGGTTGCATCATTTCGAATAAGTCATACACAAGGGTCTTATCTGCTAACACGATCTGACCACGTTCAATCCTTCCCTCAATTCCTCCACAAGTGCCCAGGTTGAACAGGAGGGACGGTTGAAAGCGATCAATGACATATTGGGTAGAACTGGCGGCTGAAATTTTACCCCATCCTCCCTGGAAAAAGATTAACCCTTGCGGGTGATTTGACCTAGACAAGCCAGGATAAAAATATTCACCAAATGGCGAGCCATAAAGCTCTGAAGGGCAAAGCAATTTCTTAACCGCTGCCCATTCTGCATCGGCAGAAATCAAGACCACAACCACCCCAAGATCGGAGATCATGATGTCTTAATTCGCTTCAAGGAATGCTAACAGACGTTCGAATTCTGTGACCATCGGGTGCGGATACTTCACCTTGAACACCTCTAGCAACGAACGAAAATACCACAAACTACCCTCTTTTCCACCCCGAAATCGATCCCATACCCGATCCCCTACCCTCTGATAATCCAAATAGATGGTACGCAGATTATGCACTTTATCCGCTAAAGAAACCAACAAGACATCTTCATCTGCAGTATCCAAATGTTCAATATATCTTTCCTTTCGCTCTCGCCAAGGCGGTTTGGGATTCACTAAAGTATCCGAGCAACCTTCAACAATGCGGCGCACACGTTCTCCAAATAACGCCTCGATTTCTTCTAAACGGAGATTGCCGCCTTGATCTTCAGCGACATCGTGCAACAAGGCTGCAATGACCTGCTCCTCATCCCCACCACTTTCCATCACCAGAGCAGCGCATGAGATCAGATGAGAAAAGTACGGGATTTCACTCTCCTTACGGTATTGCTCTCGATGCGCTTGTAAGGCATACATCAATGCTTGTTCAAAACGGGCAGTTAACTCCATCTAGGCTCGAATTTCGTAATCAAAGGTTACCGGTATCGAAGGTTTCAAGGTAGCAATGACGGAACAATACTTCTCTTGAGATAATTGAATGGCGCGCTCCACCTTATCGCGGTCCAGCTCGCCGTAGACGATATAATGCAAATGCATGTCGGTAAAGGAGTAAGGAGGGTCTTTCATTTGATTACCGCTGCAGATTATTTCTAAATCTCTTAAGGGCTGGCGCTGTTTCTCTAAAATTTCAACCACATCATAACCCGAACAGGATGCTGCAGCCATCAGCAATAACTCGGCCGGTTTCACGCCTTCTCCGTTTTTACCTTGCTGAGTGCGCCCGATCACAATCGAATGATGATTTGAATCGGTGCCCACCATCAGTCGTTCTTCTACCCATTTAATTCGAATTTGTCCCATTGAATTCCTCTCAGAATCAAATTTGCCAAATCTGTCTCGCTTGCTCAAGGATTTTCTGCCAGGATCGCCCTTCTTCCCGAGGAGAAACGCCTAGTGGGTCATCGAAGGGTCTCCGAAGCAAAGCGCTGACGACAGCGATTGTGCAGGCTTTTGCAGCCTCAAGGTCATAACCTCCTTCTAGGAATAAGGCGATTTTTCCATCGCAATGAAGATCACTCCATTCAGTTAATTGACGTATGATCTCACCATATTGCCTCGCTGAAAGTTGTAAATGCCCCAAAGGATCTCTCCAATGAGGATCAAAACCATAACTGATGAGCAGTATTTGCGGTTGGATGCGATCGAGCAAGGGTAAGATGATTGCTTCCATTAGACGAGAAAAAGCCATATCCCCAGAACCGGGCGGTAGAGGAAAATTCGCTGTAAACCCTTTGCCATCGCCAGACCCAATTTCATCCAAATAACCGCTTCCGGGATACAAAGGAGACTGATGGGTGGAGAGATAAAAGACATCTGATCTTTCCCAAAAGATGTCCTGAGTGCCATTGCCATGGTGTAAATCAAAATCAAGAATTGCGACTCGCTTCGCCCCAAAGTGATGTACCAACCATTCTGCAGCAATAGCAACGTTATTGAGCAAACAAAATCCCATTCCTCGCTGAGAGGTCGCATGGTGCCCTGGTGGTCGGGTCAAGGCAAAACCACAACGGGCTTGTCGCTTCCACACAGCTCCAGCAACCGCTACTGCCCCTCCAGCCGTCCTTAAAGCCAGTTCCCAGGAATGCGGTGTGGTGTAAGTATCCATATCTAAAGAGTCCCCGGAGCGACAAGCCTCTTCGAGCTCTCTAAGATAATGCATTGAATGAACCAAAGCAATCTCTTCCATGGACAAGGCTTCTGGTTCTGCCTTTGAATACTCGTCCCACAAATTGTTCTCTTGCAACGCTTTGACGATCGTCTCCACGCGTTCTGGTCTCTCCGGGTGACCGCCTTGAAAATGCCTTTCATGCCCTTTAGGGTAATAATAAACGAGTTCTTCCATATCTTCCGCATCCTAAATTGCATTATATCTCACTGCGAGATTTTGCAAAACCCTACCTATCGACTTTGTAACTCTTACCCCAATCGGCTTTTAACCAAAAACCGTTTTTGAATTATCGAAGAAAAATGGATTACAATCCTAATATAGCACCCTACCCAGTGGAGCAAATCATGACCCTCCTTTTATATCAAACAGACAGCTACTCAAAAGAAAATCAAGCAAAAGTCATTCAAATGATCCCAGAAGAGCACGCACTCATCCTGGATCAAACCGTCTTTTATCCCGGCGGTGGGGGTCAACCGGCGGATACAGGCTCTTTGCTTTGTAAAGGTAAACAACTAACCATTCAAAAAGTAAAGAAAATGGGGGATGATGTTCTTTTCTACCTGGAAAGCGCAAGCGAATTGCCCGATGTCGGAGAGGTTGTTACGTGCCAAATCGATTGGGAACGCCGCTACCAACTGATGCGCACCCATTCTGCCATGCATGTCCTGTGTGGGGTGATCTTCCGTGATTATGGCGCAACAGTGACCGGCGGGGATATGGAACCACTCAAAGGGCGGATGGACTTTGAGTTCGAAACCATGCACAAGGATTTGGTCGCTGCGATCGAAGAAGCCGTCAATCGAGAAGTGCAGAAAGGCTTACCGATTCGCACCGCTATCCTCCCTCGCGAAGAAGCCTTTAAAATCCCCGACTTAATTCGCACAAAAATCAATCTACTTCCGGCAGACATCCAATTTGTGCGTGTGGTCGAAATTGTCGGTTTAGATCTGCAAGCGGATGGTGGCACCCACGTGCAAAACACATCCGAAATCGGTAAAATCCGCGTGGTTGACTATAAGAGCAAAGGAAAAATCAATAAACGCATTTATATCGAGTTGGTTAACGAATAGCGTCCTTAGCCCCATGCTTGAGTTGAGATGACGAAGCTCTCCGACAAGGATTGTGTCAGATCATCCCCTAGCCGAACAATAAAATACGGGATACCTTGGGTGCGAAGCGAATTGAGCAAACGGGCTCGCTTTTCCTCGTCCAAACCTTCTTCAAAGGTTATTGGATCAACCCAAACAGCAATTGGGTGATGACCAATGGTAGTTAGGAAGGAAGCTGCACGGCTTAAGCTGAGATCGTTCGCCGAACTAATCAAAATAGCCGTGCTACCACGTGGTAATAACCTGCCCTGACTTTCTACCAGGACAGGTAAGGGCAGATCTCCTTCGGGTTCTAGGATGGCTAAGGCTTCTAAGATTTTTCCTAACTGTCTAAACCCGCGTTCAGCGGCGGTGACATAGAAATTTCTGCCTTTAGCAATTAAGCCGACCGCCCTCCCCTTTCGTAAAAAATGCCTTGTCAACGAAGCAGCAATGACAATTTGGTATTCAAATGTTGCCTGTGGTATCGGCAGTTTGACTACCGGCCGCCATAATTCCCTAGGATGAAATTCATAGCGATACACCGCCTTACCGAATTGGTTATCCCTAGTTGCATCTAAAAAAATCCAAACCTCCGATAATGGATCTAACTCAAACTCTTTTACCATCAACCGATTACGCCGCGCTGTGCTCAGCCAATGAATCCGATTCAAAGGGTCACCAGGCATGTATTCTCTGACCCCAGCCGCATTCGGGGTGATCTGATGGGTTTTCCTACGGATAGCTTCGCCACCCGATATCCAACCGGACGGATTAGGAAAATTTTCAAGCTCTTCCGTCATCGGGTAGACTAAGAGGTTTTCTTTAGCCTGGAAATGCTTCTCAACCAGAAAAAGCCCAAAAGGATCACCTGCTACAACCCGAGTCGGACCTAATGAATAGAAGCCTCTCTTAACTAAGCGTGTGCGCACAAAATATGAGCGCATTTCCTTAGATTTCAAATAACTAATGACCCGTGACCCCTTGGCGCCTGGTAAGGTTGATTCATCATAGATCGCCAACCAAAACCTGGGTATCCTTGAACGATTCAATACCTCGATCCGCTCTTCTAAAATTTGTCCCACCTGTGCCCGATGAGAACGCGCTACTCTCGTTAATTCAATCCCTCGGAGGGCAAAAATGGAATACACCCAGGCGAAGATCCACACTCCCCCCCACAAATAAGCTAACCGATAATAAAAAGATGCCCCACTGATCACCCCCCCAAGCAGACAGAAAAGAAATAACCCAACCACGACTTTTTGAGGGGTGTTCATCCCATCCTTCTCATCGGGTCGCCACCGGGCACAGCGACATTGTTCAACGCTTCTAAAATCACATCTCTTTCGCTATAGTCTCGCAATTTCGATGCTGGTGCTAAGATCAAGCGGTGGCTCAATACTTCTCCGGCTAATTCCTTGATGTCGTCCGGCAATACATAGTCCCTACCCTCCATTGCTGCTTTCGCTTGCGCTGCTCGCGCTAAGGCTAAACTACCGCGTGGACTAGAGCCCAAATAAACCTCTGTTTGATTTCTAGTGTAACGAATGAGGGTCACAATATAGCGCCTAACGGCGGGAGAAAGATAAACTTGTTTGATTGTCTCTTGAATCTCAAGTAACTGTTCAGCGCTGATCACTGCCTCCAAAGTCTGAATCGGATGTTGAAGTTGTTGCTCTTCCAAGATACGCATTTCATCTTCTAAGCTCGGATATCCAATCTGAATGCGCATAAAAAATCGATCTAATTGGGCTTCGGGTAAAGGAAAGGTGCCTTCATACTCGATCGGATTTTGAGTGGCGATAACCATAAACGGAGAAGGCAAAAAATGGGTCACGCCATCCACGGTTACTTGGCGTTCCTCCATGGCTTCCAATAAAGCTGCCTGAGTCTTTGGGGTTGCGCGGTTTATTTCGTCAGCTAATACGATTTGAGACAGGATAGGGCCGGCTCGAAATTCAAATTGACGGTTTTCTTGATTGAAAATGGAAACGCCGGTAATATCGCTGGGTAACATGTCAGGTGTAAATTGAATTCTGCTAAAGCTTAAGCCCACCGATTTTGCTAGACTGCGCGCCAACATGGTTTTTCCCACTCCAGGCACATCTTCGATCAATAGATGTCCCTGGCAAAATAAGCTGATCACTGCTAGTCGAAGGGGTCTTTGCTTGCCAATGATCACACGACTCATATTCTGAACAATTTGTTCAGCTAAGGTTTTAACTTGGGTTATCTCCATCATGTCTCCTTCTCATCGGAGCAAAAATACATTGTACACCCACCAAAAGGGTAGATAGCGCAGGATTTTGGTTTTATTTTGCTGCACTACAAATAACAGGAATGCCAAAACAAATCCAACCGAGAGACGCAAAATTCCACCCGTTTCTCGGTAAGTCGAAAAGGGCAAAGAAAACATCATGAGGCAGTGAAAGAACAAAGCGATTGTCGTTAAGTTGCGCTCGCCTAGGAGAAGCTTCTGCAGCGAAGCCCATGCGCCCCAAATGGATGGAACGACTACGTAAGGAGAAAAAACGATCAACATTGCCAAAAAATATTGCCAGCTATAAGTGGCTATACGTAATAATCCCATGAATGGAATCCACTCAAAACCAGTGGCGCCTGCTCCCCCACTTCCAATCCCCATCTGCCCAAATGTTCTCCAAAGCCATCCTTGCCAAATGATCCACGGCAAGAAGCTTATAAAAAACCAAGTGCTGACACCCTTCCATTGCCGTTCTGAAATTAGCCAAACCAAGACAGCCATTCCAAACAAGAGGCTCACCTCTTTGGTCATATATGCCAACCATAACATCAGAGCTCCCACCCAATAGCTTCGATGAAAATAAGCGTATAAAGCGGCCGCAACAAATCCATACGCCAAGGGTTCAGGCAGAGCCGTTCGAATAGAGAGCAAGCAACCCGCATTCAAACCATAGATCAGAGCCAACCACGGGCTTTGGTCGAGGTCTGTGATCATCTTGGACACAAACGAAACCCCAAGCACCTGCCCCAACAAGGGAAGGATAACCAACCACCATGCAATCCAGTCTGGATTTCCCAAGGAAAAAATTCTGGCAAGCATAGGCAAAACGATCCTTTGATAGCGATAGGCGGGGACATCCAAATGTCTAGCAACATCCTGGGGAGCGGGCTTCAGGGCAATATAATAACCAAACTGGCCATCATATCCTTCACTCCCATTGGGATCACCTTCAGAGAAACGCGTCCCAATCACCACAAACTGCAGGATATCGCCATCAACTTTGATCAATGTAAATAAAACCAATCCGATACACACGAATAACGTAATCATAAGGGGACTGCACCAGGGATGGACAATCTGACGGACTTTCATCTTATGATCAGTCATCCTTCCTCATGCCTCGATAAAAAACCAAAGTCATCAACGAGAGAACACTTAAGATCGACCCCAATTCAAACGATATCGGTCGATAATGGAACTCAACAAGATTTGTTCCCGGGTGCACTTGGATCGCTCGAAAGACGCCATTTGCAGCGAAGATCGGCTTTTTTACTCCATTAACTCGTCCAATCCAACCAGGGTAAAAGGCATCCTTCAGCATTAACCACCCCCCTTGGCTTGTGTCGACCTTAACCTGGATGCGATTTGCCGATTCTGTGAAAACATCAATCGTTGCAGCAGAATCTGCTTGAGTTCGACAAGCAGCATCCAGATTCTCTTTCTCGCTTTCGAGCACCAGCTTACTCAATCCAAACTCAGGGTCAGATAGAACTTTGGTCAATGCCTCGTCACTTGTCTTGACGACTTCTGCGCAGGGGAAAAACTGCCACCGTTCACTCCCCTCGAGAGGGATGATCTTCCATGCTTCCAGTCCTTCGATTTCGATTAAAGAATCGACACCGCTCATCCTCAATAGCCAGAGATAAGTTAGATTGTCACCTTTCCTTCGCAAATCCGCAACGGTTTCCAACCATCTTGCATATCGGGCCGGCACAAAAGGATCGAAGTTATTCACCATAGCAGTCTCGTCAAGCAAATTGATATTCGGCAACCAAGACTGCCTCAAAGCCCTCCAATCCTTTAGGTTGCGAAATGTATCAAACCGAAAGAACCTCTCGAATTTGATCACATACTCATCATCTGGATGGAGAAAAAAGCGTTGGGAAAGAGCAAATTTTCTTTCATCCCGATCTTTCGATGATTGATGATATAGTTCGATCGAAATCACCGGATTCAACCCCCACCCCATTCGGAAAAGATCAACCAAAAAGAACATAAAAATGCTTATAGTCCAAATCCTCGAAAAACGAGGTATCATCCGTTGCGGATGATCCTCCGATTCTTTATCTTGAGGCTTGAGCAATAAAAGGAGACCAAAAACCAACCCCATCAAGCCAAAGAGTTGAAAAGATTTGAGAATCGTGGGATAAAAATCTCGAAATTGAAAAGACACTAGAGAAGAGACCAGGAACATTGAAAAAAAGCCAGCGGTTGCCAACCTAGTCCAATATAAAATTTTCCCATGTGGGGCTTCCCATTGATCCATGCCAACCGCAGCCAAAACGGCTAAGCCAAACTGAGCAATCAGCGATATTCGCGTTGGAGCTTGAAAGAGGTCAAAACCAGGCACAGTATCCAACAACCAAGCATAAAAGGGTAAATTCTTCCCCAAGGCTAAAACCATTGCGACGATACTTATTCCTCCCCAGAATAGAACAATCGGTTTCAAATGATGATGCGCGACGATACCTGTAGATTGCGTTGTTCGTTTGAACCACAATTTTCCGATTGCAAAAATGCCTAGCAACACCGCCATCGAACCGCTATAAACGGCATCCTCCCAATAATTGGCATATCCCCAATAAGTATCCCGGGCAGGGTTGCCAAAAAAGTCAGGCATCAACAGGGTCAGAAAACGCCATGGCCAATAAGAATAGGTCAAGCCGACCTCTCGGTCGATGCCTGTACTACGTTGCGAGTTCAGTAAATACTCCCCGGTTGGAATCAACTGTGCAGCAGCGATGAAAGCAGCCCAACAGACAGAAAGTCCCCACCAGAAGAGGTTTTTGCCCAACCGTTGCCCAATCGCACGCCACCCAAAAGGATTGACCAACAAGCTTTGCCAGATCATCCACAGTGTACCTGTCCAGAGGATATACCAACTGCTCTGTGCATGGCCAGCCAAGAAATTCATCGCAAGAGAGACTACCAACCGAGAAACATTGCGGCGCTTTTGATACCGATTATTAGAGAAAGCCAATCTCTGTGCGAAGAGAAGAATCCAAGGCATCCAACTAACAGAAAACACGATTGACTGAAAACTCGCCCGGCTCACCAAATAACCACTCAATCCAAAAGCAATTCCCCCCACCATTTGTCCTAAATCCTTAATCCCCCAATCCTGTAAGAACCGTTTTGTGCCCACGGCACAAAAACCTAAATGCAAGGCGATAAAGATACCTTGCCCAATGGCTGACCATTCAAGCCCCCCAAGGGCTTCAAGCGCCATTAAAATCCATGTAGGGGGATACAGCAACGCTGATTGATAATTCGCCAGCAAAGGCGCTCCCATTCCCGAATATGGGTTCCACAAAGGGATTTCACCATCCCTAATCAGTTCAAGCGCCAAATGCCTCCATGGGATAAATTGCAGTAAAATTGTCCCCCAATAGTAAACCCTACCACCCAAAATGCCCGGTGAGAATAAGATAAAGGGAGATGCCCAAAGAATCCACTCTTTGGGGTCAGTAGTCCATCTTGGCACGATCGACTTCAAAAATAACCAAACTTTCATTCTCATAGACAGGTATCAGATAGTCTTCCAATCTAGGTTGCCAATCACCCAATTTTCGTTCGTTGTCTCCCCAGACGATGTATTGAATTTGATACCGTTGGATGAAATCCTGTCGGAATTCCGATGGCGTCTGGGCTTGATAGAATTTACGAATGTCCTTAAGAACGGTTTCTCCCGAAGGGCTTTCCGGACCATGTCCGCTAATCACCCGTACAAAAGCATAAGCTGGCAAAACATTACTGGTCTCATAGGATGCTAAGATAACAGCGTCTTTTGCCTTTTGGAACTGGTTAAGCGTCTCATAGCCAATTGTGTCTCGATAGGAAACAAAAATAGGCGTTTTTGGGGTGAGAGCACTTTGAATACCCCCTATGACCAAAAGGATCGATGATGGAAGCGTCAGTAAAAATAGCAAGAACACTACCAAACGTTGGAATTTTTGCTGCCTTGCTATTCGATGGAGAGATTCAACAAATCGCATCGCCAGAAGAACCAGAACAATCCAAACCCCCTCAATAAGCCGGCGTTGGATGGTAATGGGAGTAAAAATCAATCCCATCCCAGTAACCAACCAAGCAAGCAGCAGGGTTAATCGTTCGTTTCCCCAATCTCGACTTTGGACGATTCCACCGATCACCAACGGGAAAAGCCATCCGTAAGAGAGAAAGTAAAGGGAAATAGGTGCGGGAGGGAGACGGTTTTGCGCTGCCCAAATCTTTAAGTATGGATCGGTTAGAAATGAATAGGCCGTATAAATGAGCAGAGCAAGGGGTAAACAACTTGCCCATACAACAGACAGAATAACCGCTTTGAGCTTCGCTT
>QEXX01000103.1 GCA_003130835.1 Anaerolineae bacterium | reverse complement strand
GTGATGAATGGAAGAGGAGAAATTCACACTGTCGCCCGCACCTATCCCCGCCCTTCCATCATCCGCCTAGAGCAAATGGTCAAACGTCCCCGCCCAACGGTGCGCTTGACCAAGAAAGAAATCCTGCGTCGTGATGATTATACCTGCCAGTACTGTGGGCAACGCTCTCCGTATCTGACGGTCGATCACGTCATTCCGCGCCGCTTCGGCGGACAATATGCGTGGGATAATCTGGTGGCTGCTTGCCCGGCTTGCAATCATCGCAAAGGTAGCCATACACCCGAACAGGTCAATATGCGTTTGCTGAGACCTCCCAAAGCACCTCCTGCTAACGCGGCCTATCTGTTTGCCCGTCATTTAGCAAACAATCAGGAATGGTTGCCTTTTATGGAAGGGTGGTAACTTAGAAGGGGATCTTCAAGCCGTCTTGGGCTAAACCTACCGGCCCACCAAAGCAGGAACGGGCAAGGGCTTCCCAATCGCGAATGCGTCCATCTTCAGAAGGATAATGGATCAGGTATAACGACTTTGCACCGGCGCGCTGCGCAATTTCGCCGGCTTGCTGGGGCGAGGTGTGACCGAGATATTCTCCCACCGCTTCATGGATGAGCGCTTTGACCCCCCGGCTCAACTCTACGACCTCCTCACACGGTTCGGTGTCGCAGGAATAAGCTATGCTCTCACCGCTCCAACGATTGTAGATGCGCAAGCCGATGTTGGGGATGAGATGATGCACCGGTGAACTGTGCACTTCGAACTGTTCACTTTGGAAAACCAGTGTCATCCTTTGGGGCGCTAAACGATGAATTTGAATCGGGTAAAGTCCAGTCCACGTCTCCCATTGGAATAGCTCCATCATTCGCTCGAAGCGCCATAGGGTTTCGTCTAGCCCGTAGATGTGTAAAGGTTGCTTTCTACCCATCAGCCAGGAACTCATCAAGAAGGGAGCACTGCCGGCCACATGATCGGCGTGAAAGTGGGTTAGGATCAGGTGAGTCACCTTTAGAGGGTCGTAGCCTTGTTTTTGCAACGGCACCACTGGGTTATTCGGACAATCGATCAGGATAGACTCAGCCTTTCCGATAACCAAGAGGTGCGTGTTCTCGTGATCGATGGTCGGAATGGCGCTGGCAGAACCTAAAATAACCAATTCAGCGGAGGGATTTTGCATATATGCTCCTGAGTTTCTCTCAAAGGCTTAGCGGCTCATCAGCCAAAATGCCAGACGTGGGGTAACGAGCATCTCAACCAGCGCTGCCGCCAACAAGAGCGGCATCACCAGCCCGATGATCACTTTTGCCCAGTCCGATAGGGCTTTTAGCCAGGCTTCTCCCACCGTTTGACCGCGCGCTGGGGTCGCGAAGGCCGCTCCCATGCGCAGAATGGCGCCCCCGGCAAGTAAGATGGCCGGCACTTCAAGCGTGGCGTGAGGTAAGATAAAAGCCCCTAAAAAGAGCCAGGGTGAAATGCCCACTTGCGCTAAACTTGCCATGAAATAACCGATTAAGGCAAACGGCAACAGCAAGACCAACATTCCTAAAACGCCAAAAGTAAAGAAGCCCCCCAAGGAGGCTAGGAAAATGGCGCGCAAGTTCTGAAACCACACCAACCCTACAGTATACGTTGGTAGCAATTGTAGCCCGCCCAAACGGCTGACAATTTCGCTGCTGTTCCAATATTCTTGGATATATTCGGCTGGCAAGACAAACACCTTCGCCTGAGACGCTCCAACATATCCCCCGAGCAACAACACGAAGACGGTCAATCCACTGGGGAACAAAGCTTTTCTGCCGCTTTGGAGGACTTCTGAACGCCACCATCCCCAAAGGGAGTGCCCTTCGCCTTTGAAAAACCGCCAAAACGTTCGCCAGATCCAACGTAAGTTCAAGGTATCCATTTCGCGCTCAAGCAGTTCCTCGCGGCGGAATTGGGCTAGACCCGAACGGATGAGCAAGCCGGCAATGATCAAAAGACCAATGGCAACCCACCATAGGGCGTTGTAGCGCCCCCAGAACATCAGCGCGCTCTCAGCCTGCAAGAGCAGTGCCATTGGGATAATGATAAAGGAAGCTAATAAATTGGCCGCCCGCACCGAAGTGGTTTGGGAAGAAATCACCACCGAACCGCTGACCATCACCAAAGCCTGCATGGTTGCCAAAATAAAAATTTGGAGCACAAACAGGGGGTCAGCCCGCCATCCCACGCGATAGATCACCCCGATCAAGTACACGCTGATACCCAAATAACTTGCCAACAGCGGCGGCGTTAAGGAGGCGAGTAATTTTCCAAAGTACAACTGCGTATCGGAGAGCGGTGTGCAGAGCAATGGCTCAATCGTGAGACGCTCCTTCTCCCCCACGAAGCTCTCGAGGGCAATGACCAAAGAGATGGACATGGGGAAAAACCCTACCACCATCAGCAAAAAGGGGATTAACCTTTCCCCAATGATGGGGGCATCGTATTGCTGAACGAAGTTGACCAGCCGATTTGCCGTATAGTTCATTAGCACTGGGAAAAACAGCGTGAGGATGATAATTGGGACAATGACCCGCCAATCTCGAAATTGCTCCCGCACCTCTCGAGCAGCTACCAAAAACGTTCCAGATAAATGATGCTTCAGGCGTTCAATGGACATTTTCCAATCTACCTTCTACGGCATGCAAGTACACTTCTTCTAAACTGCAAACCTGTTCCTCCACCGTTAGAATTGGCAAGCCTTGCTGGGTCAGATGGTGAATCAAGGCTGGATTGATGTTTTCGGGGTGTGCTGTTTGATAGACAAGCCAATCTTCACCTTGCTCTAGCAGCTCGGCGCCGTTGACCAACGATGGCGAATAGCTGTTCAAGGGCACCACAAAGCGAATGCGAAAACGCACTTTTTCCTGCAAGGCCGCTTTCAATTGTTGCGGTGAACCTTGCAAGATAATCCTACCGTGGTTGATGATGGCTATCTGGTCGGCAATTTCCTCCGCTTCGCTCAAATTATGCGTGCAAACAATAATGGCGCGCTCCTTCGAACGCAGCTCTAGGATGGCATTGCGCACCAAGCGAGCGCTGGATGGGTCCATGGCCGAGGTGGGCTCATCCAACAGAAGGACGGCTGGCTTATGGAGCAAGGCGCGCGCTAGGGCAAGCTTTTGGCGCATTCCCTTGGAAAACTGTCCCACCTGTTTGCGCCGTGCCTCGGCTAATCCGAAAAACTCCAACAACTCATTGATGCGTTGCTTTCGTTCACTGGGTGAGAGCCGATAGGCGCGGGCGAAGAAGTCGAGGTATTCATCCGCTGACATGCGCGGGTATAATCCGTGTCCTTCCGTCAATACACCTACTGCAGCTCGCACTTGCTCAGGGTTGGCAAGGACGTCATAGCCTGCAATGCGTGCTGTGCCGCGCGTTGGGCGCAAGATGGTCGTCAACATGCGCACGGTCGTGGTTTTACCGGCTCCATTCGGCCCGAGCAATGCCAACACCTGACCTGCTTCAACACGTAGCGAGATGTCTTTCACCGCCCAAAAGTCATGGAAGGCTTTGCTCAAATGTTCGGTTTCAATCATATCTTTATCATATCTAGAAGTGCCCCGCTTGACAATGAGGAAAAACTAACAAAAACGTTGGGAATCGCTGAGGAATACGTCTGCCCTCCGATGAGGAATAGGCCTGCCTTGTGCTACGGTCATCTGAACGCTTCGGAAAGGAGGCTGGCAAGCCAGGCAATGCCAAACCAAGCTCGGACCGCGATTTGCCCTACCATGCTCGGCTAGTCTTCTGGTCGGTGCTCTGCGGCATCGGCTTGGTCAGCGCGATGGCGCATGGCGAAGATTGCCGCCGCGCTGAGCAAGACGACCAACATCAGGGTCTGATTGGCGTTCAGGCTGCCAATGCGGGCAGAGTCAAGCCTTAGGAATTCCAACAGAAAGCGCGCTGACGGATAGGTAACTAGATAAATTAGGAATAGGTCGCCGGATTTCCAATACTCGGCATAACGCTTTCCCAGCCACAGCAGAAGCGCCATGTTCGCCAGGTTGAAGAGTGACTCGTACAGAAATAAAGGATGGTAATAAGCGATGTCGCGATAGGTTGGCAGGCGGTGTTCTGGAGCTATGTAAATCTTCCACGGCAGATCGGTGGGCAGCCCATAGAGTTCTTGGTTGACAAAATTGCCCCAGCGGCCGATCGCCTGTCCGAGGGCTAAAGCCGGCGCAACCATATCCAGCCACTCTAAGAAGTTCAACTTCTTTTGGCGCGCGTAAAGCCACAATGCAAACACACCACCGATGATTGCCCCCGGAATGCCCAAACCGCCGTTCCAGGTGGCAATGGCTTCGAGGGGGTGGGTGAGATAATACCAAGTCGTAATGCCGCGCTCCACCATCGAGGGCGGTGGGGTGAGGATGTGCCACAACCGTGCCCCCACGATGCCGCCGATCAGCACCCATAACAAGCCATCCCACACCAAATCCGGGTTAAGGCCGCGCTGTCGCACTTGTCGAGAGGTCAACCAAGCTGCTGCAATGACCCCCGTCATGAGAATCATGCCATAGTAGGGGATGAGTAAGGGTCCAATCCGAATGCCTGGAATCATCGATAGCCTCCTCCTTGACGAAATTGACGGCGCACATCGAGGATGCGTTGGATGGCAGTGATGTGCGTGAACACGGCTAAGATCCACAACGCCACCAGCGGGAGATTAAAGACCAGCGCCGGGGCGAGCACCAAGTAGCGCTCAAAGCGGGTGAGGATGCCGACTTTGGTTTCAACACCCACCGATTGTGCCCGTGCCCGGATGTAAGACACCAGCACGGAGCCAGAAGCCGCGAGGTAAACCAAGGTGGCAGGCAGCCATTCTTGACGGCTAACATAATAGATCAGCAAGCCGCCGTAAATGGCCAGTTCAGAATAGCGATCGGTGACCGAGTCGACAAAGGCGCCAAATTGGGTCGGATGCCCGCGCAAGCGCGCCATGGCGCCATCCAAGGCATCCACCGGGCCCATCAATAAGACCCAAATGCCGCCAATGGTCATTTTTCCTTGCGCGAGGAAGTAGGCCCCCACCGCATTGCCGATTAAGCCGATGAGGGTGACTGTATTGGGCATTAGCCCAATGCGGTTGAGAAAGGCTGCCAGCGGGTTGAAAATGTTGCCGAATTTGCGGCGCATCCAGTCTGTGAAACTCAAACGTTCCTTTTTTTGAGTAATTTGCTCTGCCAAGAAACTGCTCCCATCTTCAAAATCAGCGATAACGGTTGTATCCTAACCTATCGGCATATCTCTGTCAAGCAACTGCTTCATCGATTCCGTTGACGAACAGCCTCAAAAAGCAAAATGGCTGCGCTCACTGCGGCGTTAAGCGATTCCATTTTGCCGGGCATGGGGATGAAGACGCTCTGGGCAGCAAGGGAGCGCGCCATTGCGCTGGCGCCCTGCGCCTCGTTGCCAATGATCAGGCAGAAGGGTTGGCGGAAATTTGCCTGATCATAAGCTATTTTGCCGTGGGCATCGGCAAGAAAAACGGTCAAGAGATGCTTTTGGAGGATTTGTCCAATCTCGTCCCAACTCAAGCGCAAAATCGGCAGGCGGAAATGAGCGCCCATTGCTGCCCGCACCACTTTGGGCGAAGTCACATCCACCGTTGCTGGAGGGAGCAACACGGCATCGACTGCCGCAGCCGCTGCGCTGCGCAAGATGGTGCCGAGGTTACCCGGGTCTCGCACGGCATCGATCACCAATACAAAAGTGAGCTTTTCTGGTAAAGGAAGGTTTTGCTGTTGAACCACCAACAAAATCTCTTGCGGTGTTTCGGTATCGCTAACGGCTTGAAGGACAGTTGGGCTTACTTCTTCTAGAGGGATTTGGCGCGCTTGCAAGGCAGCGGTCAAGCGTTGAAGTCGCTCATCTGCGCTTGGCAAGAAAAGCCCGAGTTGGATTGGCCAGCCTGAAGCTAGGGCTTCCTCAGCCAGCCGCACCCCTTCTACAATAAAGACCCCCGCTTCCTTTCTGCGGCGCGGCCGTCCCTGGAGGGCTTTAATCCATTGGATTTTTGGGTTGCGGGTAGAAGTGATCATGTTGTGGGTGCGGCACTCTCCCACAACTCCCGCCAAACGTCTTGAAAGGCGCTCAAGGTGGGTTGATCGATGATCGTCACCCGTACCGTCTGCAGGCTGCCTTGAGGCTGTTGTTCGAGAGAATTGGCGATGGTCTGCAAAATCAGGCGAGCGGCGCGTTCTTTTGGAAAGCCAAAGATGCCGGTTGAGATGGCCGGCAAAGCCAATGAAGCACAGTGTAACTGTTCCGCAACTTGCAGAGCCCCTCGCACTGCAGCACAGAGTTTGTTGTCTTCGTCTCCTTCTCCCCACATTGGGCCAACAGCGTGAATGACGTAGCGGCAAGGCAGTCGACCGGCGCCGGTGTAAGCCGGTTGCTCGTGTGAGACGGGTCCATGCTCCTGCACCCAGCGATTGCTCTCTTGTTGAATCTCCTCACCTCCCCGTCGCACGATGGCTCCCGCCACGCCACCTCCATGTTGGAGATAGCGATTGGCAGCATTGACAATCGCATCGACTGGTTCGGCGGTAATATCTCCCTGCACCAATTGCAGCCGCCGCTGCCCGGTAAAGCTCTTTTCAAGAAGGATTTTAGACATGCTCACTAGCTCCTCGTGGCGTTTTTCTTTAACCGTAACCGCTTCCTAAGGTAACAAATACCAATCCAAAAACCGTTCGATACGTTCGTAAGCATCCAATTGAGTGGCGCGCATTAAGAAGCCATGTGGTTCACCGGCATAGGTTTTGTATTCAAAGGTTTTGTCGAGGCGTTTTAGCTCATAGACGATCTCTTCCGATGCTTCAGGGGGCACCACATCATCGTCTAATCCATGCAGCAGCAGCAGGGGCTTTTGGATTCGGTGTAGGTCATGGATGGGCGAGCCGGCTTCATAGACGGCGCGATTCTTTGCCGGATGTCCGAGAAAGATTTCGCTGTACAGGCGCAATTCGCGGTTGCACTGCGCCCAGGAACTGATGAGGTTGCTATCGCCATATTTTGCGATGCCGCAGGCAAAGCGGTAAAAGGGATCGCGGGAAAGGACGCAGATGGTGAGATACCCGCCGTAGCTGCCGCCCATGCTAGCGATGCGGCTGGGATCGATTCCTGGCAACCCTGCCAAAAATTGAGCGGCGGCAATACAATCCTGGCAGTCCTTTCCCCCCCAGTCGTTATAATTGGCATGTTCAAAGGCAATCCCATATCCGGTGGAGCCACGGTAATTGGGAGCAATGAGGGTGTATCCCTTGGCAACCAAATATTGGACAAGAATATCCCATTCATAGGCGTATTGCGAAGAGGGCCCGCCGTGTGGGTGGACAATCGCTGCCCGATTGGGTTGTTTGGGGCGGAAAAGAAAGGCGGGAATCTCTAAGCCATCCCACGAGCGATAGCGAATCGCTTCGGGCATTACCCGTTCAACGGCTGCTAAAGCTGGCAGCAGTGCAGAGGTCAACGGTTCAACCTTCCCGTTGGTTAGGTTGAGGCGGAAGATTTCGGGGGGATGGAGAGGGTCTTCGTATTCAAAAGTGAGAAACGTTTTGTCCGCACTCCAGCAAGGCCGGCTGTGAATTCCTTTTCCACCCCGCAGCAAGCGATACTCCCCGTTTGAAATTGCCAGAATGCCAAGTTCAAACGCTCCGTCGTGATTGACGGTGATGGCAAGTTCCTGACTATCCGGAGCCCATTCGTAATCCACCACATCAGCAGCCAGTTTAGAGAGTTGGTGCAACCCTTCGCCGTTCGGACGGATGAGCCACAAATCATTCCAACCGCCTTCTTCGCTGGTGAAGGCGATCCACTCCCCGTCTGGCGAGAAGCGCGGCCGCCCGACGCGGATTTTGGCTTTGCCGTAGAGCGTGCGCGTTTGCCCACTCTCTAAGTCAATCAAACACAGGTCGGAACGGTTGAGATCGTCAAAGCGGCGGAGCACGTAGGCAACGCTTTTGCCATCGGGAGCAGGTTCAGCATCCCAGTGATCTCCTTCTCCCGAATCGGTCAAGGGGCGCGGCCATCTACCCTCAATATCGGTCATCACCAATTGATCGGCTTCATGGCGCTCGACGGTGACAATCACATGGACGGAATCAGGCATCCAACGAGGGCTGCTAGCACTCTCGGTGAAATCAGTCAATTTCTTCGGCAATCCTCCCGTAAGGGGGACAATATGGACGTGCTTATTCAGGCAAAACGCTAGCCATTGACCATCCGGCGACCATTGAGGGATTTCGTCGTCCCAATAGGCAACCAGCTTGCGGTCTAAGCTCACCTGAGCTGGCACCCCTCCTTTACTGGGCATTTGATAGACGTTGGAAAAGTGACCGTCGTCTTTGATAAAGGCAATCCATTTCCCATCGCGGGACAATTGATGATTGCGGATACGTTCTTGGGAGACGAGTAATGCCAGGTTCCAACCGGGCGGGGATTTTCGATCTGGCCTAGGTAAAGCTGGCCAACCGTTGCGTTCATATTTTTCCTTCACTTCGATTAGTTTTGCCATCTGCCTCTCCCTGCAAGCGTAGCTGGTTAAGTCTTTGCCGTTGGGATGCCTAAAAAGGAATCAATTCTGTGGCTTCTCTTTACCGAATATTCTAGCACAGACCGATGAGAGAACGCCTATTCGTTCGCAGGACATTGCCTGCCTTTTCCGATCGGTTTACTTGCGGAACAAAGTATGGCTCTGCACGCTTGAGGACATCCGCTTGGCTGGCAGAGCTGTTGTAAGCACTGTCGCTGGAGCTGCGCTGTAGACTCTTTGCTCAACGGCTGACTCTAGGCAGCGAAAGCGAGTAAAATATATTGTTAACTGACGTTACGCAGTTCATTCGTGCCGCGACATTCATGTCGCCTGAAACCACGAGATAAATCTCGTGCTACCGCGTAAGCGACATGCATGTCGCCTGAAACCACGAGATAAATCTCGTGCTACCGCGTAAGGTG
>QEXX01000102.1 GCA_003130835.1 Anaerolineae bacterium | reverse complement strand
GTGACTGATGAAAATGGATCAAAATGGTCATGATCTCACTCACGCTCAGGCTTCTTTCGCGCTGCCGCTGCATTTCACCTGCGCTCAACAATTGTTTCCGCCACACAGGCAGAAAAGACTGGCAAAAATCATCGACATCACAGAACAATTCGATTAGACTATCCATCAGGGGCTTCTTGGAATGCTTGTTTTCCGCAAATCCAAGTTTACTCCAGGGAGCCCCTGATCCCGAATTCACGTTAGGTTAAGTTAATGCAGAAGTCGAAGCGAATCGTCTGGCTTTTCTTTTTCGTCAGTGTCTTGCTTGGGGGAATTGGCTGGGGCTTTTGGCGGAACCCGGCGCTTCAAAGCCGCTGGCTATGGCGCTGGGAGCGGATGCGGGTTTACGCACAAGGTATCCTCGACCCGGTCGAGCCGCCGCCAACTCCCTTGCCGGCTCCTGCTGTTGCTGTCACGCGCCATCCGACCCCGACGAACCTATCTGTCGTTGCCCCAGAGACGGCTCTGCCTCCCGCTGCTACACCGACACCATTTGTCCTGCCTGAGACGGTCACCCTACCGGCACCGAGCTGGGAACGCCAAGACATCAACAACTGCGGCCCGGCCGCCTTAGCCATGTACCTGCGTTCCTATGGTTGGCAGGGCGACCAGTTCGACATTGCCGCGCTGGTCAAACCCCAACGCGATGACCGCAATGTCAACGTCGATGAATTAGCTTACTACGTCCGTACCCGCGCCGGCTGGTTGAATATCGAATACCGCGTCGGGGGCAACCTGACCTTGCTGAAGCGGCTTTTGGCGGCGGGTTTTCCGGTGATGATCGAGGAAAGCTTTTATTTCGAAACGCCGTTTTATCCCAACGATGATCTGTGGGCAGCCCATTACAACCTGCTGACCGGCTACGACGAGGTCACCCAAACCTTTATCAGCCAAAACAGTTACTATGGCGCCAACCTCAAGGTCAGCTATAGCGATTTACAAAAGGAGTGGCAAACCTTCAACTATCTCTATATTCTCGTTTTTCGGCCCGATCAAGCGCAGTCCGTGCGCGAGCTGCTTGGCGACGATTGGGATGTGGAAACAAACCGTCGCCAAGCCCTTGAACTTGCCCAGCGCGAGAGCCAAGCCGATCCCCAAAATGCCTTTGCGTGGTTTAATCTGGGTACCAATCTGGTTTACTTTGAGCGCTACCCAGAAGCAGCTCTGGCGTACGACCAAGCCCGCCAGATCGGCTTACCACAGCGCATGTACCGCTACCAATTTGGTCCATTTCTGGCTTATTTCCACACCGGGCGGATCGATGACCTGATGGCGATCGTCGAATACGCCCTCAAACGCACTCCGAATTCCGAAGAGGCTTTGCTCTGGCGCGGTTGGGCGCATTACCGTCAAGGAAAAATCAACCAAGCCGTAGAGGATTTCAAGGCTGCTTTGGAGCAAAACCCGAATTATCTAGATGCGCAGTATGCCTTGAATTTCGTGTTGAACAATCCCTAAACGATGGGTTTGGCGCGGGAGTTGAGCAACCAAAAGCAGATTGCCATGACCAGCCAAGCCGCAGCTTGCACTGCCCGAATGCCACCCAGCAGCAGCGGGCTGTGAGCACGCCAAGTTTCCACCAAAAACACGCTGGCTGCTGTAGCCAGGGTAAACTGCAAGAAAAGCTGACCGGGATAACGGCTCTGACCCCAGCGACGCCAAAAGGCGATCAGGATAATCAAAGCGGCAATGGCTTGATAGAGGGCAACCGGATGGCGTTTTGCTCCCCATAATTCCAGCCCCCAAGGTAGCTCGGTAGGCATGCCGTACATCGCTCCCGAAGCAAACAGGGCGAGGCTGAGGAAAACCCCCCACACGGCGAGCAGCGGCGTAAGGGCATCTAGGCTGGACCAAAGCGAGAGCTGTTGCCGTTGTCCATAGATCAACATGGCAAAAACCCCCACAGTCAAGCCCGCCCAGGGGTCGAGCAAGCCTGGGTCCAGAGAGAACAAACTCAGCGGCGTTGAGGCAAAGATCGCCCAATGTTGCCAGGCGAAGAGCAGGCGCGCTGCAATCAACCCGCTGCCTAAACCGGGAAAAACCAGAGAGTTGAGTTGGCTGATGGAGAGCGAGCCCTTCGGCAAGCGCCGTTCGGCAAGGCTGATGCCTAGGTACAGCCCCAGCAGAGTGAGCAGCAACGGTGTGCGCAGGGCGAGAGGCCCGAGTTGGAGGATGGGAAGCATTAGGGAGTCCCTTGCAGGAGAGGTTCGAGGCGCGCCCGCAAGCCGGCTTCACTTAACGGCCCGCCCACAACCACCTCACGGATGACGCCCTGGCGATCGATGAAAAAGGTGGTCGGTAGGGAGAAGACGCGATAGGCGCGGACGACCGCGCCGCTGCTATCCAACAAGATCGGGAAGGTCAAGTTTAGCTCCGCAATCAATTGGTAGGCTTTGGGCAAGTTGTCTTGCGTGCTGGCGTTGATTCCCAGCAGAACCAAATCAGCCCCGTAGCGTTCGTGCAAAGCTTGCAGGGTTGGCATCTCGGCGCGGCAAGGGGGACACCACGAAGCCCAAAAGTTTAGGATGACTGCTTGACCGCGTAACGCTGCTAAGGTGATCGTTTCGCCGTCGGTGGTCTCGAGGGTGAAATTGGGGGCGGTAAAGCCTTTCTGCGGTGCGGGGAGCGCAAAAGCCGAGTTTGCCTGCGGGGGAACTCTACTGAAGAGCATCCAAACCAGCGCGGCGGCTAGAACCAACCCGGCCAAAAGACGGTGCGAGAAAATCGCCATTGCAGGATGATTATATCGTCAAAATGCTCGATTGAGTTTTCTTGAAGACAAATCCATCTAGGTTGCCTTCATGCCGAGAAGGAATTGCTGGCGGGATGGGCGCGGAATTTGCAGCGGTGGTTGCTGGCTAGTCTTTAATAGCGGTGTCTGTTTGCGCGATGGGAGTCTTCATAGACGGAATTGAGCACCTAGATTTGAGAGGGTTTGCATGGATAGGGATTGTGTAAAGAGGCTGATGAAGGAGTTTATGGATGTACAGGAGGGGAAGTGCGGATCGTTAAATGAGCGTTTGCTTAATAAAGGACACACATTGGCTTGGGATATGCTATAATATATATCGTAAATATCTTAATTATAAGATTGAAATCCCCTGATAAAACAGGTTGGCAAAATTTTTGAGGAGGTAAAAATGGACAATGGAAATCATAAAACTCTAAAAAGCCCAGCCGGACGGACTTCTCCGACGCGCGGCACTTCCAATCGCGATTGGTGGCCCAATCAACTCAACTTGAATATCCTGCATCAACATCATCCAGCCTCAAATCCACTTGGTGCTGATTTCAATTATCGCGAAGAGTTTAAGAAACTGGATTATTTTGCTTTGAAGAAAGACTTGGCAGAGCTGATGACGACTTCGCAGGATTGGTGGCCGGCCGATTGGGGGCATTATGGGGGCTTGATCATCCGCATGGCATGGCATAGCGCCGGCACCTATCGCATCTTTGACGGGCGCGGTGGCGGTGGCACTGGCGGTCAACGGTTTGCCCCGCTCAACAGTTGGCCCGACAATGTCAATTTGGATAAAGCCCGCCGCTTGCTCTGGCCGATCAAGAAGAAATACGGCAATCGAATTTCCTGGGCAGATTTGATGATCCTTGCCGGTAATGTCGCTCTTGAGACGATGGGCGTAAAGACCTTTGGCTTTGGCGGCGGCCGCGAGGACATCTGGCAGCCGGAAGAAGATATCTACTGGGGTTCCGAGACCGAGTGGTTAGGCGACAATCGCTATAGCGGCGATCGCGAATTAGAGACTCCCTTGGCAGCCGTGCAGATGGGCTTGATATATGTAAATCCTGAAGGGCCCAACGGCAACCCAGACCCGGTTGCCTCCGGCCGCGATGTGCGGGAGACGTTCCGCCGCATGGGGATGACCGATGAGGAAACCGTTGCCTTAATCGCTGGCGGCCATACCTTTGGCAAAGCGCATGGAGCTGGCGACCCGGCTTTGGTTGGAGCGGACCCAGAAGCTGCTCCGATCGAGCAGATGGGTCTCGGGTGGAAGAGCCGGCATGGCAGCGGGATGGGATCGGATACCATCACCAGCGGCATTGAAGGTGCCTGGAAACCCAATCCGACCCAGTGGGATATGGGATACTTCGATATGCTCTTTGGCTACGAATGGGAGCTGACCAAAAGCCCAGCAGGGGCTTATCAGTGGACACCCAAGAATGTCAAGCCCGAACATCTCATTCCGGATGCGCACGACCCGACCAAGAAACACCCACCGATGATGACCACAGCCGACCTGTCTTTGCGCTTTGACCCCGGTTTTGAACCCATTGCGAGGCGTTTCCATCAAGACCCCGAAGCGTTTGCCGAAGCGTTTGCCCGAGCTTGGTTTAAGTTGACCCACCGCGATATGGGCCCGAAGACCCGCTATCTCGGTCCGGAAGTGCCTGCCGAAGACCTGATCTGGCAAGACCCGATTCCCGCGGTGGATTACAAGTTAATCGATGCTGCCGATATTGCCGAGCTGAAAGCGAAGATCTTGGCTTCGGGCTTGTCGATTTCGGAATTGGTCTATACAGCTTGGTCGGCTGCTTCAACCTATCGCAACTCGGATAAGCGCGGCGGTGCCAACGGGGCTCGCATTCGCCTTGAGCCGCAAAAGAGCTGGGAAGTGAACCAGCCCGAGCAACTGCAAAAAGTGCTTGCCACCTTAGAGCGCATTCAACAGGAGTTTAATAATGCCCAAACAGATGGCAAAAAGGTCTCCATGGCTGATCTGATTGTGCTGGGTGGCTGTGCCGCAGTTGAAGCGGCTGCCAAAGCGGCTGGCTATGACATCGAGGTGCCTTTCACGCCGGGACGCAACGACGCCCTTCAGGAACAGACGGATGTCAATTCCTTTGCTGTGCTTGAGCCGCTTGCCGATGGCTTCCGCAATTATATTAAAGGCAAACTCAACGTTACCCCCGAAGAGATGTTGATCGACAAAGCGCAACTGCTCAAGCTAAGCGCGCCCGAAATGACGGTGCTGGTTGGCGGCATGCGCGTCTTAGGGGCAAATTATGGCGGTTCAAAACATGGCGTGTTCACCAACCGCCCAGGCGTGCTGACCAATGACTTTTTCGTCAATCTGACAGATATGAGCATCGATTGGCAGCCGACCTCGGAAGAACGCGAGACGTTTGAAGGTCGCGATCGCAAAAGCGGCGAACTGAAATGGACTGCCACGCGGGTCGACTTGATCTTCGGCGCCAACTCCCAACTGCGGGCTATCTCTGAGGTCTATGCCCAAGATGATAACCAAGAGAAATTTGTGCGTGACTTTGTTGCTGCTTGGAACAAGGTCATGAACCTCGATCGTTTTGACCTTGCCTAACATTTTTCTCTCTCCGCACCCTCAACCCCCTGTTGCCGAGCGGTGGGGTTGGGGGTGTTTTTTTTGTGAGAGGGGCGCCGATTTGAGCTTGGCTGGAAAAAGGGTTGCTCTCGAACCAAGAGCCTCTGGCTCTGTCGGTCAGCGTAAGAAGACACTTGCACCGGTTCTCACTCGATGGTTCGGTTGGTGTAAAGCCTGTATGATCAAAGCGTCTACCACTATCCAAAATCTCCCTGTGGAGGTAAGATTGGGTTTGGAAATGAGTGCTTTATGGAAGAACTCATCCTCTCTCGTTTAGCTCAAATTGAAAGGGAAAAGGGCGTCAAAATCGTCTATGCCTGCGAATCGGGCAGCCGCGCCTGGGGCTTCCCTTCCCAAGATAGCGATTACGACGTGCGCTTTATTTATCTTCATCCGGTAGAATGGTATCTTTCGGTCAGTGAACGGCGGGATGTGATTGAATATCCGCCACAAGGTCAACTAGACATTAACGGATGGGATTTTCGTAAGTCCTTGCGCTTGCTCCGAAAAACCAACCCTCCGCTTTTAGAGTGGCTTGGGTCACCCATTGTCTATTGGGAAAAATATTCGCTTGCCCAAGGAATGCGCCAACTCGCTGAAGAATTTTTCTCTCCCACGGCTTGCCTTTATCACTATTTGCACATGGCGCGGGGCAATTATCGCGAGTATCTTCAGGGTGAGATCGTGTGGGTGAAAAAGTATTTCTATGTTTTGCGCCCGCTTCTAGCCATGAGATGGATTGAAGCCGGGCGTGGTATTGTCCCCACCGATTTTAATATCCTTCTCAAGGAACTAGATTTGCCGGCTGAAATAAGGGAGGCGACGGTGCAGCTCATGGAGAGGAAAAAGTCCGGCGAAGAATTGAAACGCGACCAACGCATTCCGATCCTCAACGACTTTATCGAAAAAGAATTGTCCCGCTGGGAAACGAAGGAGATCCCACCACGCCAGTTTTTCCCCGAGCAATCGGAGCGGATGGATAGCTTTTTCCGCAACAGTCTAATCGAGGTGTGGGGAGAGGCAGGGGAACGATTGACCCTCTCGAGAAGCGATCGCTGAACGTACAATCGATTCTTTTCCATAACGTATAATTACTATAGTTCTACCGGCAAAGAGGAAAGGAGTTCTGATGAAACCCTCCGACCGTTATGCCCTGATTTTTGCTTTGCTTTTCCTGTTCTTGCTTCATTCCATCGGTAGCTTGGTTGAATCAATTTATATTCTCGACTTGTTGCAGACCTCCTTAGATGAAAAGGCATTGGGTTTACTCTTCTTATTTTCTCCCGCGTTGCTGCTTTTGTTCAGACGCAAGCCGTCTCGCTTCTTGATGGGCCTGCTCTTTGTCATTGTGTTCTTGGCTCGGGGCTTGATCGCCTTCCTGCCGACCGTTGGGCGTCTGCTGGCTGCGGGACTTGCTAGCGCTGCGACATTGCTCCTATTCCCGCTTTTGTTCCATACTCAGATTGCAGGGCAAAGACCGAGTGCACGGGCGATCTCGCTAGGGTTGGCTCTGGCTGTTGCAATCTCGGTCTTGTTGCGAACCGTCGGGTTTGGAATCGACTACGCTTTGCAAGGCGAGGGCGGCTGGTTAGGCTGGGTGTTAGGGGCGCTCCTCGGCTATGCCTTATGGGGAATCACCTACTCTGAGCAAGACGAATTGGTTTCGGCACGCGAGGCACTCTCTCCCTTGGTCGGGGTTTGGATGGCTTTTGCGCTGGTTTATTTTGCCTTTTCTGCCCCCTCGGTCATGGCGCGTTGGGTGGAAAGCGATTACCGCCTAACGGTGGGCGTGATCGGGCTGCTGTGTCTAGCTTGGGTAGGGATTTTGGTCGTCCAGCCGGCCTGGCTCGGCCGTCTCTCTCCGACCGCAATCTTGCTTTGGAATGGGCTTTTCGCCCTTGCCCTGACGGCAACGCTCTTGGTCAACCGGGTTGTTTTTCCAGCCTCCCCTGATTCGGATGCCTTGATTGTCGGCGCTACCCCTTGGCAGCAACAAGTGCCGTTTTACGTGACTCTCTTGCTCTTTCCCGTGATCTTCTTGGATCTCTACCTCTTGACCGAAGGGTGGCAGCACAAACCACCCTCGCTGCGGGCTATGGGTGCAGGGATGGTTTTGGGGGTGTTCTTGCTGATTGTGCTCATCTTCATGCAAATCTTCACCAATGTCTGGGGGTATGTCGAACCGATTAGCCCATGGTTCCGCAACAAATTCTGGTTGCCTTTTTTCCTGATGAGTGGGCTCTTAACGTTGGTCATCGTCTTGCGGCGCGTTCCACTTAGGGAAATTGCCCCAAGCGTTGCGAGCGATCTCTCGTCCATTTGGTTGGTCGTGGGGGTTGTTTTGTTGGGCGGCAGTCTCTGGGCAGCCTTTGCCACCACCCGCGTGCGCCAATTTGAACCCCGCCCGAACTCACTGATCGTGATGACCTATAACCTGCAGCAAGCCAACGACAGCGCCGGCGAACGATCCTATCAACGCCAATTGGCGCTGATGCAACAAGTGGATGCCGATATTCTTGCCCTGCAGGAATCCGATTCGGCGCGCGTCTCGCTTAACAACGCCGACCTGGTGCGCTATTTTGCCGGCAAGCTAGGGTATTACGCCTATTATGGGCCTGGCCCAATCAGCGGCACGTATGGCACGGCGATTCTGTCCAAATATCCCCTTCAGAACACGCACATCGTGTTCAGTTACAGCGATCAGGATGAGATCGGCACTGCCGTAGCCGAGGTTGAAGTGCACTAGGGCTTTTTAAAGTTTTAATATTTGACTGTCCAACAGGGCAAAAGCCAATGCAGGCTGGGCAGAAATTGCGCGCTGGGCGTCGGGGATGTAAGGATAGGGATACTGACGCAATAACGTAATGGCT
>QEXX01000018.1 GCA_003130835.1 Anaerolineae bacterium | reverse complement strand
GCTATACCCCCAACAGTGTACTGATCTATCCTTTGTCTTAATGCCCTTACGGGCGGAAGGGGATTCTGACGTAATGTATAGTATCCGAATCCATTACAAATAGAAAGGAGCGTCTTAATGCCCTTACGGGCGGAAGGGGATTCTGACGAATATAGGTCCCCTTCAAATCAAATATTAAATATGGTCTTAATGCCCTTACGGGCGGAAGGGGATTCTGACATATCGCGTTAACAATTAAGCTCTGCAAAAATACTTGGTCTTAATGCCCTTACGGGCGGAAGGGGATTCTGACTAGCCAAGACACCCTTCCGGGTGCCCGCCCGGCTGTCTTAATGCCCTTACGGGCGGAAGGGGATTCTGACTCACTGATGGCGAAACAGATTGGCCGCCCGAGCAGATCGGTCTTAATGCCCTTACGGGCGGAAGGGGATTCTGACGTAGAGAATGAGATTAAAAATGGCGTAAGGCAAAATTGTCTTAATGCCCTTACGGGCGGAAGGGGATTCTGACTTAGAAAAAAAGCGTCTGGGAAATTATGGGAAGCCAGGACGCTACGTCTTAATGCCCTTACGGGCGGAAGGGGATTCTGACCCCGATTGCTCTAAATTTCACAAGACCCACTTTCACCCCAAATTTTGCCTTCTCTGTGCTTGCCGCGCCCCACTTTGGCGCTGGTTTTGCCTTTGGGGCGCTGCTTTTCTCCCACTTGTTAAGGTGCCGCTGCCTTTTGCGTACCCCCCTGCCGAATTTGCCCATTTTGGGCCGTTTTTCAAGGGGGGGTGCGCAAAATCGATTTGCACCTTTGATTATACCCCAAAAGCTCGATTTGGCAAGGGGTTTGCGAAAAATCGTTTTGGGCAACCCTCGGCAACTCCGCCTGCCCCGCCGCCCGCATAGCGCAGCACAGGGAGCGGCGCTTCGGTTGGCGGGAAGCCCGGTGCGGTTGAGACCAGCAGTTGACCGAAGTCACCCAAGCCCATGCCCGCCAGGGCGTACCTGCAAACCCGCCTTCGCCCTCCCACAGCAGCGCCGATTCCATTTATAATTTGAGCATTCTTTCACGGCGTCTTGGCTTGGTAACGGTGTTCGGTTCGTTGCGTTGTACATGGCTGCGCTGGATGCGGCGACATCCCAATGGGACGTTCTGGGGCTCTTTTCTCGTCCTGAACAGCTTGTTGTTTCTCCCCTTAGCATGGACAAGCGGTGAAAATGCGCTTTTGCCGTCCCTCACGCCGGCGCCGCAAAGCCTCGGCGCGGCGCTGGGGCAACTGTTTCTGCGGCGCACCTCATTCGACCCGTGGCGGCTCTCGGCTGAGCTGACGCTGTCGCTTGCCCTGTGGGTCGGGTTGAGACAAAAATGGCGCCTATGGATGAGGGCACTTTTGCCCTTGCTGTATGGGCTGATGTTGAGTTATGCGCTCTACGAGGCGGTGGCGATCGGCATCTATCGGCTGCAGCCGTCTGTGTATGCACAGTATTTTCTCGTCCGTGATGCCCTGCCTAAGCTGCTTCAACATTTGGGCGCCCAAGCCAGAGTGTATCTCGGGGTGGCGCTGGGGTTGCTGGGCTTGCTGTTCGCCCTGTGGAGCGTGTGGCGGGTGTTGCTGGATAGTGCTGCCTCGCCGCGCCTGAGCCCAATATCCCGGCGGGTGCTGAACGGGCTGGCGGCCTATAGCTTGCTCGCTCTCGCCTTGCTGGGCAGACAAAGCGCCCAGCCCGAAGCTGTGCTCAGCAGTTTTACGCTCAAGCTGTGGGACAACCTTCAGACCTCGGTGACTCTCTATCAACGCGTTCACCAGTGGAACGACCGACCCATTCAACGCCTTTACGATTACAGCGCGTTCCCCCTAGCGCGCAAGCCGCACATCTACCTGGTCTTTGTCGAGTCGTACGGCAGTGTTTTATACCAACGCGCCTCCTTTACTGAGCCTTACCGCGCCTTATTGAGCGAACTGCAACGGCAGTTGCAAGCACACGGCTGGCAGATGGCAACCGCCCTGAGCGAATCGCCCACTTGGGGGGGCGGCTCGTGGTTGTCGTACACCAGCACCCTGTTCGGGCTACGCATTGATCAGCATCCCCAGTACCTGCAGTTGCTCAATCGTTATCAGACCGAGCGCTATCCCAGTCTGAGCGCCACCCTGAATGACCAAGGCTACCACACCGTTTGGCTGTCGGCCTTGGAGGATGACCTCTCGGAGCAGGGCTGGCAACAGTACACCCGCTTGTTGGCGATCGACCAGTTGATTCGCTACAAAGATATGGGGTTTATCGGCCCGCGCTATGGCTGGGGCCCTTCACCCCCCGACCAGTGGAGCCTGCACTGGGTGCACGAAGAACTGACGCGCAACAACACTCGGCCGCTGTTTCTGTTCACCATCACCCAAAACTCGCACTATCCCTTTGCCCCGCTGCCGCCCCTCGTTCAGGACTGGCGGTCGTTGAACCAGCCGGGCGAGCAACCGCCGGCGGTGGACCCGCAAACCCTGCGCCTAACCACCCTGCGCGCCAACTATTTGGAAGCCATCACGCTTGAACTGCGCCTTTTAACTCAATGGATACTCGACATCGGTGATGCCAACAGCATTTTTATCTTGATCGGCGACCATCAACCCCCGGCGGTCTCGCGCCGTGCCGATGGCTACGCCACCCCCATCCATATCCTAAGCCAGGATGCCGCCTTTGTGCAGGCTTTTCAGCAATACGGCTTCAAGGCAGGCTTGGCGGTGGATAGCCTGCAGCCAGCCCTGCGCCACGAAGGCTTTTATTCGCTGTTTATGCGCTTGCTTTCCAGCCGCTACGGCATTAACCAGCTCGCCCAACCGATGTATTTACCCAAGGGAATTGAGCTGGATAACCTGCACCTTCACTAATAGCGAAAAGTTCCAAGAAAACAAGGAGGAAACATGTTGAACCGATGGCGAAAAGTGTTACTAAGCGGTATCCTGCTGTTGGGATTGTTTGCCTGTGCACAACCTGCGCCTGCGCCAAGCACACCGTCCAGCGCGCCCGGCGTTGAGCAGAGCGCCCCAACCGCCTCCAATCCCAACTACCGCACTTTTGTAGTCGTGCCCGAGCAATCCCGAGCCGCGTATATTGTCGATGAAGAGTTTTTCAGTGCTGCGCTCAACAAACTGGGCATTCCCCCCGGAAAGGTGAAGGTGACCGGCAGCACCCAAGCCATCGAGGGCTTTATCCAATTGAACCTTGCCGACCTGTCCGCGCCGCTTGGTGAAAATCGCTTTACCGTGCGCATCAATACCCTGACCACCGACCGAGACGACCGCGATCAGTGGATTCGCGAGAAGGGCCCGCGCCTGAACGATTATCCGCTTGCCACTTTTATCGCTACCGCCATCAGCGATGCGCCGGCTTCGTACACGGAGGGCGAAGAGGTGCGCTTCAAACTGATCGGCAATCTGACCATCCGCGAAGTGACCAAGACGGTTACCTTCGACGTGACCGCCAGCTTGAGCGGCGATACCCTGCGCGGGGTTGCCACAACGCGCCTGTTGATGAGCGATTTCGGCATTGAGCCGCCCAGCTTTGCCAACACGCTGACCGTGGCGGATGAGTTCGAGCTGCAGATTCAAATCACGGCGCGCCAGCAATGACCGCTTAGAGGCGTTCGATGATGGTGGCGGTTGCCATGCCGTGGCCGATGCACATGGTTTGCAAGCCGTAGCGTGCCTGACGGCGCTGTAACTCATAGACGAGTTTGGTCATCAGAATCGCCCCAGTGGCGCCCAAAGGATGCCCCAGCGCAATGGCGCCCCCGTTGGGGTTGACGCGCTGTGGATCGGGTTGCAGTTCGCGCTGCCAAGCCAGCACCACCGAGGCGAACGCCTCGTTGATCTCAATCACGTCCAGATCGTCCAAGCTTAAGCCGGCGCGTTTCAGCACTTGGCGGGTAGCCGGGATGGGTCCTTCCAGCATGAGCAGCGGATCGCTGCCGACCACCACTCGCGCCACCAGGCGGGCTAAGGGCAACAGGTTATAGCGCCCCACGGCTTTGGCAGAAGCCAGCACAACTGCCGCAACCCCATCGCTGATCTGGCTGGAATTGCCGGCAGTGATCTTGCCGCCTTCCTTAAAGGCTGGTTTAAGCGTTGCCATCTTCTGCCGCTCGGGGGGCATGCGCACGCCCTCGTCTTGGCACACGACCACACCATCAGCCTTTTCAATAGGGACGATCTGCTCGGCAAACCAGCCGTTCTGAATGGCTTGCATGGCTTTGAGGTGGGATTGATAGCCGAAATCGTCCAGTTCGTCGCGGCTTAAGCCCCACTTTTCGGCGATCAATTCGGCGCTCAAGCCTTGGTGAACAAGGGGATAGGGGAAATCGGGCGGCCATTCGGGTGGCCAGTCGCTGCCCATGCGCACGCGCGACATGCACTCCGTGCCGCCGGCGACCACGATGTCCATATCGCCGCACAGGATCGCCTGGGCGGCAAAATGAATGGCTTGCTGGCTGGAGCCGCACATGCGGTTGAGGGTGACGGCCGGCACTTCCACCGGAAACCCGGCTTGCAGCACAGCCAAGCGGGCAAGGTTGGCGCCTTGTTCGCCGATGGGCGTCACGCAGCCCCACACCACATCTTCCACTTGGCGGGGTTCTAGGCCGGCGCGGCGCACCACTTCTTGCAAGATGCGGGCGGTCAAGTGCAGGGGGGTGAGCGAAGCCAGGGCACCGCCCGGCTTGCCAATGCCAATAGGCGTACGCACAGCCGAAAGGATAAAAACCTCGCTCATCGCCATCCTCCTTAGAAAAATTGTTCTCTCTTTAGTTTAGCACAGGCAGATGAGATCGGGAGCGGGAAGCGCCCTCACCCCCAGCCCCTCTCCCACGAGGGGAGAGGGGAGTCCGGCGGGTCGAGTAGGGCGTCAGCCCGTATCGAGACCCAACCCGGCGGGTTTCGGTACGCTGCGCTACATTTCGACAAACTCAATGCAAGCTCAACCCGCCTTGGCGTTGGCGGGTCGAGTAGGGCGTCAGCCCGTATCGAGACCCAACCCAGCGGGTTTCGACAAGCGCTTCGACAAGCTCAGCACACTGCTCAACCCGGCGGGTTTCGGTACGCTGCGCTACATTTCGACAAACT
>QEXX01000101.1 GCA_003130835.1 Anaerolineae bacterium | reverse complement strand
GTCGCAGTTTACATCGCCTATGTGCAACTCTTTCAGGTACAAGCTATCTGCGGCCCGCTCGAAAATTGCAATACCGTGTTACAAAGCCGCTATGCCAAATTGTTGGGTTTTGTTCCCAACAGTGTCCTAGGGACAATCAGTTACGTGGTTTTGCTCTTCGCTTGGGCATGGCATAAAACCCATCAGGACTGGCTCTCCCGTCAAGCGCCTCTCGTGCTGGTTGCCATCACCTTATTTGGAAGTCTGCTCTCTGTTTATCTAACCATCTTACAGGTCTTCATCCTCAAAGCCTTATGTATGTGGTGTCTCAGTTCCGCCGTCTTGATCACTCTGCTATTTTTACTTAGCATTTCTCTCTTTCAAGCCAACCAGTAAACACTTTCCACAATAGACACCGAAACCGCCAATGGCAGGCAAGATCGAGGGGAAGGAGCTTCAGCCAGCTAAGCCGGCAGGAAATCCTGACAGAACTCTGATACAATAGCGACAACTACAATCGAACCCGACACCAATGGGCGAAGAAGCGCCTTGCAAAATCGCAAACATCGGGTAAGGAAGAACAAGAAAAGAAAGAAATCCCACATGCCACCACAGACCCATTTTCCTTATTACACGCGCGGGGAGGAAATCGCCAACAGCATCACTCACGGTATAGGAGTAGTTCTGTCAATTGCTGGCTTGGCTGTTCTCACCGCTTTTGCCGCCCTGTTGGGCAATGTTTGGCATATCGTCAGTGTCAGCATTTATGGGACAACCCAAATTTTGCTTTACACCGCTTCGACTTTATACCATAGCATTCCTATCCCGCACGTGAAACAGCTCTTGCGTCGCCTTGACCATACAGCCATCTTCCTCCTTATCGCTGGCACCTACACCCCGTTTACCTTGGTCAACTTGCGGGGTGCCTGGGGGTGGTCGTTGTTGATTCTGGTTTGGTGTTTGGCAATCTGTGGCGTTCTCCTACAGGGTTTCCTCTTGCGACAAAAATCAATTTGGAACGCTTTGATTTATATCGCCATGGGATGGGTCGTTGTCGTGGGCGTCAAACCTTTACTTGAGACGATACCGCTGGGTGGTTTGGGTTTGCTCCTGGCAGGTGGACTTGCTTACAGCGGCGGAGCGATTTTCTACGTATGGAAACGCCTCCCATATAACCATGCGATTTGGCACCTGTTTGTCCTGCTAGGGAGCGTTTTTCACTATTTTGCCGTACTGTTCTATGTAATCCCCATAGCATCGAAGTAATGGTGTCGCCGGATTTGTTTCGTTTTTTTTAGAAGAGGGTGATTCGAACGGTTTTTCAAGCGTTTTTTCACCTTGACCAAGCATACTCGCAAAGCTAAAATTCATTTATGCCGTATATCATCGATGGGCATAATCTGATTGGGCAAATGCCCCACTTAAGCCTTGAGACCATGGACGACGAGCAGCAGTTGATTGAACTCCTGCAAGACTTCTGCCGCCGCCAACAGCGCACAGCCGAAGTCTATTTTGATCACGCTCCCCCAGGTATGCCACGCGCTCGCAATTACGGACGGTTGACCGCATTTTTCATCCGCGCTGGAAAAAGCGCCGATCAAGCCATTTACGAAAGGCTACAACGGCTAGGGAGAGAAGCCCGCAATTGGACGGTGGTAAGCTCCGATCGTCAAGTGCAAACCATGGCAAAAGCTGCACGCGCCAGAGTGATTTCCGCATCTGCATTTGCTCGTCAGCTCAGTCAAGCAGCCGCAGCCAAAGAATCCGACCTAAATGAAAAAAGCGATTACCCTGAAATCGATATCCAAGAATTTGAAGAGTGGTTAAAACCCCGTTCAAAAAATTCCTCGAAAGACGCCTCCTAATTCGGACATTTCTAATCAGATTTTAATGCAATTTTGACAAATTTAGGATATATTATCCATATAAGACACCTGCCCTCCCTCTTATTGGTATTTCACAGGTGTCCTACCCCGGCAGCGGTTTCAGTATGTCCCCCCCATGCTGAAATCTCCGGTGGACCTCCTTAGATCATCGAGCGTGTCCCCCCCACGCTCGATGATTTTAATCTCTCATCCTCGGTGCGGTCGTGCCAATGTCCCTAAAATGATCAAGACCCCACCCACAAAAAACAAGCCTCCGATAACCAATGGGAAGAAATCTCTGCTGCGTTCAGCCGAAGATTGGGAAGGCTGCTCCACTTGTCCCTGAATTGGCAGAGTGGTTTCAGTGGCCTGGGGTGCAATTGGGGTCAAGGTTGCTGCCATCAGATCAAGCGGAATCAATGTGGCAGTCGGCGCATTGGGAGTAGCCGTCCTGGTAAGCGTTGGGGTTGGCAGGTTCGTTTCTTCAACAGTGGGCGTGACTTCAGCCTTGCGAATCAAGATTTTATCGCCTGGGTAAATGAATGAGTTCTCCGTCAAGCCATTCTGCACCAACAAGTCTGCTAAGGGGACTTTATAAATAGCAGCAATATTCCACAAGGCTTGACCTGGCTGCACCACATGAACAATGCTCCCATCCGGGTTGGGCGTAGAGGTCACAATCGGGATAAAGGGCATTGCCGTAGGTGCTTTTGTTCCCCCCGAAGCTGACGGGGAAACAGGCCCACTGCCAGGCGCACCGGCTACATACCCCACCAATAAGGTGTAGAAAACGGTATCGCCATTTTGAGCAACCCCAGCCCCGGCATCCGTGGCATTGGGATTAATCATGGTCTGCAGATGAATCCCATCGCCTGTCCACCAATTGACCGCCTGACTCGGCGAGGCATTGTTCCCACTGTAGATATTTTCACTGACATACACTTTTGCTCCTCCACCATACCCGGCTGCCATCGCGCGCTGAAGGGGAGAGGAGCCACCTTTGCCACTGTGCGTCGCCGTACCGATGGAGGCTTGATAGTCACTGTGTCCTTGGGCTGCAGCCATCAGAGCGCTGTATGCCTGAAGGTCAGGCAATCCATAAGACGCCCGCACCTGATTCACCAAAGCAATCACTTGGTAAGCATCTCCCTTGAGTGCAACTTTGCCGGAGGCAACTGGCACTTGCCCAAGGTTGACAATCCACAATCCTAACCAAGCAAGGCACACCAAGCGCCAGAGCAGAGGGCGATAAAAACGATCTTTCATCAGCCCAGAATCATATCACACATCCCGTCCATTGCTCATCCATCCAGAATAGGATAAAATCCAAATTAGATAAACATTTTCTCATTCCAAAGATCGCTTTGGACGTTTCGCCTGAATGATCTTTCTCGTTGATTCAGGGATTGCTATTCAAGTCTTCAGAGCAGTAATTTTCGGACAAAAGTTGCAAAATCAATCCAGCTAAGATTTTACAAGGAGTCAACCATGGAAATCGAAATTCTGTACCGCCCCGCTTATTCCTTGGGCATCGTCAAATTAGCTCCCAATGAGCAAATCCGTGCTGAAGCTGGCGCGATGGTCAGTATGAGCGCAGGAGTGACCATCGAAACAAAAGCTGCCGGCGGGCTACTGAAATCGCTTGGCAGAGCCGTTTTAGGTGGCGAAAGCTTCTTCCAAAACTTTTTCACGGCTCCTGCTCAAGGCGGCGAGATCACCTTTGCACCAGAACTGCCGGGAGATTTGCTTGTGCTAACCTTGAACAATCAAAAGGTGTTGATTCAGAGTGGTTCTTATGTCGCTTCGGAACAAGGAATTGAACTCACGGCAAAACTCAGCACCAAAGCCTTTCTGGCTACCGAAGGGTTTTCCATGCTAGAAGCCAGCGGCAGTGGAAAAATCTTACTCTCTTCCTACGGGGCCATTCATGAAAAAATCTTGAACCCTGGCGAAACGTATATTGTCGATTCGACCCACTTGGTTGCTTTCGACGCCAACATGCCGGTTCAGCCCAGAACCGTTGGTGGGCTAAAATCGACCTTTCTCAGCGGAGAGGGCTTCGTGGTCGAAATTCGCGGACCGGGTCGGCTGCTGATGCAAACCCGCTCTCAACAAGCCTTCTTGGGTTGGCTGATTCCAAAACTGCGTAGTAAGGATTGAGAACGAAGCTGCGCAACTTAATTCAGGTTATTAAGAAACGCTGCTAACACTTCTGGCGACATGAATGTCGCTTACGCGGTAGCACGAGATTTATCTCGTGGATTCAGACGACATGAATGTCGCTTACACGGTAG
>QEXX01000100.1 GCA_003130835.1 Anaerolineae bacterium | reverse complement strand
TCAGTACGCTATTTGACGGAAGTTACCCAATCGGCGAAGAGCAGTAGAATGGGGTTCTGCTCATTCAAAGAAAGATCGACTCCCACCGCTTTGCCACTGTTACCCACAGCCTGTGCAATAGCAACGAGAGCGTTCCCGGTACCGAAGCCGACCTCCAAAATCATTTCCCCTTCTTGGGGATCCAACACACGTAACCCTTGGCGGCGGTACCGTTCTTCTGTAGAAGCGGTGATCAAATCGTACCAACGGCTCAACCGATCATAGTTTCTTCTCACACCTTGTCTCGGCGCACTTATCCGGTTTAAATCCTCTTGATTGGGCATCATAAAAGTTGTTCTCTCAGCAAAGGAGAAACAGCGCATCCGAACAAATCTGCAGAGCAGATAGGGCTATCTATTGTGTTCGCTGGTGCTCACCCCTAAAGGCTATTAGGCTACAGATGTTGATCAACCCGCCTTTTCTGCTTGCCTGGCTTTGAAATAAGCCTCCGACAAGCGTTGAATGGCAATCAAGAAGCCCTCCCCTTGGCGCTGATGACCGCGCCAAATTTCTGGAATCATTGTGCCATGATAGTCGCCGATCACTTGGAAGAAGCGCACCCAATCGATGGTGCCTTCGCCGATCTGCAAGCCTTCGCCGTCCAAGCCAGACGCATCCGAGAGGTGCAAATGCCCAATGTAGGGCAGCAAAACGCGCACTTGATCGAAGAAATCGACATGTGCCCAGTTGCAGTAGAGCTTGGAATGCGAGGTGTCGAAACACATCTTCAAACCTAAGGGTTCGATGAAGTCACGGATCTCGTAAGCGTCCATAAAGGCATTGGTCAACCATTGTCCGCCGAAGTACCACGGGTGAGGGGGCAAATTCTCCAATAAAAGCTCCACGCCCTCGGCATCGATTTCTTCCAAGGAACGGCGCAGATTGTCGTATAGGGCTTTCTTATCGTGAATCGGATGATCGAGGCTCATGGCGCCCGGATGAACCACCACTTTGGGCGTACCGACAAAGTGCGGCGCCATCTCGCGCGTCAAGCGAATGGTCTTTTGCACCAGTTCCACCGAGCCTTTGCGTTGCCATTCATCGCGCGAACAGAGGTCAACCAAGGTGCGATCCCAGAATTCAGGGGCGTGTACGACTAATTTGAGGTTGTAATCCCCGCCGGGATAGTGTTCTTCCAAATCCTGATCGGTGAAGTGATATTCCAACATGCGCGGTTGATAGGCTAACAATTCATGGGAGTCGCGAAAGCGCACAGTGAAGCCGTAATCCAATGGTAACGTATGCGTGGCATCCAACTCGATCTTGATGCCCAAATCCCGCTCCAGGAATGGTTCATCTTCCTCGATCACCCGCTCGGCTACCCTGCCGAGCAATTGTTCATAGTGTTGCGGGGATAATCCCAGCGCCGGACCCTTGACGGTGATCTTCTCGCGCGTGATCACTTCGCCAACCTCAATGCGTTTGGCAGCCACCAAGCTCTTGCCCAGCACCTCGCGGTTCAAGATTTCGCCGCGCGAGAAGAATTTTTCCTCCCCGCTGCCCAGGGCAAGCGCCACTTGGCGGATGTCGCGCACCATTTTCTTGAACCCTTGCGGCTCCAGGCTGGCGGCATGGTCGGGACCCTCCATGGTGCGGTCGAGGGTGAGGTGACGTTCGATGATCGAGGCACCCAGGGCCGCCGCCACGGTCGAGACGGCAATGCCGCGTTCGTGTCCCGAATAGCCCACCGGCACGCCAAAGCGGCGCAGTTTGTCCATAAAGCGCAGGTTAATATCCTCAAACGCTGCCGGATAGGTGCTATTGCAGTGCAGCAGGGCAAATTCGACATTGCGCTGTTTGAGAAAATTCACCGTAAACTCAACCTCATCCATGCGCGACATGCCGGTAGAGAGGATGAGGGGTTTGCCCTTGGAGGCGAGGTGGTCGAGCAGCGGTAGATTGGTCAGGTCGGCCGACGCCACCTTATACGCCGGCACACCAAGCGTTTCTAAGAAATCGGCGCTTTCGGGGTCAAAGGCGGAGCAAAGGAAGGTGATGTTGCGCTTCCGACAATGCTCGACGATGGTGTAAAAGTCGTGTTCGGGAAGCTCGACCTGCTGCAAGATCGGCAAGAGATAGCGCAAGGTTTTCTCGCCGGCATTGGCGTTTTCGAGGTATTTCTTAGCGTAGAGTTTTTCCAGTTTGCGCTTTTGAAACTTGACGGCATCGGCGCCGGCATCGGCAGCAATATCGATGAGCTTCAACGCCAAAGCAAGAATACCGTTATGGTTGACACCGATCTCGGCAATGATATAAGTGGGTTGACCATCTCCGACCAGGCGGTCACCGATTTTAATCACGGGCATACGACACTCCTGAAAAGATTGTGTGGGTTTATTCTACAATTTGTCCTGAGAGAAAGGGGTTAGGGTTTCTTAAGGTATAAGAAAAGGGATTAACGTTGGGCGAGGCGGCTTTGCCAGAGGGCGGACGTCCTCGTCCGACGATACCAGTAGCGAGCAGGCTTGCCATTCCCAGAGAAGCAGCGTCAGAAGACCTGTGCTCCACGAGACGGATGGGTAAGGGAGCAACCATTGATCAGGGGGGAGGAAAAACCTCATTGATTGGGCTGGTTTCCTCCCTTGCCACCTCAGCAACGCAAAGCCAGGCGGCTCACCAATTCAGGTGCAAATAGCGGTCGGGTTCAAAGCTCAGGTCATCCCAGGTGATCTAGCCGCTTTCCAGCAGGCGTTCGGCGCGCTGCCAATCATTTTCGGCATCAACGTCGATCCATAGGGTATAATCATTCTACTCAGTACTATGGAGTGAGAAGATGGAAAGAACTCTTAAAATAGAACTTCCAGAGAATGTTTACGATGTGCTCAAGCGTTTAGCTGAAAAGAGTGGAAAAACGCCGGAACAATTTGCACAAGATTGGCTAAACCAAGCATTACAAGAAACCAGCGCCGATCCACTAGAACAATTTATTGGTGCATTTCGCACAGATATCGAAGACTGGGCTGCTCAACACGATCGGTATCTCGGTAAATCAATCCTTGAACATTTGAGAGAAAGAGAAGAATAAGCAAATATCAATGAGTCATGTTTTTGTTGACACTGCAGGGTGGGGAAATTTGGTTGACGCTACACAACCTTATCATACATTAGCTGTAAGCATCTATCAGACTACCCGCCAACAAAGAAATAAACTAGTTACAACGAATTATGTCCTTCTTGAACTGGTCTCGCTGATGTCAAGCCCTCTTAAGATTCCACGACCAAAAATGATCGCGTTCATTGATGCTCTCAAACAATCTCCTTTCGTTGAAATTATCCATATCGATCCTTTGTTAGATGAAAGAGCTTGGCAACTTCTGAAAAGTCGCCAGGATAAGGGATGGAGTTTGACCGACTGCGCAAGCTTTGTTGTGATGGATAAGAGATCCATCCAAGAAGCATTGACAACCGATCACCATTTTGAACAAGCAGGATTTATCCGATTACTAAAGTGAGTCCCAAAACTCATAGACTTCACCAATTTAGGTGCAAATAGCGGTCGGGTTCGAAGCCCAGGTCATCCCAGGTGATCTCGCCGCTTTCCAGCAGGCGTTCGGCGCGCTGCCAATCCGCTTCGGAATCGATATCGACCCATTCGGAGGCTGGCATGACCAGCGGCAAGATGCGATCGCCGGTCATCGAATGCTTTTCCAAAATCGTATCACTCCAGGCGACATCGACATAGCCGGTCTGCCAATATACGGTCGGCAATGCCTGGCGGGGCAGGTTATACGCTTCGGGGAGATCGATTTCCAACAAGGGACGCAGAAACCCGTCTGGGTCTATGCGCCACATTTTAAAGGGATTTTGAAACGGCTCGATCACCGTGCGCACCGAGTCGGCTTCAGGCTGCAGCAGCAGTTTATAAACTGCTTGGTCGATATGCTCCACTTTGCGCAGCGGAGAGGTAGGGCGTAACTGCACCACAATTTGAGCATGATACCCTTCATGCTCTGCCAACCATTGCAAAGTGTGCAAGAAGACCGGAAGGTCGGGTGTGTCATCTTGAGCGTATTCGGCCGGGCGTAAAAACGGCACCTCGGCGCCGTATTGGCGGGCAACTGCGGCAATTTCCTCATCGTCGGTCGAGACGATCACCCGCGTCACCGTTTCGGCCGCCAAGCCAGCCGCAATGCTGTAGGCAATCAAGGGGTGCCCATAAAAGGGGCGAATGTTCTTGCGCGGGATGCTTTTCGAGCCACCCCGCGCCGGAATCACGGCTAAGACTTCGGTTTGATGTTCCATATTGGCTCCCTTACCAAGCGCTCCAACCGCCATCGACGATTAAGTTTGCCCCGGTCATATAGGACGAAGCATCTGAAGCTAGAAAGAGCAGCGCTCCATTGAGATCGTCTTTTGCCGCCATGCGACCGAGCATCGTGCGAGCTGAGTACGCCCGAACAAAGGCTTCATCATGCTCGTTATAGACTCCCCCGGGTGTCAGGGCATTGACGCGGATATTCTTTCCACCATAGTAAGCTGCTAAATAAGCGGTCAACCCCAGAACGCCCGCTTTGGTGACCGGATAGTAAGCCGGTTTATATTGCGGGGGTTGGCCTTCGCGCTGATAGAGCCGCTGATCGGGGGCGGTGATGCCATAAATCGAAGCTAGGTTGATGATCACCCCTTTTCCCTGCTCCAGCATCGCCGGAATCACCGCTTGGCAACACAAAAAGACTCCCGTGAGGTTGACCGCCAAGGCTTGATTCCACAATTCCAGGGGATACTCCTCAAACGTATTCGAGTGTCTGCCGTGTTGTGGGTCGAACTTCGGGTCTAGGGCGGCGCTGTTGACCAAGATATCCACCCTGTTGAAGGTGCGCAAGGTCTGGGTGACCATGTTGCGCACCGCTTCGGGAGAGGTGACATCCACGCCGAGCGGCAACGCTTGCCAACCCGCTTGCTGTAAGCGCTGCGCCACCCCCTGCGCAGCCGCTTCGTTCAAGTCAGCCACCACCACCTTGGCGCCGGCTTCGGCGAGCGTGCGGCAAAACTCCTTGCCGAGCAAACCGGCTCCACCGGTGACGATAGCAACGCGGTGGTCAAGTCTAAAACGATCGAACACAGACGCTGTTTCCATCCAAATTCCAAGCCATGCGTGTTGAGCTTTGGGATGAGTTGGCAGACGGGGTTCTAAGCCGTAGCCGTTGGCTCACGCCCGTCGTCGGAGACGCTGACGAGGGTTTCACGGCGGTTGGCACCATCGGGCAGGAGAAAACCTTGCTCTTCGAGGTAGCCAATAATCAAGCGGGCGTTTTCCTCAGCCGTGTGATTGACCGTATCCAGAGTGATTTCAGGGTCAATTGGCGGCTCATAGGGATCATCCACACCAGTAAATCCGGTGATTTGACCGCGCCGCGCTCGCGCATACAAGCCTTTCACATCGCGTGCCTCGCACACCTCGATTGGGGTATCAACAAACACCTCGATAAACCGTTCATCGCCGACCATCTTGCGCACCTCCTCGCGCGTAGCCCGATAGGGGCTGATAGCAGCGCAGATGACCGTGCCCCCATGGCGGGCAATCTCACCAGCCACAAATCCGATGCGCAAAATGTTGGTATCGCGGTCTTCGCGGGAGAAGCCCAAGCCCTTGGAGAGATGGGTACGCACAACGTCGCCGTCCAATAAGGTCACTTGCCGCCCGCGTTCCATCAACAAGGAGGTGAGGATTTCGGCGGTGGTGGATTTGCCGGCGCCGCTCAAGCCGGTGAACCAAATGCACACCCCTTGGCGGTGGCGGGGGGGATACATTTGTTGCAAGATTTCAGCCGTCTCCTTGCGGGTGAACCATTCGGGCAACTCTTTTCCCTTTGCCAAATATTCTTCGCGCACCTGTGTGCCCGAGATCGACAGCGTGCGCGCCCCTTCGGGAATTTTGCTCACTTCTTCGTAGCGGTCTTCGTCGGGCAGGTAGATCAATTCTTTAAACTGAACCGGTTTGACCCCCAATTCATCGGCATACTGTTCCAACATCATTTGGGCTTCATACGGTCCATAGAAAGGTCGCCCATGGCTGTCGTTGCCGGGCCCGGCATGGTCGCGTCCGATGATGAAATGGTTGGCGCCATAGTTGCGGCGGATGATGGCGTGCCATAGGGCTTCCTTTGGCCCAGCCATGCGCATGGCCAGCGGCAACAAGCTCAGCACAGTGCGCTTGGAGTCATAATAGTTTTCCACCAAAGCACGGTAGACGCGCACACGCGTATAGTGATCGACATCGCCGGGTTTGGTCAAACCGACCACCGGATGGATCAACAAACTGCCGTTGACTTCTTCAGCGGCGCGCTTGGTCAGTTCTTCGTGGATGCGGTGCATGGGATTGCGCGTCTGAAACGCCACCACATTGGAATAGCCCATTTCTTCTAACAATTGGCGCACTTGAGCCGGCGTGCGGCGCAAATCGACAAAATCATAATATTTGGGAAGGTCGATCACTTTCAACTCGCCGGAGACATACACCTTGCCCCAACTGACCATCTCCGAGACGAGGGGATGGCGCGGGTCGGTCGTGCCTAAGACCAAGCGCGCTTCGCGCAAGGGGTCCCAATGGTAGACTTCCTCGATTTGCATCACCGCCAGCGTATTGTTGCGGGCATCACATAAGGTGATCGCTTCGCCCCACTTGGGCAAGTCGTCTTCGTTGACCGGCAGAGTGACCGGGATAGGGAAAAGCGTGCCATCGGTCAAGCGCATTTCGGTCAAGACGCGCTCATAGTCTGCCTTGCGCATAAAACGATCGAGTGGTGAAAAGGCTCCGGTAGCGAGGAGCTCCAGGTCGCACATGGCGCGGGCCGAAATTTTTACCGATGGCAACCGAGTCGAGCGGGCAATCAGCTCTTGGCGTTCTTCGCCGCTGACCACCAAGTTGACCAGTTTCCCCCCGTAAGGGGTGATGAGCGTGGTTTTGGATCTTTTTGTTGTCATGATTCTTTTTCACCTCGTGAGATTTGATTTTGTTTGATTTTTTATTACAAGATGGAGACTTGAAAACCCGTATCCGCTGCCTTTCGGGCTGCTAGGGCAACTTGCAAGGCATAGATGCCGTCATCAAGCGAACAAGCCGGCTGTTCATCCGTTTGAAGGATACGGAGAAAGTGTTCCATTTCTGCTCGATACATTTGATTGCGCTCTTGGTGCGCCGGCATGGGGAGGGTCACCGTGTGCAATCTTGTGCTGCCCTCTTCGATTTGATGCAATTGCAAGGAGCCCGCATGGTAATCCCAGCGTAGCATTCCTTGCGTGCCGTAAATCTCTAACGTATGGGAAGCTGGCCGTTGCAGATAATCTAAATGAACGGTTGCGACAAAGGGATAGGGAAAGTGGAGAATGACTTCTGCGGTATCTTCGACATCCAACTCCAAATCTCCGATTTTACCCACAAAGGCATTGACATGGCTTGCTCTACCAAACAAGGCGTTCAAGTAATCAAATGGGTGACAAAGCGTGAGAAGCACTCCACCGCCTAAATCGCGCCGGGCGCTGTAACTGCGCCGATAATCCTCCCACGGATGCCAATCCGGCAGGTATTCACCCCAATGCGCGCGTGCCCACAGCGGGCGGCCAATCCTGCCCTCTTGAAGCCACTGATGGATGGTTGTGATGGCGGGATGAAAGCGATACTGAAAGCCGACAAAGACCTTGATGCCCTTTTCTTGGACGATCGCTCGAAATTCATCTAGACCGTCTAGGCGATCGGAGATGGGTTTTTCAAGAAAGAGATGACATCCTGCTCGGGCAGCTTGAATGCTGACGGGAAGGTGAAAGGCGGTTGGATTAGACACGATCACTGCGTCAGGCTGCCATTGCAGAGCCCGCTCCAGGTCGGTTTCGACCGGTAAATCTAGGAGCATCTCTGGTGGAAGGGTGCTGTTGCCTGTACGATAGACAAGCAGATCGGTTTGCCCTAAGGCGAGCAAGTTCTGAGCATGCCGTCTGCCAATGGAACCAAAACCGATGATGAGGAAGCGCATGCGACGATCGCTACTCCTGCGTGGGATAACCCCATTGCTCTAAAATATGCCTCGCCTTCAGCAAAAAAGTTTGCTTTTCGGCTGGGGTCAGGATTTGCTTCCAGACAGCGCTCTTGCCTTTTGGTAAAAGTTGGGCAATCTCAGTCGCCTTTTGGGTCTGCCATTCAGCATCCGGATTCGCCTGAATCTCTTGAGATACGCTTTCTTGAAGGGATTGATCCTCAGTCGCTCCCAAAAATCGCCATAGCTGAAGCATCTCCTGCCAAGGGTTGGCGATTAAATCTTCATACCGAACAACGTAAAAAGCCTCTTGATACAATTTTCTGCCCAGATCAATCGTTTGTTCCACATTTTTGATCCACTCTTCAACAGCGCGCTGAAAAGCCGCCGAGGTAAACACGGATTTTTCGCCCTGCAGAAAAGGGATAGGGTCTTTAGCAAATTCCTCACGGATTTTTAGGTCTTGGGCAGATAAGTGTTGAACGGAGTCGATAAAGCTTTGAAAACGGTGGGAAAGGATTGTGTCGCGCCCATCGCGCAGGATATAAATCAATTTAGCATCGGGGTAAATCTGGAAGGCGCGCTGCACAGATTGACCATGAACGAGGCTGTTCGGGCTTTTATCCCCCACAATCGATTTTCCTAAGCGGGCGGCTTCTCGCTCAAGAACAAAGTCAGCCGCTGCACGTAGGACGGCGGTCGAGAGATTGCTTCCACCGTTCCAGCGGTTGCTGCGCCGCCCTAACCATTCTTGAACTGCAGCGTCTTCCACCAGAGCGGATAAAAAAGGTGGCCGAGTGAAGAAATGAGCTTGCCAATTGCAATGCACCTCGGGATGGAGCCGCACCAAACGGGCAAGCAGCGTTGTCCCAGAGCGCGCATGACCGAAAATGAAGAATTTTGGCATGGGAAAGAAGCGTTTGATGTCAGCCAATTCAGCTTCCGTTATCGGAGATAAATAGTTGACTCGCCCGCTAGGAGGCTGTCTTTTGTTCAGCAATAACAATACGGCACTTTTCAACCGCTGAGTAAATTCGCTCATCGTGCCTTCCCCGTAGAATAAGCTAATTGTGCCAGGTATGCCCCCGTGCGCTTTCCAGATTGCCCATCGGTAAAGGTACATTCTTTTCTGATGAAATTTTGTTGGGCTTCCTGATCTCTTTGCGGATCGAGTAAATAATCGTTGATTGCTTGCTTGAGTTCACCTTCATTTGAGGCAACCCGACCCGCACCCGATAGTCGAAAACGCTGGTGGGTTGGCCATTCACCAATTTGCGAAAGAGGTAAGGAATATTTGCCTGGCCACCCCTTGGGAGCATCAATGGTCACACTAATGATCGGTGTCTCATGAATGGAGGTTTCCACAACCATGGTTGAATAAACTGTAAGAAAAACGTCCGAGTGTGCCATCATCGAGGATTTTTCATGCATATCTTCTCCGGAATAATAACCTAACTCTCCTCCCAGGGGCACCGGTTCAACCACGTGAACATGGGGATAACGGCGAGTTAGCTCATAAATTTGCTGTCGTTCTCCGGACCAACGTTTATTTTCCATGAAATGATTGGGGTGCAAGCGAATCAATAATTGACACGGCGCTGCTAACTGATCTTGGGCGATCAAGCGTGCAATGGCTTCAATGTTTTGGATATTGGGCGAAAATGTTACAAAACTGCATGCGTAACTTAATAATTTACGATTAGGGTCTAAGCCATGCATTTGAAAATACTGTTCGCGCGGCAATAACCATTCCCGCCGAAAATATCCGTCATAGGACGGAATTCCACCGATGTGGATTCGATCCTCCTGCCAGTCAGACCCTACCATAAGCTCGTGTTTTTGGATCTCGGACCAGCAGGAGATATACTCCACCTTAGCCCCCGGCAAGGCATAACTGCTTGGATTATCCCAGCCAAGCACAATGGCGGCAGTCCGAACTCCCCGCGCATTCGCTTCGCGAAGCAGATAGCGATCCAATCTCCAGCCTGGAGTACTTGCTACAACTAAAGTCGGTTGATATTGTTCAAACAGATCGGTGTATAGCCGGGGCGTATAGCGCTGTTGTGCATTCACCACCACCCGCCGCGCTGGAGAGCTATGGCGCAGCACATACAAAATCAATCGCACCAGCGGGAAGAGCATGCGCCGCTTCGGCGGAGCCTCCGCGTAAACCCAGTCGACGTAGCTATTAATCGCTTCGAGATTCATGCGGGCACTAGCGCCAGCCCGCCGAAAAAAATCTAACCACCATTGTCTCGAATAATCAACTTTCTCAAGATATGCCCTGGCTTGTTGTAAGCGAAGCCCTTCGATGATCAGTCCCTGCGTCCCAAAACTCTGCCGAATCTTCTCTAACAGGTGATCGTCAGTCAAAAGAACCACCCGAAGCCCAGCCTCGAGCAGGGTTTTTACCACATCGGTTTGTAGAAAATAAACAATAGCCAAACCATGATCGGCGCTAATAAAAACGGTCTTCTGTTTATCCATTTCCTAAATTAATTTTCTCCTCTTTCTGCTTTATAGAGCCACTGGAAAGTCTGATGATTGAGCCAGGCAACCCAGCGACGGAGTAACTTGTTTCGCAGGGGCCTGCCATGTCCCTTTCCCCTGCCCACCTCTCGTTTTTCCTGCTTGATAGAAGCTGCAAAATCCGCACCTTGCAACGTGTTTCCCAAGTGCTGTACCCACCAATTCGGCGTCGAGAGACGTAGATAGCCCTTTGCGTTCAAGGCAATATCAAGCGCTCTAACTTGCCCCATTGGCCGTTCGGAGGGCAAGGGAATGACCTTTTGCAACACCTGTTTCCTTGCTACAAATTGAAAGTGTCCTGCTCCGATATAATAGCGTTCTCCTTGAAAAACTAAGCAGGTGTCCTGCCGAGTCTCAAAATGCTGCCGGGCTTCGGCCTCTGTTTTTCCGAGGCTGCGGGAATGCCTCCAATAATCTTCCCAAGCCAGAAACCGTCCCTCCTGTAATTCAACTCCAGCTTGCTCTTTTGCCCAGCGAACGGTATGATCGGAATATTCGAGGGGACTCCACAGCGGCATTCCGGTCACCATCCCAACCTCCGGAAAGGTTTCTAGCACCCGAACCAACGCCGAGAGCCAACCGGGGTAGAAATAGACATCGCTATCGGCATAGGCAATAATTTCCCCCGGCGCGCCGCCAAAAAGGATATTCCATGCCCCGGCTTTGCCGATATTTTTATCCGATAACCAGAGAAACTGGATTTTCCCTTGTTCGTGAAGCTCGCGCAAGTATTGGCGCACCTCTGGACAACTAGCATTATCGAATACCAGCAAGTCATAGGGTAAATCTGTGTTCTGCAAAATGCTATCCAGACAGAGCTTGAGCACATCTAAGCTCTCAGCATAATATCCCCCCAGGAAGGGAATGTAAGTGATCACCGCCACCGTGATCTTTGCCGGCTGAGCGACTTCGTTGACAAATTTGGCTGGGTTCTGACCAATACGCATGCTAACTTTCCCTCATGCGGAAACGTCGTGCTCGCCGAAAGCGCCGCGCAATCCACCAGCGCCAGCCGCGTCGTTGCTCTTCCGGGGGCATCAGCCAAAGCTCAAGTTTGCGTAAAAGGCGTAACAGAGTCAGCGGAGGACGCCGCAGCCGGCCATCCTTGAGTTGCCAGTGGCTATCTAGGATATAGTACATGGAACGCATGCCCCCGGCTAGGTTCAAGTTGCGTTCCGATTCCTCGAGATCATAATGGGGCTTGCCACCCGGCAAATGGCTGTAATCATGATCTTGGTGGATAACGGTCCAGGACGGGGTCGCGTCAATGACCGGGATTCCCTGTTGGCAGGCATGGTATATCATCCAATTATCCCAACCGGCGCGGCCGATCGCAAAATCGGGGATTCGGGTGAACTCGGAACGCGGGAATAAAAATATGTCGCTTCCGGCGGGTGGATGGATGCGTCCGCGCTGTTTTAGTGTCTCTGTCAAACGCCGTTCCCAACCTTGCGAAAAGTCCAACAAGGTTTTTACCTCCAAATCCCAGCGTTGACTAATGGCAAGGAAACGGTCGCACTGCGCCAAGATGCGATGAGCTGTTTGGACAAAATTGGATAGAAGGAGGATGTCCGCATTCACATACGCCAGTAAAGGAGTTCGAGATGCCTCGCGCGCCAACTTGAAGATCGAATTAACCAGAGGAGTACCTTGTTCATTGCGTTCTACTTGCTTCAATTGGACAACGCCATATTCCTGTGCCACTTCGGCCAGACCCGCTTCATCCCCAATTAGAAGAACATCCACTTCATCTCCAAGATGCAACCAGGATTGAATGGCGTTACGTTGGATAATGTTGATATGAGGGTTAGTGAAAGGTTTGGGAGCAGAAAATACGGTGATCAACTTTGACATAATAGCGTTTCAGGTTTTGAGTTTCGGGTTTTGAGTGTTCATTCTTTCGTCGATCTCATGGACGCTTTTATGGGACACTGCTGCGTTGATTTTGGCAAGTTCAGGATAGCGACCGACTAGGTCAAGCACTTCCAACCAAGAAAAATTATCTTGGTTATCGAAGTGAGCATAGACCTGACGAACAAATTGCAAATCCTCAGCGGTATCCACCGTCCAACGGTAGAAACCGTAGTCCGGATCATGATCAACTCGCAGAACGCGAAAGAAGCCCGGTGGCACTGCAGGAATCAATGGCGGCAACTGAAGGGTCGAGACGTGTACGGAACGCTCTTCTTCGTACAGGTAGGGCATGACATGCTCGCGATGATATGGTTCGGTTGCTTCCCGCCATGCCCGTTCCAAAGCTTGAAAGGTGCAAACTTCTACATCTAAGCCGATTGGGTAGGTGCGCTTCCATGGTGGCGGCAGACGGTTGGCCGCGAAATCCCATCTCGGCACACCCTCGTGGCTTTCTGGGAGAGGGGTCAGGGGTGAGGGCTTTCTCCCCTCGCCCTCTGGGCGAGGGGTTGGGGGTGAGGGCGCTGAGAGCTCCCCCCACTCGAAAAACGCTTCTATTACTTGATCGATCAAGTTCGGATCGATCAAGGGGCAATCTGCAGTAATGCGCACAATAACCTCGGCTTGAAAGGCTAACGCAGCCTGATAAAACCGATCCAACACATCAAAAACATTGCCGCGCGCGAACGCAACGCCAAGTTTTCGGCAAAGTTGCACAATCGCCTCATCTTCGGGCGCTAGGGTAGTGGCGACAACCACTTCATCGAGCCGTTTGGCTTGACGGGTTCGTTCTACCACCCGCTGCAACATCACTTTGCCGCCGATATCCAAAAGCACTTTATCGGGCAAGCGGCTGGAACTGCGCCGCGCTTGGATGAATGCAATCCTATTCATTAGACTTAATTGCAAAGGTATTTTCTCAGTAACGCTGGATTCTCTTTAGAACCTTCCTCAGAGATTTGCATCCATTGTTTACAGAGATAAGCGCTTAGATTTCGATCGGATTCGAGCCGTTTAGCTAAAATTTTAGCCTGTTGCGGTTGATTTGTCATTACATAAGCTGCATAAAAAGGTAGCCATTCGTAGACATCGTAAGGTGCAAGTTTCTTCTCATCGACTTCTTTTGCAAGGCGAATGACTTCCTGCCACTCTCCTTTCTGCCGATAGTAAGAAGCTTTTTGATAATAGTAACACCAAGTGTGTGGAGGTTCCTTTCCGAAGATCGTTTCATCCAGCCTTCGAAAGGTGTCGTCGAGGAGGATTCTTTGGGGTTGCGAGTAAATTGCTGCAAGGCGGACATAGGGTTCTTCGAGATTTGAATATTCAACCTGTTTCCCATCAAAAACATGCAAACAGGAGCGTGTGGTTGGCATACTAATCACAAGCGGATAGTTGAAATTGCGATTAATGTAGATCCCCCGATACGTGTGGGGATTTTTCCCTCTCCATGCTAATTGCCCAACAGACTCTTGATAGATTAATTCTCCTGTGATAGGAGGACGATCCTTAAATGGAAAGTAGATCAAGCTAGCTGTTGACCATATCTCATA
>QEXX01000099.1 GCA_003130835.1 Anaerolineae bacterium | reverse complement strand
GGCTCAAGGAGGCCGGTTGCCAGCTCGACGATATCCAAATACTCATGGGGCACGCCGACATCCGCACCACGCAACACTACCTGGAAAGCCAGACGCCTGCCCACAAGCGTCTGCGCGGCCCGCTGTCCTCCAAACCCTGAGGCTGCGCCACAGCAGACGGCAGCACGACGAACGCCCTATGACAATACGACAATCGGTGGCGCGGCATAAATGTCGCCCTACCTTTACACAGAATTTGAAGTATGACGCTGCTTCTCCTCTACGGGTGAGCAATTGTATCATTTTCCCTTCTAATGCAATGTTAACAACAGTCTGAGAAAATGGTAATGAAACAGAGGGTATAATCCCCTTGAAGAAATTACTTTTGGAGAATTAGGATACGATTTTCCTCGCTAGAGGAAAAGGGTTTTGAAGGAAGGATAATTTGAGATGATGCGATTTGATCGTTTTACCGAGCGAGCGCAGGAAGCCGCCCAACGTGCGGCGGAGATCATCCAGCGCTACGGCCATAATCAAATTGATACCGAGCATATCCTCTTGGCGTTGATCGAACAACCCCAAGGGGTGATTCCCCAAATTTTAGAAATCCTTAAAGTGGATACCAACGCCTTGATGGAACGCTTGGATTATATTTTGCGCACCAGCCCTAAAGCGAATATTTTTGGCGGTGGGGCGGGACAAATCTTCATTACCCCACGCGTGAAACGCATTGTTGATCTTGCCAACGAAGAGGCGAACCGTTTACGGGATGAATATATCTCCACCGAGCATATTTTCCTCGCCATCTTAAGCGAGCGGAGCACTCCAGCGGCGCGCCTGTTGGAAGGTGCCGGCGTGACGCGCGAGCGGGTCTATGAGGCCATCCAGCAACTGCGCGGCGGACAGCGGGTCACTGACCCGCAGGCGGAGACCCGCTATCGCACCTTGGAGAAATATTCCCGTGACCTAACCCAAGCGGCACGGGAAGGAAAATTAGACCCGGTCATCGGTCGGGATGTGGAAATTCTACGCCTGATTCAAATCTTATCCCGCCGCACCAAAAACAACCCAGTGCTGATCGGCGAAGCCGGGGTTGGCAAAACGGCCATTGTGGAAGGCTTAGCGCAAAAAATTGCCAATAACGATGTGCCGGAAATCCTGAGCGGCAAGCGGGTTCTTGCCTTGGATTTGGGCAGTATGATTGCCGGTTCGCGCTTCCGCGGTGAATTCGAAGAACGCCTCAAAGCGGTGATCGAGGAGACCCAGCGCGCTCAAGGCGAGATCATCATGTTTATTGATGAACTGCACACCGTAGTAGGCGCCGGTGCGGCGCAAGGGGCAATGGACGCTTCGAATATGCTCAAACCGGCTCTGGCGCGCGGCGAGCTTCAATGTATTGGCGCGACGACCCTCGATGAATATCACAAATATATCGAGAAAGACGCTGCCCTAGAGCGCCGTTTCGCCCCGGTCTTCGTAGAAGAACCCAGCGTGGAAGATACGATACAAATGCTGCGTGGCTTGCGGGATCGTTATGAAGCGCATCACAAGGTGCACTTTTCGGATGAAGCCTTGGTTGCTGCAGCGCGCTTGTCCGCCCGCTATGTTACCGACCGGCGCCTGCCGGATAAAGCCATTGACCTGATGGATGAAGCGGCCGCCAAATTGCGCGTTGCTCTCTATTCTCTTCCGCCAGAGCTGAAAGCCTTAAAGAGCGAAATCGATCGATTAGCAGCCGAAGAAGAGCAAGCCGGACTAGAGCGGGACTACGAACGCGCGGCACAAAAGAAATCTGAGCGCTTGCGCTTAGAGGCTGAATTCAATGTGAAGCGCGATCAGTGGGAAGCGGAACATCAATTGGATGAGGTCGTCGATGTTCAAGATATTGCTGAGGTCGTTGCGCAGTGGACCGGCATCCCGGTCAATCAAATGATGGAAACCGAAGCCGAGAAACTGCTGAACATGGAAGAACGCCTGCACGAACGCATCAAGGGCCAAGATGAAGCCATAAAAGCCATCTCGGATGCCATTCGCCGTGCGCGCTCAGGTTTAAAAGACCCCCGCCGCCCGATAGGTTCGTTTATCTTTATTGGGCCTTCGGGGGTGGGCAAGACCGAACTTGCCAAAGCTTTAGCCGAGTTCTTGTTCGATAATGAAGATGCTCTGGTGCGGATTGATATGAGCGAATATCGTGAGCAACATACCGTCTCACGGCTGTTTGGTGCTCCGCCTGGCTATGTGGGGTACGAGGAAGGGGGTCAACTCACCGAAGCTGTGCGTCGCCGTCCGTATCGGGTCATTTTGTTCGACGAGATCGAGAAAGCCCATCCCGAAGTTTGGAATGCGCTCCTGCAGATCTTGGATGATGGACGTTTGACCGATGGACAAGGCAATGTGGTCGATTTTCGCAATACAGTCTTGATCATGACCAGCAACCTCGGTACCGAATTTGTCCGAAAATCGGGCAGCCTAGGCTTTTTGCAGCGCACAGATAGCACCGAAGAACGCCAAGCGCACGAAAAAATCGAAAAGGCGCTCAAGAGCACCTTCCGCCCCGAATTTCTAAACCGTATTGACGAGATCATCACCTTCTCGCCGCTTTCCCGTGAGCAGATGCGCGAGATCGTTGACCTCCAGATGAAGGAGGTGCAAGAGCGCTTGAGCGAACATGGCATTACGGTTGAATTGAGTGACGCGGCTCGCAATTGGCTGGCTGAGGTGGGTTACGATCCTTCCTTTGGAGCACGACCCCTCAAACGAGCCATTCAGAAATACCTAGAGAGTCCATTATCCTTGCGCCTCTTGGCGGGTGAGTTCAAAGCGGGTAACCACCTGTGGGTCGATGTAGATGAAAACTCGCAACAATTGACGTTTTCCCTCAAAGAGCAGGCGAATTTATCTGTCGAGCAAGAGAGCCCTGTCACGGTTTAGCGCTTGCCTTACCCCGATCGGTAGCAAAATGTCATGCCTCCAAGGTCATCTCTTGGAGGCATGATTTTATGGAAAATTATCGCCTCGAAAGTGACATTTGCCACTATGAGAGATACCCCTGATTCAGTTAAATTGGGTGTAATTACATAGAATAGGTAGGCATAGTCGGTAGCGATGAACGAGGACGATATTTTTGCACGGTCACCCTTTTTTGCTAATTTGTCCGCCAGGCAGCTTGCTTTACTCAAGCCGCTCTTTATGCCCTGCCGCTGTAAGGAAGGAGATTTGTTGTTCGAGCAGGGCGATCTTGCAGATATGCTTTACTTGGTTGTGCGCGGCGAGGTCATCGTCCGCTATAAACCCGATGACGGTCCAGAAATTATTGTGGCACGGGTCAAGCCGGGTGGCATTGTGGGGTGGTCGGCTGCCTTGGGCAGTCGTCACTATACTTCGGGCGCAATTTGCAGTTCCGACTCGGAGTTATTGTGCGTGCGTGGCGCCGATTTAAGGCGCTTGTGCAGCCAATGTCCAGAGACTGGCATTGTTGTCCTAGAGCGTTTAGCAGATGTGATTGCCGAGCGGTTAAACAGCACCCGCAACGAAGTCGTTACCTTACTGAGACAGGGTTTGATCGCCAGCGTTTGTGAGCCGTAGGAGGATAAGCGATGACAGAAGTACCGATAGAGCAACAGTTAAAAGATCTGATCGAGCGATTGAGCGCTTATATTGAACAGTACCACGGTGGTTCTGTCGAATTTATCGCCTTTGATGGCAAAATTCTGAAAGTCCGCTTAGGGGGCACCTGTTTGGGCTGCCCGCTTTTACCGACAACCTTGCATGGTTGGGTTGAAGGGACGGTTAAGCAGTTTTTCCCTCAAATCGAAAAAGTCGAGTCAGAGCTCTAAATGCGCTAATCGACCTCAATCAAACCGCTTGAAGTGACCTCCCCAATGACCCAATAGGGTTGTTGGGTGATTTTTGCTTTGTGTTCAAAAGCTTTTCGTTGCTCCGGGGAAGCTGCAAATAGCAGGCCTCCGCTCGTTTGGGGATCGAAGAGCAACATCTGCTCGTTTTCTGTCAACCTTGGGTCAAAGCGGACATGTTCTTGGAAGTATAGACGGTTGTCGAACGCTCCACCGGGGAAGATAAATTGGGCAGCGTATTCTTTGGCGCCTTCAGTAAATGGAATTGCCTCAAAGTGAAGCCGTAAGCCAACTGCAGAAAGAGAAGCGATCTCCCAAGCATGCCCAAGTAAGCTATAGCCGGTGATATCGGTGGCAGTGGTCAACCCAACCTGCTGGGCAATTTCGGAGGCCTTTCGATTGAGCGTTTTCATCCATATCACCGCTTCCTGCAGGTGTTCTTCTTTTGCCAAACCGCGCTTAAGGGCAGTGGTGGTCGTGCCAAAGCCAAGCGGCTTAGTGAGAATCAGATAATCTCCCGGCTTGGCACCGCTCTTGCGGAAAAACTTGCGCGGGTTGACAAGCCCCACGACTACCAAACCGTACTTTGGCTCTTTATCTTGGATGGTATGCCCTCCGGCGATGACAACACCAGCCTCGTGGACTTTTTCTGCGCCACCGCGCAGGATTTCTGTCAGGATATCTGCGGGTAGGTCGGGTGGTAGAGCGGCAATGTTGAGCGCCAGAAAAGGCGACCCCCCCATGGCGTACACGTCGGAGAGGGAGTTTGCAGCCGCGATTGCCCCATAGTCGTAAGGATCATCGACAACGGGAGTGAAAAAGTCGGTGGTGATGACGATAGCCTTTTCTTCGTCGATTTGCCACACGGCGGCATCATCCGGCTCGTCTAACCCGACCAGCAGGTTAGGGTACTCAGAAGCTCGAAAGATGCCTTGAATCGGGCGCAGCACCTGCGCCAGCGCTGCCGCGCTTAGCTTCGAGGCTCAACCCGCACAGCTAGAAAGGCTGGTGAGACGAATTTGTTTTCCAGAAGAAGCCGTAGCGTTCATGGTCTCTGAGCGTGATCTTATGGTGTGGTTGTGGGGGTTGGCAAGATTGGCGTCGAGAGTGTGGTCGTGATCGCCGAAGGCGGCCCCATGGACGGCAATGGCAAGAGATAGGGCATATTGTTTGGTACCAACATGACCTGAATGTTAGGCGCCAGTTTGGTGATGTATTGATAGGTGAGCAAATCGGGGTTTTCTCGCAGCGCCTGGGCGATGAGCTGCAAGGCTTTGGCTTCTGCTTCGGCTTGAATGAGGCGGGCATCCGCTTCGCCTTGGGCTCGGATGCGCGCCGACTCGGCCTGCCCCCGCGCGGTTTCGATGGCTTGTTGAGCTTCTTGTTTCTTTTGCTCGACCACAAAGCGCGCTTGCTGAGCTTGTTGTTCGGCGATTTGTTTCTGCTCGATCGATTTCGCGTATTCCTCGGTGAAGGTGATGTTTCTCAGCACGAAATCGATCAGGATAATCCCATTTTCGGCAAGTTTTTGGCGCATTTTGTCGGTGATCTCTTGGGTGATCTCGGTGCGGCGGGTGCTGTATACCTCCTCCACCCGGTACTTTGCCACGGCATCGCGCATAATCCCCCGTGCCAAGGGGCGAACAAGTTCATCGGCATAACGGCGTTGCCAGTTGATGTGCAATTGGATAATTTGTGCCGGGTCGGGTTGATAGATCACCGAAGCATCTAGAAGCACTTCTTGCCCGTCAGCGGTGCGGGCAGCAACCGAATCGTCACCCTTGACTTCGCCTTCAAGGGGCGCAATGGACATGGTGTACGTTTGACGGGCGATCGAATAGATCACGACGCTTTCAAAGTAGGGAATCACCCAGCGCAAGCCGGGTTCTAAAACTTGTTCGCGGTAGCCTTTGGGTTGAAGCGCAGAGATGACAACACCGCGTTGTTCGGGTTGGATGAAGACTAACCCAGCGCTGATGGAGGTCAATAGGATTGCTGTAATCACTGTAACGATAATGGCTGTTGTGAAGGGAGCCACTTTTTTACCTCGCGAAGCGCGCACGAGAGCAATTGTCACGAGCGCCGCAACCGCTAACCACAAGAGACCAACCAGACCTTGTAAAACGACCGCAACATTCATGGGGTTTTTTCCTCCGAATCTTCGAGAGAGGTCTTTGATTTCGGTTTTTGGAGACCAATTGCTCGTAGTACTGGTAAGACAAACAAGAAACCGGTGTGTTCATCTTCGATGTTTCCAATGACTTCTTGGGCGGCCACAATCATCTTGTCCACCATCTTTTCGTCATCGACTACAGAGAATAACGTGCGATGATGGATTTCCTGTAATTCCTCCAGGCTTTCCAATGAAATCAGGAGGGGAATATTATCCAACAGCCCGGCACGCTTTAATTTTCCATGCCCGGTGCTCTCTAAGATAGTGATGCCCATAATGCCCAAGCTTTCCCATTTGGCAAGCACTTCGGGGACTTTTTCGAGGTGGTTAACGATCAGAATTACTAAGTAGTACATCTCTATCACTTTCGGCTGAGACAGTTGCCATCCTAGCCTCACGCTGAATCAGATACCTTAACAAAGGGGGAGTGATTAGCGTAGTTACAATCACAACCCCTACGATAGCAGAAAACGATGCAGTGGTCAAGATATCTTTCGAAATCCCCACACTGGCAACAATTAAACCGACTTCGCCGCGCGACATCATGCCCACGCCTAATTGTAATGCTTCTAATATGGAAAAGCCACTCAAGGTTGCTCCGATGCCAGCGCCAAGCACTTTTCCGAGCACGGCAATGGCAAAAAGAGCTAGGAAAAGCCAAAAATTGCTGCCCAACAAGGTTTTTACATCAGCGTTCAATCCGACATCAACGAAGAAGATCGGAACGAAAACCCCATAGGCGATGGTCGAGATACCGCTTGAAATACGTTCCCGAAAGATTGTCCGTCCAAACCAGAGTCCGGCAAGAAAGGCTCCGGTGATCGCTGCCATTTGGCCTAAGACATCTGCCAGCCAACCAAAGAGCAGAATACTCACAAAAACAAACGCGATTAACCCTTGGCTGATCTCTATGGAGAAAATCTTTACACTCAAAATAGGGATCAAGAAGTAGCCGATGACCGATGAAATGAGCAGGAAAATTGCCATACGGATGATCGTGCTCAGAATCATGACGATACCAGAAGGTTCCCCTGCGTTCGGGAAGGTCAGGGCAGTAAATACCGATAGCCCTAAGACGACCAGCACATCGTCAAAGACGGCTGCGCCTAGCAAGCCGAAGCCGATTTTGGAGCGCAAGCGGTTTAGCTCCATTAAGGTTTGGGCGGATATGCTGACACTGGTTGCCGCCAGAGTCAGCCCCAGAAATAAGGCGTTCTTTGGGGCAAGCGAAAATAAAATTCCACCGCCTGCCCCCATCAACAAAGGGAAAACGACTCCGAGTGCGCCGGCTAAGATTGCCACTTTGGTGGATTTGAGCAACTCAGAAATGTGTAATTCCAAGCCGGCTAGGAACATGAGCAACATGACTCCCAATTCGGCAAGTTCCTGGATGACTTCGTGTAGATGGTGATCGGTAAAGATGGAAAGATGCAGAAAGTCAAGAATGGATGGCCCAAGCACAATGCCAACCAGCAGCTCACCCAAAACAGCCGCTTGGCCGAGGCGGAAGCTGAGATAACCACCAATTTTGGCAAGGCTGATGATGATCGCAAGAGCAAAGGTGAGTTGCAGAAATGGGGTCATTCTTGCTGCGTTCTATTGTTCTAACAGGATGGTCACCGGCCCATCGTTTTCAATTTTGACCAGCATGTGCGCTCCAAACTGCCCACTTTGGGTGGGCACCCCTAAGGTTTCTAGATGTTCGATAAAGCACTCCACCAACGGTTTGGCTTGTTCGGGCAGGGCAGCCTCGGTGAAGGAAGGGCGGCGGCCTTTGCGGGTGTCGGCATACAGGGTGAACTGCGAAACCACCAAGGCCTCTCCGCCAATGTCCACCAAGGAATGATTCATTTTACCATCTCGATCTTCAAAAATGCGCAGATGAGCGGTTTTTTCGGCGAGCAAGCGCGCCTTCTCCTCATTGTCTTGGTGCCCAACTCCGACTAGAATGACCAACCCTTGCCCAATTTGGGCAATCGGTTGACCTTCCACCAAAACACTTCCACTGCGGACGCGTTGGATCACCAGACGCATCAAGCCTCTTCCTAGACCTTGCCTTATGGCAAGCCGACGGCTTGCCGAACTTCGATCATGGTCTGTTTGGCGATCTTGGAGGCGCGCTCTTTCCCATCTCTCAGGACGTCCCAAACGTAATTCGGGTCGCGAGCGTACTCGCTGCGCTTTTGACGGAAGGGTTCAAGATGTTGGTTGAGGTTGGCTGCCATGCGTTGTTTACATTCTACACAACCGATCCCGGCGCGGCGACACTCTACATCGATCTCGGCTACCATATCCGCAGGTGAGAAGACCTTATGGAAAGTGAAAACGTTACATACCTCGGGACGTCCGGGGTCGGTGCGGCGTTGCCGTTGTGGATCGGTCACCATCTGCATCACCCTTTGCAGAGTCTCTTCGGGGGTGGCAGCCAGTTCGATGTGGTTGTTTAAGCTCTTGCTCATCTTCTGAACGCCGTCAATGCCGATGACTTTGGGAAGTTCGGTGCTTTTCATTTCGGGTTCGATTAGGACATTTGTCTTATACCGATAGTTAAAGGAACGCACGACTTCGCGAGCAAATTCCAGGTGCGGCGCTTGATCGATGCCGACCGGTACCACATTGGCTTTATACAGCGTGATGTCGGCTGTCATCAAGACCGGATAACCGACCAGTCCATAATTGACGTTATGGGGTTGTTGGCGGGCTTTTTCTTTGAAGGTTGGTAAATCGGTCAGCTTGCCCAAGGGCGTAACCATGGAGAGAATGGTATGTAGTTCGGTTACCTCTGGGACGTGAGATTGGATAAAGATGATCGTTTCGTCGGGACGAATTCCGGCTGCCAAAAAATCCAATGCCATCTCATAGCTGTTTTGGCGAAGGTTCTCAGTGGTTTCGAGGGTGGTCAGGGCGTGCAAATCCACAATGCAGTAAATACACTCATATTCATCCTGCAAAGCGACATAGTTTTTGATTGCCCCTAGGTAATTGCCAAGATGTTGTCGCCCGGTCGGCCGAGCCCCGGAGAAAACACGTCCCTTCTTCTCTGACATTTAGCCTCCTTTTTGAAACGCGTGGATTAATTGCACCAGTTCACCTTGGTTGACGTGGCGGCCGGTTTGGAGTTTGGAATAAATCAATTTCCCATTGATGGTAACCTCAAAGCGTCCGCCGTCGGAAGGGATTACAGTAATCGATTCAATATCAGGTTCGAATTCGCGCAAAATCTCTGCCATTGCACCAATGGCTCGTTCAGTATAATGTCAGACCGCGCAATATTCGATTTGAATTTTCAACATGGCTATACCTCCAAATGAGAGTTGAGTTAATCACTGACGTTACGCAGTTCATTCGTGCCGCGACATTCATGTCGCCTGAATCCACGAGATAAATCTCGTGCTACCGCGTAAGCGACATTCATGTC
>QEXX01000098.1 GCA_003130835.1 Anaerolineae bacterium | reverse complement strand
TGTTGTGAGTGACCTCAATCTCTAGCCAATTGACTGCGCCAATGCCGCAGCCGAGGGCTTTTGAAACCGCCTCTTTTGCCGCAAAGCGCGCCGCTAAGGATTGTGGACGCGAGCGGTATTGTTCAATCTCGTGCGGGGTGAACACCCTCTGCAGGAAGCGCTCCTGGTAGCGTTGCAGAACCGCCTCAAAGCGTTTGATTTCAACCGCGTCGATTCCGGAACGGATGATCATCAACGAAGCCAATCACTCCAAACTGCCGGCGATGGCGATGGCAAGGCGATGCGGATCGAGGTATTTTTGCGCCGTCTCTAAAACTTGCTGGCGGGTGACCGAACGCACCAAATCGGCATATTGACGGTAGTAGTTCAAGCCAAGCCCATAGCGTTCCAAATTGCCCAAAGCATAGGCAACACCCAGGTTGGATTCCAAAGAGAGGGGCAGGCGGCCGATGAAGTTGGCTTGGCTGTCGCTAAGTTCTTCTTCGCTGACTTTCTCTTGCACAAAGCGTTCAATTTCTTGCCGAATGATAGCGATTGCCTGTTCGACATTCTCTGGAGCAACGCCGGCAGCGATGGTCCAACTGCCCGGTCCGATACCGGAATTGAGGCTGGAATAGGCATAATAAGCCAAGCCAGCTCGCTCGCGCACCGCATCCCCAACGCGCCCCATCAGCCCAAATTGACCGAGGATGTTGTTGCCGATGGCAGCGCTCATATACTCCGGGGCAGTGCGCTGCGGTCCGACGGAGCCTATCAGCAGGTCTACTTGGGATTTACCTGGGATAAAGACCTGCCGACGCACCGTTTCGGTGAGCGGTTGGAGGGGAGGCAATTTGGGAGGTGTAGGCTGCTGGGGATTTTGCCAGTCGGCGAGATGTTCGGATAGAACCTCGATTGCCTTAGAAGGTTCAATAGCGCCGACCACTACAATCACCATGCCGCGTGGACCGTAATGGCGCTGGTGGAAATGGACGAGGTCTTCTAACGTGATCTGCTGAACCGTCTCGAGGGTGCCTTCTTCTGGAAAACGATAAGGGTGCTGAGCAAAGACGATCTCATCGAAGGTGAGCGAAGCCATCTCGGCTGTGTCTTGCGAACGCAGGATTAAGCCGGTGACAATTTGGGCGCGTTTGCGTTCTACGTGTTCATTCGGAAAGGTAGGCTCTTTGAGGGCGGAAGCAAAAATTTTACACAGCGTATCGAAATCTTCGACCAGCGAGCGACCACCGAAGCTGGTGGTGTGCGTGCCCCCATCAAAGCCTAAACTGGCAGCCGCCGACTCAAGCAGATCGTAGATGGTGTTGTAATCAAAAGAGCGCGTGCCTAATAGCAGCGAGTCCGCTGTAAAGGAAGCTAACCCTAGTTTTTCGGGTGGGTCGAAAAGGCTACCCACTTGTAAATAACCGTTCAGGACAACTGAAGGGCTATTGAAGTTCGAGCGAACCAAGATGACGATCCCGTTGGGCAGTTCAACGCGGGTGATGTCATCTTCGCCCGGCAAAGAGTTTTGATGAGAAGCAGAGAAGGATTGCGGTTGATTCATCATTGATCAGAGCTTTCCTCGGTTTGGTTTGTGGTGGATGCTTCGGGCAGGTACACGCCAACGACACGATTGCGAGGCTGTAGATAGGTTTGTGCAACATGCTGGACATCTTCCGGAGTCACTTGAGACAACCTGTCGACAAACTCTAAATACCACTCATAGGTGGCGAACATTTCCGAAAACCCCATCCAAAAGGCTTGATTGCTAATGCTCTCGCTGCCATAGGCAAACAAGGCGCGGGCTTGTTTGCTGGCGCGTTGAATTTCTTCGACAGGAGGCGGAGAGTCTTGCAGCCGTTTGATTTCATCTTCAATGCGTTGCAGCACTTGCTCGGCAGATTTTTCAGGACGGACGATACAAGTGATGAGATACAGGAATGGATCAATGGTTGCCCCGACTCCGCCTTGAACGCTCACGGCTAAATCGCCTTCGACCAGAGCGCGATACAGACGCGAGGTCTTGTTGGAAATGCCGCCGCCGAAGACATTCAGATTGCTAGGCCCGGTCAGCAGGCTGTCGAGGACAGTGAGGGGGATAAAGTCTGGATGGGTTGAATTGGGAACATGGTGGGCAAGCATGAGGTAGGTGGTATCGTCTGGCCCCTGCACGGTAACGCGTCGTTCGCCTTGCTGCGGAGGTTCGGTTCGGTTTAGGCGGGGGGGATCGATGCCGCGCGGGATTGGTTCATAAAGCTGCCGCACGCGTTCGAGCATCTGCTCGGTGTCAAAGTCGCCGGCGATAGCTAATACGGCGTTATTGGGAACGTAGTAAGTGCGATAGTGCTGCACCAAATCGTCTCGGGTCATCGTTTGTAAGTCAACCAGGTCGCCAATGACTTCGTGATGATAGGGGTGCACGCGAAAGGCGGCAGCCTGAACCTCTTCACTCAGGCGGAAGAGAGGTTCATTTTCATTCCCTTGTCGTTCGGAAATGATGACCGTCCTTTCGGATTCGACTTCTTGAGGGTCGAAGAGACAGTTGACCATACGGTCAGCTTCTAAGTTGAGGGCGAGGTCAATTTTGTCGGCCGGCATGGTTTCGAAACAAGTCGTCCAATCGAGGTAGGTCATGGCGTTCCACGAACCACCTTCGCGCGAGATGGCTTTGTCTAGCATCGAAGCGGGATAGCGCGGTGTGCCTTTAAAGAGCATGTGTTCGATCCAGTGCGCAATCCCGGTTTTGCCGCAGGGTTCATCCCGCGAACCAACGCGATACCAAATCCAGTGGCTGATGATCGGGGCTGTGTGAATTTCTTTGAGAAGCACCAGTAAACCGTTCGATAAGGTGAGTTTTGTGATGGTATCTGACATACGCGCTCCACAAATAACAAATGACACTGAAGTTTACCATGAGAGGAGATTTATCAGCAATAATTGTGAGCTTTCCACTTGTGATTTGTTTCACACCTGGATATAATCACAGAGAGAACCATTTTCGATCCAGCGGATGAAAGTTCACTTGGACACATCCACCGATCAAAGCAAGATTGAGACCAGATAGCCTCTCCCTTATGCTTTTTATCGATCATGGCTTGCAATCTTGCGCACATGATGGTATACACAAGAAGCAAAAGCGATCCGGAACACCAGAGGAGGCGTGCGTGGAAGAGCACTCTTTTAAAGATTATACAATAGCGGTCATTGGAGCCGGCCCGGCGGGTCTCTTTGCCAGTCGTCAGTTTGCCGAAAACGGTGCGAAAGTGATCTTGTTCAATCGGGATATAAAACCAGGCGGCTTAGCAGAATATGGCATTTATCCCGATAAGGTCAAAATGAAAGAGGGACTGCGGAAGCAATTCCAACAAATTTTAGAATTGCCCACCGTGCACTATTTTGGCAATATCGTCATTGGCAGAAAAGGCGATTTGACTCTCGAGGACTTACAGGCGATGGGCTTTGATGCCATTGTCGTAACAGCCGGGGCACAGGGCACGAAATGGCTTGGGATTCCCGGCGAATCGATCCCCAAGGGGGTTTATCACGCTAAAGACATCGTTTATCACTATAATAAATTGCCACCTTATAGTCAGAGAGAGATCTTTATCGGACGGCGGGTTGCCATTGTAGGGGTTGGGAATGTCATGATGGATATTGCCCGCTACTGCATTCGCGAGAAAAAGGTCGATGAGGTCATTGCGGTTGCCCGGCGCGGTCCGGCAGAAGTGAAATTCGATAAGAAAGAGATGGAATACGTAATCGCCAATTTGGATTTGGACGCGCTGGATGAGGAGATCCGCCGCGCGAAGCCGATTATGTTAGCCGTTGGACAAGACCCGGATGAAGCCAAAGCCAATATCTTAGCTGCTCTGCCAAAGGCGGTTCCACCCGTTTCGCGCACCCGTTTCCGCTTTGATTTTTTGGCGGCTCCGACCCGCATCCTCGGTGAAGACAAAGGCTATGTGACTGGCTTAGAGATTGAGGATACGACCCTGGTGCGAGTCAAAGATGATACGCGGGCAAAGCTATTGGGCTCCAGGCGGAATCTGTATGTCGATACGGTCATTTTCTGCATCGGGGATAAGGTGGATGACGATTTTGGCTTACCAGTGCAATGGAATGAGTTTGTCAAGAGCCCGAACCCGCAATTCCCGGTTGATGAAATCTCTTATGAAGCGTATGATCCGGAAGCCGGTAAGTCCATCCCCGGCGTCTTTGTAGCTGGATGGTCGCGTGAAGCGAGCAGCGGCTTGGTGGGAGTGGCGCGCAAGGACGGTGAGCGTTGTGCGCGAGCGGTGATGCAATATCTTCAAACCATAAAGCCAAACGCCCCATCAGATGAAATCCTGCGCCGCGTCAAAGAACGGCTTGGCGAACTGCCTAAACCGGTTGTCACCCAAGAACACCTTCCCTTGCTGACTGCTGCCGAACGGGCAAAAGCAGCCGAGTTGGGTGTGGAAGATTTTAAATTTGCCACCAACGAGGAAATGTTGCAGGTGATGGGCTTATTGGAGGCAGCCGCTACTTAATCGGTCTTGCTCTCTGAAGATGAGCTTTTGGGCGACACCATCGCCGTGGGATGGCGGTACGGAAGCGGTATCGTCATCAAGAACCCCAAGATGATCAGCAGTTGACCGCTGATCACGCCGGTTGCCTGCACGGAGCCAAAGTATGGCACTTTGGGAAAGCGGTGCGAACCGATGCCAAAAACATCAGCCATGCCGCTCATAGCAGCAATGAGATAGCCGGTGCTCACCAGCCGAAAGCCGATGTCGGCAAGGATGCTTCTCTCTCTGCCATTCCAAAGAGCGTTTAAGCATAAGTAACCGCCCCCACACATGATGGCTAAACCCACCAAAAAAACCGCAATTTGGACAAAGCCGATGACCGGACTGCGGTCTAACCCAAACCATGCTGGTCGAATGCCGATCAGGAAGATCAAAAACCCCACCAAGAGGATCCACACTCCGTTCTTAACACGATTTCGCATTCGTTGTTTGATCTCGTTCTCCATGTTCTAACCTTTCGCCTGGCTCAAGGCAGAAACCTCTCACAGCAACGTAGCCAATTCCTAAAGAAGATATTGGCAATATCCTCGCTAGAATAGCCGCGTTCTGCCAGAGGCTGAGCCAATTTTTGGAGGTCGGCGATGGTGTCGATCTCAGACGGCACCGATTGCCAGCCGAACCCTCCATCAAAATCGCTGCCAATGCCCACGTGTCTGGAATCCCCGGCTAATTGGCAGATGTAATCAAGATGGGCAACCACATCGAGCAAGCTAACCGCTTCACGGCGGTCGCCATCTCTCCAAGCGGCTTTCAAATAAGCATTATACGGCATCACGCCGATCACCCCATCCCGCTCGACCAGCCTGCGGATCAACAAGTCGGAGAGATGACGGTGGCTTTCGACCCCTTTGAGCAGGGCTTTGGCGTTGGCATGGGTGGCGATGACGGTTCCCTCATAGCGATCGAGCGCCTGTAGAGCGGCTGGCTCATCCATGTGACTGATATCCAAGGCAAAGCCAGCTCCTGCCATTGCCTCTAGCAATTGCTGACCTAGTTTGGTCAACCTGCCTGGCTCGTCGGTGCTGCCGCAGAAGGCATTGCTTGCCCAAGCAGGGCAAAGAACGCGCACTCCCAAGTTCCACCACTCTTCGACTTGACGGGGGTGTTCGATGGCGTCTGCACCTTCCATCAGGATCAACAAGCCTACCGCATGCGCTTGCTTTTCCGTTTGCCAGTCTTCTTGGAGACGATGCAAATCCTCTTGGGACAAGACCAAAGAGAATTTTTGCGGGTGTTGTTCGACTAGATTGTAGTAAGCCTCTAGCTGGGCGCGGTAGAGTTTTTGTGCTTGGCGGCTATCAGCGTAACATTGGGTATCCCATTCGCCTTGTTTTCTCCGCAGTGGTGTGGCGAAGAGGGTCGCAAAAATCAGCATGACTTGCCCGTGTTGATATTCCTCCCAACCCAAGAGGGAGTCCCCGTTCCATTTCCAAATCGAGCTGCCGGCTTCCGAGCGGCGGATTTCGGCAGCGGAACGGCTGTAATCGCGTTGAAAGGTCAACATATTCCAAGCAAGGTCTTCGTGGGCATCAATCAGCAGCATGGGATGCCCTCTTGCAGGATGCGACGGGCGATTTGGCGATCGATTTTTCCCATCGGAAAATGGGGCAGGTCTTGCCGTCCGACCCACTGAAAGGCTTGGCCTTGCATGGGGGTGGGCTGACTGCCGTTTGAAATTGTGCAGTGAAAGGCATGCAGGGTGACGCGATAGTGGGTGTAGGCGTGGCGATAGACGCCCAAGCATTCGCCAACCGTGATTTCTAGATTCAACTCTTCTTGGATTTCGCGAATCAGACAGGCTTCTAAACTTTCGCCCTCGTGGCATTTACCGCCCGGAAACTCCCACATTCCGCCCAGCAAACCTTGTGGCGGCCGTTGTGTGATTAGGTAGCGGTTGTTTCGATTGATGACCGCTGCAGTAACCACGTAATGGGGCAGGGTATTTTTGGGTTTCGTAATCGGGATTTCGGATTGAATTCCGAGTTGAAAGGTTTGGCAGTGCCGCGAGAGCGGGCAAAGCTCACAGCGGGGCTGACGGGGCGTGCAGATCATCGCTCCCAAGTCCATTAAAGCCTGATTGTACAAGCCCGCTTTCCCGGACGGCAAGTGCTCTTGGGCAAAACGCAACAGTTCGCGATCGCTTTGAGGGGTGCGCAGGGGAGTGCGATTAGCCGTCAATCGGGCAAGCACGCGGCGAATGTTGCCGTCTAGGGTAGGCTCGTCCTGCCCAAAAGCGATGGAGGCAATGGCAGCCGCGGTGTACTCTCCAATACCCGGCAGCTTGCGCAGGGATCGAACGTCCTTAGGCAAAGCCCCCTCGGATTGCTTCTGCAGCACCTGCGCAGCGCGCCACAAATTCCTGGCTCTGGCGTAATAGCCTAATCCTTCCCAGTAGCGCAACACTTCCTCTTCGGTAGCTTGTGCTAGGCTGCTGATGTCGGGAAAGCGTTCCATCCAGCGTAAATAATAGGGGATGACCGTTTCCACCCGCGTTTGCTGGAGCATGATCTCAGAAACCCACACGGCATAAGGGGAAGAACGCCCGCGCCAAGGAAGGGAGCGGGCGTTTTGGGCGTACCAGTCGAGAATGGCGGTCGCAATGGGTGATACCATGACCACTTGGGCTTGCTATAATTGGAAGCCCGGTCGATCCTCCACCACTTTTAATTTCAATTCTTCCACGTAATCCAACAGTTGTTCGGTGAGTCGTTGCCAATCGGCGGAATTCAATACCTGTTGTAAGCGGCTGAGGGTGGAACTGCGGATGGCTGCCATAATCTGGGGTTGGTCTCCATAGACGGTGAACCAAGCATCGGAGGGTTCTAGACCTAGCCTTTCGATGCTGGGGATGAATTCACGCACCATGAACTCGAAGTATTCCTGCTCTTTTGCGGGAAGGATATCCCAGGTCATTAAGAGTTTTACCGCCATGCCTTTATCCTTTTTGTGACTGTTGAACCTTGAGCGCGATAACCTTGGTGTCTTCGGGTATCGATGAAGGATTGACCTTGAGAATGTCGGTTTCTTCTAATTCGTTGATACCCATCTCCTTCAAAAATTTACTGAGAGGTGCCAGCTTTAGAAGGCAGCCCGGTGTGTGATAGTGCATGGGGATGACGATGCCAGGCTCAAGCAAGCTGACGATCTCGGCTGCTTTGGCGGCGCTCAGGCCGCCTCCCCCGCCGACCGGCACAAGGGCAATATGGACATTGCCGAGGGCTTCCACTTCCGTTTGGCTCGGCACGCGGCGGATATCGCCGAGGTGCGCCACCGTAACTCCATTATAATCAAAAACATACAGGGTGTTGCGGGGTTCATTTGCCTCCCGTTTACCTTGACCGTTGGTTTGGACGCCGGTAATAAATACACCGCCGATTTCGTATTCGCCGGGCCCGCGCAAAACGTGCGTACGCCCTTTGACGGCGTTGAAATTGGCGTGCCCAGGCGCTTCGTGACTGATGGTGACGATGTCAGCTTTGAGCTTTAAGGGTTCGTAACCGACCACCTGATGGTCATAAGGGTCAGTGACCACGCTTGCCAAGCCGCGCTCGCTCAAGCGGAAACAGGATAAGCCAAACCAAACGATTTCCATGCAAAGTTCTCCGTTGGGATGGATTATACATCATTTGAAAGCGGGATGGTTTGAAAAAACACCCTAGACAATCCCCAAAACCCTGAGTAAAATATAGATGCACAATGAAAGACACTGGTCGGCCGAGATAGCTCAGTTGGTAGAGCACATGACTGAAAATCATGGTGTCGCCAGTTCGATTCTGGCTCTCGGCATTCTCGGCCTTGTAGGTCGAAGTTGCGGGCGTGGTTCAGTTGGTAGAACGTCTCCTTGCCAAGGAGAAGGTCGTGGGTTCGAGTCCCATCGCCCGCTCTTTCCGTCAAAACGGCGACGTGGCCAAGTGGTAAGGCAAGGGTCTGCAAAACCCTGATCACGGGTTCAAATCCCGTCGTCGCCTTTGAGAAGACAGCCACCACTGGTGGCTGTCTTTTTTGATTGTTCAAAGGATGTTTCTCCTCTTGACGCCCTACAAAGCTGGGATAAAATAATATTCAATGCTATGAATGAGGTTGATTTATATCCCTACCAAAAAGAAGTTCGCTTCTACAAAGTTTTGATGCACCCCTTGCGCCTGGCGATCCTTGATCTCTTGAGGGACGGGGAACAATGTGTTTGCCACATGGAGGCGGTTTTCGGTTTGCGTCAAGCCTATATCTCCCAGCAATTGATGGTGCTGCGCTCGGCTGGGCTGGTTGAGGTGCGGCGGGAGGGGCTAAATATCTATTATCGGGTCATTCAGCCAGAAATCTATACGGTCATCGATGCCATGCGAAGGATGACCCAAACCGAACCCGTCCTGCCTGCAAAACCACTGCTCCCCTGTCATTGCCCAACCTGTGAAGTGACCCAAGTTCAACTGTAAGGTAAGCAAGCATCTTGTGTGCTCAGTAGGGGCTCATTGTGGCTTTAGCCCAGGAGATGGATTGGAGTTTAAGGATGAGAATCAAAGTGTTCGGTGTGGGTTGCGCAGCTTGTCGGAGAATGGTTGCCGATGTTCAGCGCATCCTTGAGAAGAATGGCTGGACACATCTTGAGGTGGAATACATTCAAGATGTTGAGCGAATCATGGAGTATCATGTGATGTCCACTCCGGCTTTGGTCATTGACGATCAGGTTGTGATGGTTGGCTATCGAGGGCCATCAAAGATCGAACAAGCGATCAGGGACTCCTTACAAAACCTATCTTAAGCACAACGAGGCTTGACATAATTTTTCAAAGTGGATGAGGAAAGAGCCCGTTATGCCTCGCCGTACTGCCCATAAAAGACCACCTTCTTCTCCCTTGTGGTTGACTCTTATAGGCATAGGATTGATTCTGATTGGGCTTTATCTTGGGCTGAAGCTGGGGCGGCAAAGCCGCATATCTGCTGAGTTTGAACCTGGATCGCCTCAGGATGTCTATCAGCAGGCTCTTCGTGCCGGCCAGCCGATGTTGGTCTTTTTTCATTCCACGGATTGTCATTCCTGTATGGTCATGATGGAGCGGGTGGCTGAGGTGTATCCCAGCTATGCTGCGAAAGTGGTCTTGGTGGATGTGATTGTATCCGAATGGCGCAATCGACCGCTGATGGAACAGTTTGGCTTACGGGCGATTCCGACCATGGTCTTTATCGATCGAACGGGTAAAGCGACAACGATGGTTGGTCCTATAGAAGTGGAGCAGTTGATCGCAGCCTTTGAAGCACTCTCTACCGAGTGAGTTTGCGGGGGGATCGATCACCGCCACGATTCCAAATTGAGGGTGGATTTCACCTCAGGGGAGTGAGATTAAGCAGGATTGTGTTCGCCTATCGGGATGGATCTTATGATAAAATCATTTCGTTACTTAACAGTTAGGAAACTTAATCACTGACGTTACGCAGTTCATTCGTGCCGCGACATTCATGTCGCCTGAATCCACGAGATAAATCTCGTGCTACCGCGTAAGCGACATTCATGTC
>QEXX01000097.1 GCA_003130835.1 Anaerolineae bacterium | reverse complement strand
TTGCTTTGCAGCCCATCCCGCTCGGTATAGCTTTGAAACCGATCTTGAGCTGGATCATACACCGCCAGACCGCCCCCCATGGTAGCAATCCACAGATGTCCCTCGTAATCCTCCAAAATCGAGACAACCGAGTCATCCGGCAATCCCTGATCGCGGCTGTAGACGGTGAATTGCGGCTCACAGTTCTCTATCGAACCACAGGGGAAAGAAAGCCGGTTCAAGCCGGCGTGTGTGCCAACCCAGAGAATCCCCGCCTGGCTTTCGTGAATTGCCCAAACGAAATCGTGGCTTAGGCTGTTGGGGTTGTTGGGATCGTGACGGAAGGGTCGATAAAGGTCTGCTTGTGGGTTGAACCAGATCAAGCCGTTGTAGGTGCCCAGCCATAGGTTGCCCTGCTGATCAGGGTAGATGGCGCGTACACCGAACGTGACTGGGAAACCGTCTTGGGATTGTGGGTCGCCTCCATAGCGTTGAATCGAGGTTCGGTCGGGATCGATTCGCAGCAGCCCGCCAGGATCTTCTAGCCCTGCCCATAGGTTGCCCTGCAGGTCTTCGGTAAGCACCTTGATCGAGAGCGGTGTCGAAAGGTTTGAGTGTTGAGGATTGGGAACGATGTGCTCGAAGCGGAAAGCCTCCCGATCAAAACGATCTAAACCGCCTTGCGTTCCAATCCAAAGGGCGCCGCGCCGATCTTGGTAAAGGGCGGTTACATGCTCATGGGCAAGGCTGTGTGGGTCTTGAGGGTCGTGATGAAAGCGGGTGAGGCTGCCCTGTTGGCGATCAAGCATGGCTAACCCTTGATCGTGAAACCCTACCCACACCAATCCTTGCCGATCCTTCAACACGGCGCCGACGGTTGCGTAGGTGTGCTTTTGTGGATCGGCTAAGTTGGATGGATAGTACGGGAATCGATTGCTGACCGGGGAATAGCGGTCTAAGCCACCGCTCTTGGTAGCAATCCAAACATTCAGGCTGCGATCCAGAAGGAGTGCGGTAATCTGATTGTCACTCAGACTATATGGATCGAGCGGATCGTGCAGGAACGTTTCCACCTGCTGGGAAGATGGGTGGAAGCGATATAGTCCTGAATCCGTGCCGACCCAGAGGGACTGGTCTGGATGGAAGAGTAAGGAAGTGACATGAAGATTGGCAAAGGGTGCGACGATTTGGAGGATTTGCCCTGGCAAGGGATCGAATTGGAAAAGCCCGCCTTGTCGTTCGTGATGCTCTCCGCCTCCAACCCAGATGATCCCGTCATTGGCTACCGCGATAGAGGTCACGCGCCGAACAGGCAATGAAGTAGCCATAGCCTGCGCATGGATCCAGCGCATTGGTGTTTGCGTGGTGTCTAAAGCCAGCAATCCGTGCTGATCGGTGCCCAGCCAGAGCACTCCAGTGGGAGAGGCATACAGGGCGTTGATGACGTTATCCGGCAAAGGCTCTGCAGCAGGTAAGGTTTCGTTGACCGAATGAAAGGTTTCATCCGTAGGATCGAACCAAAACAGCCCGCTGCCTCCCGTGCCAATCCAAAGCCGACCTTGGGCGTCTTCTGCAAAGGCCTCGATGGACTCGTACACTTCGGGGTGACGGAAGATTTGATGGCGTTCTGGGTCGAGGTGGTCTAAACCGCTGGCTGTGCCCACCCACAGCCAGCCGCGGGCATCTTCATATAACGCTTGGATGGTGTCATTGCTCAGCGAATTTGGATCATTGAAGGAATGTCGGTAGAGGGTAAAGGTGTAGCCATCAAAGCGGTTCAAACCCCTTTGCGTGCCAATCCAGAGATAGCCTTGGCGATCCTGCAGGACGCAAAGCACCATTTCGTGCGCTAGACCTTGAGCCGTAGTCAGGTGCTGAAAGCGCGGTGATTGAAGTTGAGCGTTGGTGGAGAGCGGCGGTTGCAGGCTAAGCAGCCCAAGGGTTAGGAAAAAAGCCCCAAAAAGCCGAACCCAACGCTTGTTCACATGTTCGGGAACTCCTCTTTAATCCATCTTGGCTATCACGGCCTCACCGAATTCTGAGCATTTCAGCAGGGTTGCCCCTTCCATCAGGCGGTGAAAGTCATAGGTCACCGTCTTGGCAGCGATGGCGCCTTCCATGCCTTTGATAATCAAATCGGCAGCTTCTTTCCAGCCCAAGTAGCGCAGCATCATTTCACCAGAAAGAATCACTGAACCCGGGTTCACCATATCTTTGTCGGCATATTTTGGCGCCGTCCCATGAGTAGCTTCAAAGACCGCATGGCCGCTTTCGTAGTTGATGTTACCGCCCGGCGCAATGCCAATCCCACCCACCTGAGCAGCTAAGGCGTCGGACAGATAATCGCCGTTCAGGTTCATGGTGGCGATCACATCGAACTCTTTGGCGCGCGTGATGGTCTGCTGGAAGACGATGTCGGCAATGACATCTTTGATCAGCAATTTGCCCGCTTTCAGGGCTTCTTCCTGCTCAGCGTTGGCAGCCTCTTCCCCTTGGGCGATTTTGGTGCGTTCCCACTGCGCCCAGGTATAGACGCGGTCACCGAACTCGCTTTCTGCTAGTTCATAACCCCAGTTGCGAAAAGCGCCCTCGGTGTATTTCATGATGTTGCCTTTGTGAACGAGAGTCACACTGCGCCGTCCGTTCTCCAAAGCATAGCGGATCGCTGCCCGCACCAAGCGGTAGGTGCCTTCTTTCGAGATCGGCTTTAACCCGATTCCGGCTGTCTCAGGGAAGCGGATCTTGGCATATTCCTGAGGAAAGGCTTCTTTTAGCAATTCTTTAAACCGCTGGTTTTCGGGTGTGCCGTACTCGAATTCGATGCCGGTGTAGATATCCTCGGTATTCTCACGGAAAATGACCATATCTACATCCTGAGGGCGTTTTACCGGGGACGGCACGCCTTCAAAATAACGCACCGGCCGCAGGCAGACATATGAATCCAGGGCTTTGCGCAAGGCAACATTCAAGGAGCGGAATCCCCCTCCGATTGGGGTGGTCAAAGGCCCCTTAATGCCGACCAAATATTGGCGAAAGGCTTGTACGGTCTCATCGGGCAGCCAAGTGCCGAGTTGGTTAAAAGCCTTTTCTCCTGCCAGCACCTCTAGCCAGTGAATTTTGCGCTTGCCTTGATAAGCCTTAGCAACGGCTGCGTCAAACACGCGCTGAGCAGCGCGCCAAATGTCCCGCCCGGTGCCATCCCCTTCTACGAAAGGGATGATGGGGTGATCGGGGACGATCAAGGTTCCGTTTTCCATACGAATCGGTTCTCCACCTGCAGGTGGCTGAATGGGATCGATGCTCATTGCGCTCTCCAATCAAATGAATTTGGGTTGAGAAAAACGACCTGGCTACTTTGATTATATCTCAGAAGCTTTTTTGCTGTTGGCATCTATCGATGCATGTTGGCACACTTGAATCGTACCAAAGGGTAAACAAATCTCGCTCTGCAACTTGCGCTGTTGGGGGTGGGAGTAGATCAGCGCTTGCTTGACCTGCCTCGTGGATTCAACAGTTGCGCTTGTCGCAGGAAGCAAGCCAACGAGCTGGAAGGTGGAGGAGTTTTGGCGTTGTCTCTGTTTCGTCCGCTGTGGACAAGAACAGAATCGCCAACCGCAACTAGACCGATCGAACGCCGGCCGCTTAGCCCCAGACCTGTGGCAAAATTGCTAGCCAGGGTTTTTCTACGCTTGCTACCCTATCAATATTGTAAAGACTTAAGATTGAGCGTTTTGTTGTATACTGATTAAAGAGTGCAGAAATGGTTTAGCCTCGTTTCCCTTAGGAAGAATTAAATGGATTGTGAATAGAATCTTCCCTCGGAGGTTTAAGATAAAACAAGATATCCTTTTCCATGCTATCTTTGAAAGCGCCCAAGATGGCATCTTTGTTAAGGATGGATCTTTACGGTATATCCAAGTGAACCCAGCTATGGAGCGTCTCTTGGGCTTGCCCAGGGGAGCGATCGTTGGGCGAGATGATGAAGAACTCTTCGGGAAAGAAGTTGCCCAACAATTTCAAAAAGGTGACCGGCAAGTGTTGCAGGGGAAAGAGTTCTCCTGCGAAGACAGCCTGGAAATTAACGGTCAGTTTTATGTTTTCAGTGTGGTAAAAACCCCCTTGCGCGATTCAAAAGGCAAGATTATCGGCATCTGCGGTATAGCCCGTGATATTACCCTACAGAAGCAGGCAGAAAACGCCCTGCGCGAAAGTGAAACGCACTTTCGAGAATTGTTTGAAAACGCCTCCGACCTAATTCAATCCATTGGTCCAGACGGGCGCTTCCTGTATGTCAATCGCGCTTGGCAAGAGACGCTAGGCTATTCAGCGCATGAAATTCAGCACCTTAGCATTGCAGATGTCCTCGCGCCGGAATGCCGCGAGCATTGTCTAAACCTGTTTCAACGGGTTCTGTCTGGTGAGAAAGCCGAGTTGGTAACGGCTACGTTTCTCACCAAAGACAAACAGCGCATTGAGGTTGAAGGTTCAATCAGCAACCGTTGGGTTGGTGGAAAAATCGTTGCTACGGTGGGTATCTATCGCGATTTAAGTAAACGAGTAGCCTATGAAAAAGCCTTACGCGAGAGTGAGGCGCGCTATCGCAATATCTTTGAGACGGCGGCGGTTTCCATCTGGGAAGAAGATTTCTCAGCCGTTAAGGCAGCCATCGAAGAGCTGCGCCAGCAAGGCATTACTGATTTTGAACGTTATCTGGATGAACATCCCCAATTCTTGCACCTAGCGGCTCAAAGCATCCGTGTTCTGGATGTCAACCAGACGACATTGCAAATGTTTGAAGCCCAACGGAAAGAGGAGTTGTTAGATAACCTCACTAAGATCATCCCGCCCGATGCCATAACGATCTTAAGAGAGGAGATTCTTGCCATTGCCCAAGGGAAAACAGCGTTTGCCAGTGAAACGAGCAACTATACCCTGAAAGGCAAACGAATCGATGTCCTTATCGCCATTACGTTTCCACCCCCTGAGGACCGAGAAGCCTTTCATCGTGTGCTGGTTACCTTGATGGATATCACAGCTCGGAAGCAGGTGGAGCGTGAAATCGAGAAACAGCGCGTTTTATTTCAACAGTTGTTTGAAAACACGCCGGTGGCAATTGCAATGTTGGATACTCAAGACCGACTGGTGCGCGTGAACCGAGCCTTCGAGAGCTTATTCGGTTACACTCAAACGGAAGTCGTAGGTCGTTACATCAACGACCTTATCATCCCGCCTGAGCGGATTGAAGAAGCCAGCGGACTTTCTCTGGCGCTGTTTTCGGGTGCTACCATAGCTAAAGAGACGGTGCGCATGCGCAAGGATCAAAGCCTTGTGCCGGTTCAAGTCTATGCTGCCCCAATCCAAATTGGAGAGGACGTCGTTGGAGGGTATGCGATATACCTTGATCTGACCGATCGTAAACAAAAAGAACAAAAGTTGGAATATCTCAGCAGCCATGATGCATTGACGGATTTATACAACCGGGCTTATTTTGAAGACTCCCTCTCCCGCTGTGAGAACGAAAATCTGCTTCCTGTCAGCATCTTGGTTGCCGATGTGGACGGCTTGAAACGGGTGAACGACGAACTCGGGCACAGCGCCGGCGATGAACTGCTGCGCAGTGCAGCCGAAATCTTGCGCGCTTCCTTCCGCGCGCAAGATGTGGTGGCGCGCATTGGCGGGGATGAGTTTGCGGTGCTTGTGCCCGGCGCCGATGAGCCAATTGCTGAGCAGCTTCTGCGTCGCATTACTTCGAACCTGAAGCGCTATAATCTCTCCCACCCGCAATCTCCCGTGCACCTCTCGTATGGCATTGCCACAGCCACACAGCCACTGCCGCTTGCCCAGCTTTTTAGCCAAGCCGATCGTAAGATGTATGAGCATAAAGCGCACAAGCGTTCTCGTCAGCGCGCCAGAAAGGGGAGTCATGGAGAGTGAGTCGTTTCTGCAGTCGATCTATCGGGCGGCGCCTTTAGGAATTGGTGTGGTCGTCGAGCGCGTCTTTGTTCAGGTGAACCAACAGTTATGCGAGATGTTAGGCTATCGTCCCGAAGAATTGCTTGGCAAATCGGCGCGCCTGATCTATCCCGATGAAGCCGAATATGAACGGGTAGGCAGAGAGAAATACGCCCAGATCGACCAAAGCGGGGTGGGCAGCATCGAAACCCGCTGGCAGCGAAAAGATGGCACGATAATCGATGTTTTGCTCAGTTCGGCTCCGATTGATCCTGCCGACCACAAGAAAGGGGTCACATTTACGGCCTTGGATATCACTGCGCGCAAGCGGATGGAAGAGCGTTTGCGCATGGCCGAAACCCAATACCGCACTTTGGTCGAGCAAGTTCCAGCGGTGATTTACATTGACCGGAACGATGATCTCAGCACCAATATGTACACCAGCCCACAAATTACCGCCCTCACTGGCTATACCCCAGAGGAGTTTCTCAACGATCCTACGTTGTGGATCAAAACCCTGCACCCCGAAGACCGCGAAAGGGTGCTTGCCGAAAACCAGCGTGTTAATCAAACCGGTGAGCCCTTTCGCCTAGACTATCGTGTCCTCACCAAAGACGGCCGCGTGATTTGGGTGCGCGATGAAGCTGTTCTGGAGTTGGATGAGCAAGGTAAGCCGTCATATTGGCGGGGCATTCTAATGGACATCACCGCTCAAAAGGAAGCTGAAAACCGCCTGAGGCTCTCGGAAGAAAAATTTGCCAAAGCCTTCCTAACTAGCCCAGACTCGGTCAACATTAATCGCCTCTCGGATGGATTATACATTGACATCAATGAAGGCTTCACCCGCATCATGGGGTATCAGCGCGAAGAGGTGATTGGGAAATCTTCGCTTGAGCTAGATATCTGGGTTAACCCCGAAGATCGCGCTCGTTTGGTTGAAGGACTACGCGCAAAGGGATATGTGGACAACCTTGAAGCGCCCTTCCGCGCCAAAGATGGACAAATCCGCATCGGTTTAATGTCTGCCCGGTTAATAGAACTTGAGGGGGAATTATGCATTCTTTCTATCACCCGCGATATCACCGAGCGCAAACAACACGAGCGAGAACTCGAGGCGATGGTGCAAGTCTCGGCGGCTATGCGTCAAGCATTCGATCAAGTGCAGATGATTAATATTCTCGCTCAGCAATGCCGGTTGCTGTTTGAGACCGAGCAACTGCTGATTCTCCTTTTGAACAACGAGACTGCCCAAGCCAACGTAGCTTTTGCCAGCGGGGCCTGGCAGAGTCTGCATGGGCAAATGCTTTCGTTACCGGGCAATTTGCAAAAACGGGAGAGTTTTTTCTTTTCTCAAGAAAGCACCGACCCTCAACATGCCCAAGCCATAGAGGAGCTTTTTGGGTATCGGCTGACCGATGCTTGGGTCGGATGCTTTCCCATTCGTACCTCCTTGGCAGACCTCGGTTGGCTTTGCATCGGCCGCCAAACGCCCTTTTCTTCCCATGAGCTTCGCATTCTTCACGCAGTCTTGGATATTGCCGCCTCGGCTTTGCAACGCTCTAGTTTGTATAGCCAAACTGTCCAGCGTCTCCATCAATTGAATGCCTTGCATGTCATCGATCGAACGATTAATGCCAGTCTCGATATCACCTTCACAGCGAACATCTTGCTGGCACAAGTGGTGCAACAATTGAACGTTGCTGCTGCGACCCTGCTGAAATTTAACGAGCTCAGCCAATTGTTTATGGTTCTAGCAACGCACCAATATCCGCAATATCTGATTCCCGCGATTTATCAACTGGTCGATGACCCTCCCCGCCAAGCCGTCTTGGAACGCCGAGTGGTTACCATCAAAAACCTGACGGGATACCACGCAGACAAGGACTTCTTAAAGCGAAGCATTGGACAAGGATATCTGGGCTACATCGCTGTCCCTCTGGTCTCAAAAGGACAAGCGAAAGGTGTTCTGGAACTGTTCACTCATCGCGAGCTTCAGTTCACTGAAGATTGGCAGCGGTTCTTAGAAGCTCTAGCAGCCCAAGCTGCGATTGCGATTGACAATGCAGAGATGTTTGAGACCTTACAGCGTAATCAGAGCCATTTATCTTTGGCTTATGAAGGAGTCATTGAAGGGTTTGCGCGGGCATTGGAATTGAGGGATGCGGATTTGCACGGTCATTCTAGGCGGGTGGCTGAGATTACAGTACGGCTTGCCCGTCAATTCGGTTTTGACCAACGCTCGCTGGCCCAGATCCGCCATGGGGCGCTCTTACACGACATCGGTAATTTAGCCATAGCCGAGTCGATTCTTCAAAAGCCAGGCCCTCTCACTGAGCAGGAATGGGAGGTCGTCCGCAAACATCCTGAATATGCCTTCCAAATTCTTTCAAGCATCCCATCCTTGCAGGAGGCTGTGGTGATTCCCTACTGCCATCACGAACGCTGGGATGGCAAGGGTTATCCCCGTCAGCTAAAAGGTGAGAGCATCCCGTTGGAAGCGCGGCTTTTTGCCGTTGTGGATGTTTGGGATGCCCTGCGCTCCGATCGCCCTTACCGATCTGCGTGGCAACGCGAACGAGTTCTAGAGTATTTACTGGTGCAAGCGGGCAAACAGTTTGATGCTAGGGTTGTAACAGCCTTTTTAGAGCGAGTGGAAGAATTTGAGCAGATTGCCTAAAGGCGCCATCTGGCAATGCGAATTTTCGGATTGGGGGCGGGTGTTTGAGAGGCGCCTATTGGGATTTATTCTGAAGAGGGGCAAGCAACTTGTCTAGCCATTGGCGCGCATAGGCTATGCCGTTGCGTTTCTCCCCTTCACTAGGCAGCCAAACCAACAAGACAATGATCACCAAACTACAGAGTGCTAAGCGCAGCAAGAGCGTGGGGACAAACTGGGCAATCACATACCCCAAAGCCACCAAGGGGATGCTTTTCAGCATCGTTTGCAAGTTGTCCTGACGCAGCCGGAAGCCGTTTGCCCGGCTTTGAACGGTAAGGTCGAACACTAAAAAGATGAGATTGATCAAGAAATAGCCAAAGATGACTGCCGCAATCCCCCAGTGGCTGAGTAAGGAAACCGAAAACCAAGTCCACAGAATCCAATAGGCAACCCCTTCAAAAAAATAATTGCGCATCTTTTCCAGGGGTACCATGGAGACGAGGATATTCATGCGCACAAAAAAAATGACATCTCCCATGAGTTGCCAAATAAATAACGGCGCCACCGACAGGAATTCGGAACTGAACAGCAGGGGAATCCAAATCTCCCGCCCAGCCAATAGGGCAATCGTGAAAGGCACCAGGGTTAGCCAACCCAGACGCAGGCTGTTGTTTTGGATATGGACGACCTCTCCAACATTCTCTTTCAGGGAGGAAAGTTTCGGAATCCCATACCCCCAGATGGCGGTGTTGACAAAACCCATATAGGCGTAGGAGACCGAATAGGCAGCTTGATAGAGACCATTGGCTTCAGCGCCAAGCTGGCGGATGATTTGACTGCGGATGGTGAGATAAAGGAAGGTGCCGAGCAGATTCATCACGGTCAGGGGTCCGGCAAAATCCAGCAGCGAACGCAAGATCGCCCATTGCGGCTTGGCTTTCCAAAAGCGGATTTGATGGCGTTGAGCCGTCGAACGCACCAACAACCAAAAGGATAGGAAGAAACTAACCACTTGGGCGAGAAGCAAGGATAGAACAGCGCCCCACACTTCCCACAGCAAAATACAGATTAACATGACCAGCAAATTGATGCCATTGCCAACGATGGCAACCAACGAAGCCTCGCGCCATTGCATCAAGCCGCGGAAGATGATCAGCATTTCTTGATAGTGCAGCCAGGCGTAGGCTGTTAGGCTAACAACGATGATATAAGAAAAATAAGCCGAACTATCAAACGCAAAGCGGGCAAGCGGTTCGGCGAACACGGTAGATAGACCAACGAACAGCAAGCCCAGCGCACCATACGCCAACAGGACGGTGAGAATGGTCTGATTTAAGCCCTCATAGTCTTCCCGAGCGCGGGTTTCTGCAATCATCTTGGTCAAACTGCCGCCCAAGCCAAGGATGAAAAACCCTTGCAAAAGGGTGAAAAAAGCATTTGCCTGCGAGAAAATGCCCACACCAAACGGTCCTAGGGTAGCAGCTAAAATCTTGGAGCGCAGTAAGCCTAGCAACACAGCCGATCCGTGTTGCAAACCGAAGAATCCGTAAGCCTCTAAAAGATCGAGCATGGATCACGCAAAAATATCCCGCAGGCTGCGGGCAAGGTCACCTGCGGGATGCGGTATGTAGTTAAGTTTGGAAAAGTTGACGTCAAAATTAAGCGTTTCCAAAGGAGGCTTTGCTAGGCAGTCGGTATGGGCTTGAGCTTCCCTAAGCCTCGCAAGACGCGCTCCGGAATCAAGGGGAATTCATGGAACCAAACGCCACTTGCATCACGCACCGCAGCGACAACGGCCGGTGCCAACGGCAGGAAGGGCATCTCAGCCATACCCCTCGCTCCGTAGGGCCCAATCGGGTCGGGATATTCTAAAATCAGCGAATCTACCTGATCGGGAACATCCAACACCGAAGGGATCAAATAGGTGGAGAGATGTTGCGTCTGGACATAGCCATCCTTTTGGACAAAGTTTTCAAGGATCGCATAACCGGCTGCTTGTACGACTGCGCCTTCAATTTGACCTTGCACTTGAAGCGGGTTGACCGCTTTGCCAACATCATCGGCAGAGATCACCCGCAACAGGCGTACATGTCCGGTTTCGGTGTCGATTTCGACTTCGACCGCTTGAGCAACATAACCGTAAGCAAAATTGGGTTCGCATTTGCCGGTTTCTGGGTCAAAGGGTGTTGTGGCAGGTGGACGATACTTGTACTTAACGATCACCGGCCGTTCCTCGGCGCGCCACTTTTCAAGCGCTGCTTCACAGGCGCCCTTGATGGCATTGCCGGCCATGAACGTCATGCGCGAAGCCGAAGCAGAGCCAGAGTTATCGGTGACGGCTGTGTCTGAAACCACCATGCGCACCCGTTCGAGCGGGATACCTAGGGTTTCGGCAGCGATCTGAGCCATGACGGTATGTGCTCCCTGGCCGACATCTGCGCCGGCATGATGAACAACAGCCCGTTCGATCTCCGCTCCGCCATATAACTCTACGGTCGCCCAAGAATGTTCTGGGGCTCCGAAGGAAAAGCCAACGTTCTTAAAAGCGCACGCAAAGCCAAGCCCGCGCAAGCGATGGGGGGCTGGGTTATCTGGCTTCGGCGGACGCTTCCACCCGTCTTCCGTCTGTTGCCAACCGGCTGCTTTGGCACATTGTTCAACCACCTGCGCGATACTCACCCCTTTGGGCAAAGGCGTGCCTACAGAGAGCAAAGAACCTTCGCGCAGGACATTGCGCAGACGAATTTCAACCGGATCCATGCCGAGCGCTTCGGCTAAGCGGTTCATTTGCGTTTCAGCGGCAAACGCCCCTTGCGGTCCGCCAAAACCGCGGAAGGCGCCGTTGGGGAGATTGTTGGTATAAACAGCATAGGAGTCGACCTTGACGTTTTCAATTTCGTACGGGCCTGTACACATCAGGGTGGCGTTGCCCAATACTTTGGTGGAAGTATAGGCGTATGCGCCGCCATCGGCGATCACTTGCACCTCAGCCGCGATCACCTTGCCCTCTTTGGTTGCTCCCCATTTAGCGCGGATGAGATAAGGATGGCGTTTGTGATGCCCAATGATCGACTCTTCGCGGCTCCAGATAATCTTGACCGGGCGATCGATGCCGCGCTCGTGCAAGCGCATGGCGGCTAAAGCGAGCACAATCTGGATCGACATATCTTCTCGCCCGCCAAATGCGCCTCCGATAGCAGGATAGATGACGCGTACCTTTTCGAGCGGCAGGTTCAAAGCGTGAGCGATTTGCTCTTGGTCTTCGTGTGTCCATTGCCCGGCAACTTGGATCGTCACCCGTCCTTCTTCGTCGATATACCCTAAACCGGCTTCTGGTTGCAGGTAAGCGTGTTCTTGGGCGGGGGTGCGGTATTCACCCTCAACAATGACATCGCAACGCTGAAAAGCTTCGTCCACATTTCCTTTGCGAATGCGGTAATGACAAAAGACGTTCGAGCCGCGATCGGGATGGAGGATTGGTGCGCCTTCTTGCATGGCCGCTTCCATATCGGTGACTACCGGCAGGTCTTCGTAGTCCACCTCGATTAAATCCCGCGCCTTGGCGGCGATCTCCTCCGTTTCAGCAATGACTAATGCAACTTGATCACCGATAAAGCGCACGCGGTCTGCATAAGGTTTGTTGGAGCCAGGCCCGCACAGCACCGGTTGATCGGGCATGATCAACCCGTATTCGTTGTTGGGCACATCTTTGGCGGTAAAAACAGCAATAACACCTTCCAGCGCCTCTGCCTTCCTCGTATCGATGCGCCGAATAATGGCATGAGGGCGTTGGGCAAAGAGGATTTTCATATAGGCTTGATTGGGGAGATTGATATCACCGGGATAAAGCGTCTGACCGGTTACTTTTCCGACTGCATCTAACCGTTGTACCGATTGACCAACCCATTCCATAGTTCGCTCCTGTGTTTTCAATGTGAACCGACGGGATAGAGCTAGCTTTATCCTACCTTGGAAGGTAAGATCATGCTTTTTTGTTTTCTACCATTTGATTATACCAAGTGTGTACCGTTTCTTCTAGGTGCAAGGAAAGGGAGACCGAACCTGCCAAAGGGCATCTGCTGAGCGCCTGTGCTGCAGGATAGCGGTCTTCCTCTGCCTATTCTTTTAGGTGAGAGAGCCACCCTGCAAGCGTTGCAGGGACGGATATCCTCCTCCGCCTGGTTTTGGCTCATCGATTACAATACACTTATGGGAAGTCAAACGCGTCTGCAAGCCCTCTGGCAAGGCATCTATGGCTACGGACAGGAAGAGGCTTTTGAAGCTCTGCTTGCCACCCTGCGCGCTTACAAAGGGAAGATTCCCCCGCCGCCGCGTACCGACCTGGATCAAAGCGATGTCTTGCTCATCACCTATCCCGATCAAGTTCAAGAAGCCAACCAGCCGCCCCTGCACACCTTAAGCCAATTTTGCCAACGCCATCTGGCAGAGCTGGTCACCGTAATCCACCTGCTGCCCTTTTATCCTTGGTCTTCAGATGATGGTTTTTCGGTGATCGATTATAGACAGGTGGACCCCCGCTATGGCGATTGGACGCACATCCAAGCATTTCGATCGCAGTTCCGCCTGATGTTCGATGCAGTCATCAATCATATCTCTGCCCAAAGCGCCTGGTTTCAAGGTTTTTTACAAGGAGAGGCGCGTTATCAGCAGCATTTCATTACCATCGACCAGGAGGTTGATCTCTCTGCGGTCTTTCGCCCGCGCACGACTCCCTTATTAACTCCCTTTCTCACAGCACAAGGGGAAAAACGGGTTTGGACAACGTTTAGTTCTGACCAAGTGGACCTAAACTACCACAACCCGCGCCTGCTCGTAGAGATGATCGACTTGCTGCTCTTTTATGCCCAACAAGGCGCTTCGTTTTTACGCTTGGATGCCATTGCCTTCCTATGGAAGGAAATGGGTACGGCTTGTCTGCATTTGCCCCAAACGCATTGGATCATTCAACTGATTCGCGCCGTCTTTGAAATTGTCGCACCCCACGTTCGCCTGATTACGGAGACCAATGTGCCTCATGCCGAAAACCTCTCTTATTTTGGCGATGGCAGCAACGAAGCCCATTTGGTGTATAACTTTGCTCTACCACCCTTGGTGCTGCACAGCCTGCGCAATGGCGATGGGAGCGCCTTCTCCAATTGGGTGGCTTCTTTAGAACTCCCTTCTGACCAAGTGACCTTTTTGAACTTTTTAGCCTCCCACGATGGGATTGGAATCGGGCCGGTGCGCGGTATCCTCCGTGAAGAGCAAATCGCTGAATTGGTGAGCGGAACGCTAGAGCGCCAGGGCTTGGTATCCTACAAAACCACCCCCGATGGCTCCACCAGCCCTTATGAGTTGAATATCAATTACTTCGATGCCTTGAGCGATCCACGCCGCAAAGAGCCGTTGGAATTGCATCTGCAGCGGTTCATTGCCGCTCATGCCCTGATGCTGA
>QEXX01000096.1 GCA_003130835.1 Anaerolineae bacterium | reverse complement strand
TACTTCATTGGCTTGAAGCTTTTCTAAGGCACCTTCTCGCCGTTCAGGCAAGATCATAAAATTGACGTTGTTCAGTTTTCTCGCAAGCGGAAGCATCCATTCCACATGGGTATCGTTTGAGGGTATCAATAAGATAGGGCAATTTGATCCGATAAAATCAATCGGGCTTATGTTATTTAGTAAACTTACTTCATCCATTGGCATTCCATTCTCAAATAAGGCATAAAATCTAGGGTACTCCTTTTTGGAGGATATTCTCACCCTAAATAATCCGCAATAAATTCAGGATAAAAGATGGATAAAGAAAGAATTAATTCAGAGATCTGGGATGGTGTCTTTCCAAGCCAAGACCTGTAATCTGCCTTTGGAATGAAAAATTAGCGATTAAGTGCGAATGCCAGATGTCGACCCAACAAAAAAGGAAACTCGGATGGAAAAGCAATGAATCGAATCGTTACTTCCATAACGACTGTTCTTTTGAAAATAAGCAATATTGCCTTACGGGATGTAGTCGTACACCCACCTCACCTCCTGCCACCAGGGCTTTCGCCCTTGCCGGGCGGTCAATTGCTCCCATTCCGCTGCCGTATACGCCAGCACATCGACCGGCACCGGTAGGGTCGTGAGATCAAACTCAGCGGCACGCCGCTCAAAAGGCAGATCGGATTGAGTGAGGATCAAAATTACATCCAAATCGCTGCCTACCCCCCAATCGCCGCGCGCATACGAGCCGAAATAGCCGACCCGCAAGAGCTTGCGGTTCTCCGCTTTTGCCTTTTCCGCCCACTCTTGCAAAGCTTGCAGCACTTGCTCTCTATTGGGCCAGATAAGAACGCACGAATTCAAGGATCTCACCGGCATACGTGATTGCCTCTCTACTTTGGCGCTGACTATAATGCTCAAAGGGAGCACCTTCAGGAAAGCCATTCGGATAGCGCGGCGGAATATAAAACCCATCCAATACTTGGGCTTTTTCGATCAGGTCGCTGGGCACCACAATGGATTTCGGGAGTTCTCTTAAGAGTCTGGCAACCACATGCCCCCAGGCTTCTTGCCCATATTTTAGATGGAGAGCCATGACAGCCTTTTCGGCCGCCTGTTGAGCAGTGAAACACGCCCACTCATAAAATCCGTCTGCATCCGAATGCACCGCTTACGCTAAATCTCTCTCGGCTTGTTTGAACCAATCAAGAGCACGATCGACCATCCCTTTTTAACTTTCTTTAGGTCCCCCAATCTCGGAGGTACAAAAAGTCATACCCCACCGTCCGATTGGTCAATTTCGCAATCGGTGGGAGGACGCGCTTGAAATGATTGCGGCGCACCCGCTCAACCACCTTTTGGACGAAATCCGCGGCAAAGCCGGCTTCCACACAATCTTGAGGGCTATAACGCTGATCGACCAGCAGATAGAGCAATTGATCGACCTCGGCATAGGTAAATCCCAATTCGCCTTCATCAGTTTGGCCCTGCCATAGATCAGCAGTGGGTGCTTTGGTCAAGATCGGCTGCGGGACGCCCATGGCACGCGCCAGTTGGCGCACTTGGGTTTTGTAGAGATCGCCGATCGGGTTTAAGGCGCACGCCGAATCCCCATAGAGCGTGGTATAACCCAGCAAGATCTCGGTCTTGTTACCGGTGCCCACCACTAAGCCCTTGAAGACCTCGGATTGATCGTACAACACAATCATGCGGGCCCGCGCCATAATATTGCCGCGCCGCACGGCGCTCATCTGCGGGTCACGACCAATCAACGGATCGACCATTTCCGTAATCGGGATGGTTACCGATTGCACTCCTAGGGCTTCGATCACCAGTTGAGCATGGGCAAGCGACTCGGGAGAAGAAGAACGATAAGGCATACACACTGCTAGGACATTCTCAGGCCCTAGGGCTTCGGCAGCTAAAAAGCACGATAGAGCCGAGTCCAATCCACCCGAAAGCCCAATGACGGCGTGGTGATAGCCAACCCGTTGGATTTCCGAGCGGATGAAACCGCTCAAAATGGTGCGTGCCAACTCGGTATTGATGCTTAAGTCTATCTTTGCCATTGGTTCACCTATCGGTTTGCCTGGGAAGCACGTTTCAAGATGCGATCCAATTCGCGTTGCACCAGAGCCGTGCGTTCATCGCGCAAAAGGGGCAAACGTGCCCGTGTGCGGTGTAATTGATGCAAGTCGAGTTCGGCAACAGTCACTCCCTCATCGAAGTACGGTGCTTGAGCGAGTAAGACCCCATCGGGATCGAAAGCCGCCGAACCGCCCCAAAAATGTAATCCATCTTCGTAGCCAACGCGATTGGCGTGGACGACAAAGGCAGTAAACAAATTGGCATAGGCCTGCACCAATTGTTCAACCCAACGCGCCGATTCGAGCTTTAGGGCAGCGCTCAACCCCCGCCCTGGAGAAGCCGACATGAACAGAAACAGGTCAGCGCCATCTAACCAGAGCAAATAGGGGGGCGAGGCGTGCCAAAAATCCTCGCAAATCAACATCCCTACGCGGCCGAAACGGGTGTCGAATGCAGATATGGAATCCCCCCAGGCAAAAAAGCGCCCTTCATCGAATAAACCGTAGGTCGGTAGATAGAGCTTATGGTGGATGTGCACCACTTCACCGCCTGAAAGATAGGCAGCGGCGATGAAAAAACGATGGCGACTGTCCTCTTCGACGAAGCCAACCGCCAGGTCAATGGATTGGCTCGCTTCGAGCAACTGCCCAAAGATGGCATCCTCCTTCTGCGGGGCAAGGGCAACCGTAGAAACCAAATCCTGGAGCACATAGCCGGTGAGCGATAGCTCCGGAAAGACCACCAAATCTGCGCCTTGACTTTTAGCAGTCTCGATCAAGGATAAGTGTTTTTGTAGATTGCGGGGGACATCTCCCAAGTGAGGGTTGATCTGTGCCAAAGCAATTCTGAGTTTCATAATTTCAATCATACCATAAGCGAACACGTTATGTAGAGAACCGAAATCCAATCGAGTAAGCTAAAGAAATCAAACAGTTTAGATTACAATTTCCTTACCGGTGCCACAACACAAAGGAAAGCCAAGATCAGGTATCGTAGACTGTCACCCATGAAAAGAACATTGATAAGATATCCATTAATTCTCACGATAGCCTTGTACATTTTTCTCATGGTGTTACTCTTCCTGCGCTTTGGCTATGAAACCACGTGGCAATTCTGGAACATCCCTACCATGACGCCTCACTTCGCCGACCTGCGTACGATCACAGGCTTATCGTTCACCCTTTTGCAGGGATTGAATCCCATGCTGAATAATCCAGGCGATCCTTGGCAGCGACCGTCCAACTATCCACCCATCTGGAAAATCCTCGTGTGGATTGGCGTTCGCCCTCAACATACCACTCTAATCGGCATCCTGTTCATCGGATTATTTTTCATTGGCTTGTGTTTGCCCTTCGCCGAACTTCCTTGGGCTGAAACTTTCTTTCTGATGTTGGGTGTGCTCTCCCCAGCCGTCTTATTAGGCATCGAGAGAGCCAATACCGATTTATTGATCTTTTTCCTTGTTTCGATAGCAGCTTGGCTGCTAGGTCGTTCAACTGCATGGGCAACGCTTGCATTTCAAATGGCAATTTTCCTAAAACTCTACCCGCTGTTCAGCTTAGTTGCCCTGACACGATTGTCAAAACGGGTCTGTTTATCCATTGCAGGACTGATTCTTGCGATTTCGACGCTGTATTTCTTAATCAATTTTCGAGAAATCCTCCTGGCTTTTCAGGCAACCCCAAAGTCACACAACCTTTCGTATGGAATCAGCGTTCTGCCTCAGCGCTTGGAACGCTCCCCCTTTGCTCCTTTTGCCAAACCAGCCCTCTATCTGACCAGTGTAACCGCTATCGCCATCACCTTAGGGGGGATTTTCTTCGGAAAACGATGTGATCTCTCCCAAAACTCTCCCAAAGCCTATTATCTTGATGCCTTTCGAGCTGGAAGCGCCATCTATATCGGCACCTTTTTTCTGGGCAGTAATTTCGACTACCGGCTGATGTTTTTACTGCTCACCATCCCTCAACTGGTTTTTTGGTGGCAAGACCACAATGCCTGGGTTCGCCGCATCGCCAAAATCAGTGCCATAGCGTTATATCTATCACTTTGGCATCGTCTTATCTTACGCGGCGTGGAAAGGCTTTTACCAGCCAATTTTCCGCCTGCTTACAGCCGCGCCTTGGCCTTTTTCCCCGATGAACTCGCCAATTGGGTTCTTTTCGGCAGTTTGGTCGTTTTGCTAGCTGCTTCACTGCCCCGCTGGTTTTACTCTGCTTCTACATAATCCGAGTAACTCTCTGACTTCAAAAAGGACATTTAGGACAAATTGACAAAACCTACCCAACAACACTCGGTCCTCAGGTATAATGAAACCGAGCGTGCGTGATAGCCGTATACGATGAGGGAGGAGGTTATCTCACAAAGGAAGCATGGAAAAGACCTTTGTGCACAAGCCTTCCTTCCCTGAGAAGCGAATGGTTTCTTAACGAAAGAGGCATTGATGGATTTCTTGTTAGAACCAAACCTTGCTTATTTAATTCTAGTCCTTGCCACGATCTTTGCCTTTCTTGCTCTACTCAGTCCGGGTTCAGGGGTGATTGAAGCTGGGGCTGTGATCGCTGCCTTGCTAGCCGCTTACAGTCTCTACCGCTTGCCTGTGAATGGCTGGGCATTGGCAATCCTTTTGGTTGGCGGGGCTATCTTTTTGGGGGCATTTTTCCGTAAGGATCGACGCTGGCTTCTGGCAGTTTCGATCCTATGTATCGTGGTTGGTTCGGCGTTTCTCTTCCGCACCGACCAGTGGTGGCAGCCGGCTGTCAATCCCCTCTTAGCCACTCTGGTAGCAATCACCTCAGGGGCGTTCTTCTGGGTGGTGGGGCGGAAATTGCTCGAAGCCAGCATCGCGACCCCAAGGCATGATCTAGACCAACTGATCGGAGCAATCGGGGAAGCCAAAAGCGACATCCATCAGCACGGTAGCGTGCAGGTCAACGGCGAACTCTGGAGTGCGACCAGCCATACCCCGATTCCCGCTGGCAGCTTGGTGCGGGTCGTTAGGCGGGAAGGTTTTACATTGGAGGTGGTCAAAGAAGAGCAATCTTGAAAGTGCTAAAGAATCAACGACATTTTTCATCGTGTGAAAAAGGCAAAACCGATGGCTTGCTCATCGTTTTACGGTTTGTGAAGATTTTGAAAACACTGTTCTAGATTCATAGGAGGTTAATTATGTTCTTTAATTCTTCGTTTGCCCAAATCGGAGGCACTGAAGTCATTAGTACTCTCACCTGTCTCATCGGCATTGTGGTCGTTCTAGTGGTCCTCTTTTTTGCCAGCGCCATCCGCATCGTCCCCGAATACCAACGCCTGGTTGTGTTTCGCCTCGGGCGTTGCATCGGCTCCAAAGGGCCTGGCATTGTCATTTTGATTCCGGTCATCGATCGCGCCGTGCGGGTTGACCTGCGCGAACAAGTGCGGGAAATCCCTCACCAAACGGCTATTACCAAAGATAATGCCCCCATCTCCATCGACTTCCTGTGGTATTTCAAAGTTTTGGACCCCACCGAAAGCGTCCTGCAAGTTGGCAACTTTGAAGCTGCTGCGCAAGGGATGGCAACCACGACATTGCGCGCCGTCATCGGTGGCATCGTGTTAGATGATGTGCTTTCGGAACGCGAGCACATTAACAACATGCTGCGCACCCGCCTCGATGAAGTGACCGAACGCTGGGGTGTTAAGGTGACCAATGTCGAAATCCGTGAGATCATCCCGCCGCGCGAAGTTCAGGAAGCCATGAACCGCCAGATGTCTGCCGAGCGTATCCGCCGCGCCGTAGTGACCGAATCGACCGGTACCCGCGAAGCTGCCATCAACGTCGCCGATGGCGAGAAACAAGCCGCCATTCTGCGCGCCGAAGGCGAGAAACAAGCCGCCATTTTGCGCGCCGAAGGCGAACGCCAAGCCCAAATGCTGCGTGCCGAAGGTTTCTCGGCTGCTTTGGAAAAGATTTTCGAAGTAGCCAAGACCGTCGATCAGAAGACCATGACCCTCCAATACTTCGAGACCCTCAAGAGCATTGGCAGCAGCCCTTCTACGAAATATATCTTCCCGCTCGAGTTTACCAGCATGTTGGAAAATTTCACCAAAGGCAAAAGCGAGTAATTCAATCATAGAAAAAGCTTTGTTTGCTGAATTTGCTCCTAACGTCCTATAGATAACGAGAGCTGTCCGCCTTGACGATTGCTCGGGCAGCTCTCTCCCCACAGAGAATTCATTCTGAAAACCACGGAGATGACCCAAGAGACAAAGAAAGAACCATTTACCATCCAAAATGCGAATTGGCGCGATTTGAACGCCCTTCGCAAACTCGAACAAATTTGCTTTCCTAAAGATAGTTGGCCACTGCTGGATTTAATCGGCGTTCTTACCTTTCCAAATATTGTCCGCCTAAAGGCAGTGGTACAAGAGAAGATGGTCGGTTTTATTGCTGGCGACCGGCGCGAGGAGGGTTTTTTAGGTTGGATCGCAACAATCGGTGTGCTTCCTGAATATCGCAGACAGGGCATTGCTACGGCCTTGATCCTTGAATGCGAGAGACAATTAAATACCGCTGTCGTACGGTTAAACGTGCGCCGCTCAAATATAGAGGCAATTTCTCTCTACAAACAACTCGGTTATCTTCAAATCTCAACCTGGCCGAGCTATTATTCTGATGGTGAGGAAGCCTTAATTTTAGAGAAACAGAATCACCTCTGAGTAGGTATAATAAGGTTATGCAAAAAACCGCCATTGGGATGCGGCCTAACCTGATTCAAAACAGCTCCCAACTAAACGAATGGGTTGATCGGCTGCTTGAGCAACCGCTAATTGGTGTAGACACTGAATCAAACAGCCTCTACGCCTACCAGGAACGGGTGTGCTTGATTCAATTTTCCACACCCCAAGACGATATTCTTATCGATCCGCTCAGCCTCTCAGACCTCAGTCGATTAGAAGAGGTATTCAACCATCCACAAATCCGCAAGGTTTTTCATGCCGCTGAATATGACCTCCTCTGTCTTCAGCGTGACTTTGGCTTTAAGTTTCAGAACCTCTTCGATACTATGATTGCTGCCCGCATCTTAGGCCGCCCTCAGGTTGGTTTAGGAGCTTTGCTCGAGACAGAATTCAGCGTGCACTTGGACAAGCGCTTTCAACGGGCAAATTGGGGTCAACGCCCATTACCTCCTGACTTGCTCCTTTACGCCCAAGAGGACACCCGCTATTTGATTCCCCTCTACCAGCGGTTAGACCAAGAATTAGAGTCAAAAGGTCTCAAAGCCCTTGCTAACGAGGACTTTCAACGGCTACTGGTCGTCAATGGAAAAGCCAAAGAACGAAACGCCACAAACGATTGTTGGCACATTCAAGGTGCCTACGATATCCCCAACGAAAAAATCTCTGTCCTCCAAGAGCTTTGTGAAGCGCGCGATCAAATTGCCAGGCGGTTGGATCGCCCTTTATTCAAAGTCATTTCCGACCAAAAGCTGATCGAAATTGCCTTAGAGTCACCCACCGATCTTGCCCAATTAAAGCGGCTGGGCTGTCTCTCCAGATACCAACTTGAACGACACGGCGCCGCCTTGGTTGCAGCCGTTCAACGTGGGTTACGCCGCCCACCGCTCTTTCCCCGGCGCAATTGCCGTCCGAGCGATGCCTATTTAGCGCGTCTGATGGCTTTGCGTCAATGGCGTAAAAGCACTGCCTTGCAACTCGGTGTTCCATCTGATGTTGTCCTACCGCGTGACATTCTCCTACGGCTAACCGAAACTTCACCTCAAACGATGGAAGAATTACGTCAAGCGATGTGGGACGTGCCATATCGTTTTGAGCATTTTGGAACGCAAATTTTGCACCTTCTCCAAGCCTACCAGTAACTTTCTATGAAAATCACCTTTTTTGGCGCCGCGCAAACCGTAACTGGTTCCCAACATCTGTTGGAAGTTAACGGTTCCAAGTTGTTATTGGATTGTGGTTTGTTTCAGGGTAAACGCGCCGAGTCTTACGAACGCAATCGGCGGCTGCCTTTCCCCGCCTCTAGAGTAGATGCCATGATTCTCTCCCATGCTCACATCGACCACAGTGGCAACCTGCCCAACTTGGTCAAATGCGGCTTTGAAGGGCACATCTATGCCACTCCGGCAACGGCGCATTTGACGAAGATCATGTTGTTGGATTCGGCTCATATCCAAGAGGATGATGCTGAATATCTCAACCGTAAACGGCGAAAAAAAGGCGAGCCGCTTATCGAACCGATCTATTCCAGCGCCGATGCAGAGCGAACTGCCCAGTATTTTACCGAAATCCCCTATGATCAACCTTTTGAGCCAATTCCAGGCGTGACAGCCCGCTTGATCGATGCCGGGCATATCCTCGGCTCGGCCGCCATTTGTTTGGATATTGAAGAGAAAAAGCAACGCACGCGGCTCTGGTTCTCCGGCGATATCGGTCGTCCCGATCTCCCAATCATCCGTGATCCAGTCTTGCCCGAGAATGCCGATTACCTCATCATGGAATGCACTTATGGCGACAAGCGCCATGATGACCCTCAACAGGCCTATGAGGAACTGCGTGCAACCATCCAACGAACCATCACGCGCGGCGGCAAAGTGATCATTCCCGCCTTTGCCGTTGGACGCACTCAAGAGATCGTCTATTCGTTGCATCGTATGATCAATCAGGGTGAACTGCCCCCCTTGCCTGTCTACGTCGACAGCCCTTTAGCAGTCAATGTCTCGGAAATCTTCCGCCAACATCCCGAATGTTTTGATGAAGAAACACGCCAACTCATCCTGGACGACCGTGAACACGATTTGTTCGGCTTTTGTCGTTTGACCTATATCCGCAGTGTAGAAGAGTCCAAAGCCTTGAATGATCGCCACGAACCGATGGTGATTATTTCCGCTTCTGGGATGGCAGAAGCCGGCCGTATTTTACATCACTTGAAGAACAACATTGAAGACCCCCGCAACACCATCCTAATTGTATCTTGGCAGGCTCCGAACACATTGGGACGACGCCTGGCAGAACAGGAAACCCGACTGCGCATCTTTGGGGAAGAATATACCCGTCGGGCAGAGGTCGTCACTATCGGCGGATATTCCGCCCACGCTGGGCAACCCTTTTTAGTACAATATGCCAAAGCCACTGCAAACCGTGCAAAACGGGTCTTCCTTGTCCACGGCGAACCCAGAGGGGCATTTCCATTGATCGAAAAGCTAAGAGAAATTGGCGTCCGGCACGTCGAATACCCGGTCCTCCACCAGACCATCTCCCTCTAAATCTTAAAAAATTATTTTAAGTTGACAAATAGCTCAAGTTATGCTATGATATTCGATGAAATCGGTTGCGCAAACGTTTTTCAGTTTGCGCTCACTTCATTGTTTTGTCTCCTCTATAAGCGAAAAAGGAAACTTTATATGAATCGGGTTACGATCAAAGATGTTGCCAACCGAGCCGGGGTTTCTAAAACGACCGTATCTCACGTATTGAATAAAACGCGGCCTGTCCAAGAAGAAACCCGCCAGAAAGTTATCAAAGCGATCGAAGAATTGGGCTATCGACCAAGCCAAGTTGCCCGTAGCTTGATCTCCAAGCGCACCAAAACGGCCGGTTTATTGATCTCTGATGTTAGTAACCCGTTTTATCCAGATGTCATCCTCGGTGTTGAAGAGATTGCCTTTGCGGAAGATTATTCGATTTTCTTATGCAACACCAATTATGATCTAGAGCGTGGGCTTAAGTTGGTGCAATCGCTGGTGGACAAGTCGGTGGACGGCATTTTGTTTATGTCCAGCAGCATGAGTTTAGAAATGGTTCAAGAAGCTGTCGAAAATCAGATTCACGCTGTCGTTCTAGACTGGGAAGACAACAACCTGGAAGAGTTAGCCTCCACCATCACCATCAACTTTGAAAGCGGTATTCAACAGGCTGTTCGCCACCTAGTTGAAATCGGCCATAAGCAAATCGCGCATATCAGCGGACCCTTGAACTTATGGACTGCGCAGGTACGCAAAAATATCTTCCTCAAAGCCCTCGAACGAAACGGTTTGGATGCAAGTCAAGCTGTCATCATCGAAGGTGACTTACGAATTGAAGGTGGGCGGAAGGCTTTTGAACAACTTTCTCAACTCAATCCTCGCCCCACCGCCGTAGTAGCCGCGAACGATCTGATGGCTTTGGGTGTCCTTTGGGCAGCTCGCAACGCCGGTTTAGACTTACCGAGAGATTTATCGGTGATCGGTTTAGATGATATTGATTTAGCTAGCAAGGTCTCTCCATCGCTATCGACGGTTGCCCTGCCCAGGCGAGAAATTGGCAAACAGGCAATGCGGCTGTTACTGGATATGATCAGTCAGGGGAAACAAGCCACGAAATCCCGAGTGATGGTTGATACCACCTTCGTGTTGCGTCAATCGACACAACGCATCGGGTGAAAATTCAGAATTGGAGAGGAGGTGATGTTGAGGCAAAGAAGGTTTCTAATATCCCTACCTAACCCCGTAATCCACCTTTATTTTCTCTCAATGGAGGAGAACCCATGAAAAAACTTTCTATCCTAATGCTGGTTGTCATGCTAGCCGGCGCCTTGTTAACCGCCTGCCAGCCTGCACCGGCTACACCGGAGAAAATTGTCGAAACCGTCATCGTAGAAAAGCCGGGAGAGACGATTATCCAAGTCGTCACCCCTACACCGGAGCCAAAGCAGAAAAAGCTGGAGATCTTCCACTGGTGGACGGCGCCAGGTGAGCGCGAGGCAGCTGACGCCATGTTTGCAGCCTTCAAGGCAAAATATCCGGATATTGAGATTGTCGAAAATCCGGTGCCAGGCGGCGGCGGCGTGAGCCATCGGGTCGTGCTGCAATCGCGGATTATTGCCGGCATACCACCAGACACGTTCCAGACGCTGGGCGGCGCGGAATTGAAGAACTATGTCGACAGCGGCGCCCTCCAACCGCTGGATGATCTATGGGCGGAACTCGACTACGCCAAGGTCATCCCTGGCCCGCTTGCCAAAGCGGTCACCGTGGATGGGCATCCGTATGTCGTGCCTTTGAACATGCACATTCAGAACATCCTCTATTACAACTTGAAGCTGTTCAATGAGCTAGGGCTCAGCGCACCGACCAAATTCGATGAGCTGCTGGCAGCCTGCGAAGCCATCAAGGCCGCAAAGCCGGATATGGTCTGCCTTGGCCTTGGCTCAAAGGAGAAATGGGGCGACGCCTTTGTCTTTGACAGCCTCTTGCTGGAAGAGGGTGGACCTGAATACTATGTCAAACTGTTCAAAGGCGAGGTCGACGTTGCCAATGACCCCGTCTTCCGCGCTGCTCTGGAGAAATTCCAGAAGTTGATCCCCTATATCAACACCGATCACGCGGGCTTGACGTGGGATCAATCGGTGGCGCTGGTCGGTTCTGAGAAAGCCGCCATGGTGATCATGGGTACCTGGGCAATTGGCGCCTTCGTCAAAGGCTCCAACTGGCAACCAGGCGTTGATTTCGGCGCCGTGACCTTCCCGCAAGTTCCAGAGCGCATCTTGCTCTTCCACCCCGACTGCTATGGTTTAGCTACCAACGCACCCGATCCGGAAGAGACTCTCAACTGGTTGCGGGTGGTCGCCTCGCCCGAACTGCAGATCCCGACCGATGTCACCCAAGGCGGTCTCTTCGCCCGCACCGACATTGCCCCAACTGAGTTTCCGGATCCGATCCGCCAAGAACTCCAGACTTACGTCAGCCAAAACCCCGGCAAGCTCATCCTTGACCAACATGGTAGTATCCTCCCGGCTACCGCTCAACCCATCTATTGGGACATCATCTCGGCTTTCCTCGCCCAACCAGATATCGAGAAAGCCATCACCGAAACCGCCAATATGATGACCACCTACGGCGTCAAGGAAGCTTCGGCATGGTATCAATGGCCATAATGCCAAGCCGGGCTGTGTAACCCTTTCGGAAAGATTCGGTAGGGATGCACTCCTGCATCCCTACCGAATTGCGCGTTTGAGCCAATCAAGGTTTGGTGTCAAATCCCATTTGATCCGAACGCAAGGAAGAGAAACTTGGCGATCCAAAAGACGAAAAAATACAAAAGAAAACAATATACCTTCCTTGACCTGATGGTGTTCCTCTTTCCGATGCTGATTTTTCTGATCATCCTGTACGGAACCCTCTTTTGGACCATTTATGTTTCCTTCTCGGATTGGAAGACCATCACTCCGAATTACCAACTGGTCGGCTTTAAGTGGTATAAGTTTATCACCGCCCAACCCCGCTTCTGGGTTGACGTGCAAAACAACCTGAAGTGGTTAATTCTAGGTGTCTTTCCGACAGTCATCCTTGCCATCTTTCTCGCCTATTTACTGGAACTATCCCCTTTTCCTGCGGTGGAATCCTACGTCCGTACCTTGATTCTCTATCCGGTGGCTATGTCTTTCATCGTCACCGGCACGATTTGGTCTTGGATGTATGAACCGAACCGCGGGGTATTTAATACCCTCTTACGTCAAATCGGCATCAATAGCCAACTGCGCTTCACCACCGATCCAGAAACAGCAACCTATTGGTTGATCCTGATTTTTATCTGGCAGTATCTGGGATTTGCGGTCATTATCACCCAGTCTTCCTTCCGCACCTCCGAACTCCAAGAGATGATTGAAGCCGCCACGGTAGATGGAGCAGGGAAACTGCGCATCTTATTCTCGATCGTCTTACCAAACATCCGCTCCGGCTTGATGGTTCTGGTCTCTTTGTTGCTCATCTCAACTTTGAAAGTCTTCGATATCGTCTATATCGTCACCTTCGGCGGCCCGGGCATTCAAACCGACGTTTTAGCCTTGAATATGTGGATCACCACCTTTCAACAACGCTTATTCTCAGCCGGTGCCGGCTTAGGGGTGATCATCTTTCTCATGGCTTTTATCCTTATCATTCCCTATACCGTTTACGCCCTGAGGAAGTGGTTCGAATGAAAAGCAAAAATCGCACCCTACAAGTCATCGTCTTCCTAACCTTAGTCGTCCTTTCCCTAGCTTATCTGCTGCCCATTTATGTCATGGTTACCACTTCCCTTAAGACCATTGAAGAAATTAACCGCGGCAATTATCTTTCGCTCAGCGGCAACCCCCAATTCAGTAACTATCGTGAAGTTCTCTATGGTAGCGCCCAATTTCGCAGCCACATGCTGCCGCGGTTGATCAATTCTTGTATCATCTCTTTTTCTGTCACCTTCCTCTCCGCTTTGATCGGTGGTTTGGGCGGTTACTACCTCAGCCGCACGCGCACTACCTTTACGCGCGTCTTGTTTGTCTTGGTGGGGATCGCATTATACTTGCCCTATCAAGCAGTGATCATCCCTCTAGTCATTTTTATGGCAAAAACCAAGCTGGCGCTTACCTATTGGGGGCTTATCGGCGCCTACTTAATCCTCAATGTACCGTTAGCTTCGGTGTTAATGGGCACCTTTTTCCTCTCCATACCGCGAGAACTCGAAGAGGCTGCCGAAGTGGATGGGGCATCAAAAATTCAAACCTTTTTCCGCGTGATCATGCCCATCTCTTTGCCAGCCTATGCTTCGGTAGCCATCATCGTCTTCACTCAAGTTTGGAACGAATTTTTCCTCGCCCTTTCTCTATCCTCACCCAAAACTCAAACCGTCCAAGTGGTGATGGCCGAAGCAAAAGGCACTACGATTGTGCTCTATAACCTGCAAATGGCGGCTGCGTTGATTGCTGTTGCCATCCCGTTGATCTTCTTCCTCCTGCTAGGGCGATATTTCATCCGCGGTATCTTGGCTGGCGCGCTCAAAGGGTAGACTTCCCTTCTTCGATAGGTTTGTCACCCCTGTAAAGACTTTTGCGCAGCGTCTTGACAATGTTCGCTATTCATGTCCCATTCAAGACCTTTGACAAACTCTTAAGAACAGCGGCTAAGCCGATTTTTCTATCTTCATCGACACTTTCGAGTATAATTACTGCAACTCAGACTTCGGTCCGAGCCAGTCGATCACAAAGCCGGAGAGGTGCCGGAGTGGTTGAACGGGGCGGTCTCGAAAACCGTTGTGGGTCTTGTATCCACCGTGGGTTCGAATCCCACCCTCTCCGCCTTAAGTTTGACAAGCCCAAGATTAGAATCTGAGTACTCATTAATATACTCCTCAAACTTCATGCTATAATCCGCGCTAGCATGAACTTCTTAATTACTGTGGCAGCAGGTTTTCTCGGAGCCGCACTCGCCAACCAACTGGCACGCGAAGGACATGAGGTACGGGGATTGGATGACCTCTCTACCGGCGATCCGTCCACCCTTTCGCCAGATGTCCATTTTACACGCGGAGATGTCAACGATCGCCCGAAACTCTGGACCCTTCTGCAAGATGTGGACTGCGTCTATCACCTTGCGGCGCGGGTCTCGGTGCAAGAGTCGGTGCTTTATCCGCGCGAATACAATGCGGTCAACGTGGGTGGTACAGTCAGCCTAATGGAAGCAATGCGCGATGTAGGCGTGCGGCGCGTTGTGCTGATCTCCTCAGGAGCTGTCTATGGCGAGCAAGAAACGCAGCCCCTGCATGAAGAGATCAAGCCCAAACCGCGCTCTCCGTATGCTGTCTCAAAGTTAGCGGCCGAATACTACGTACGCACCATTGGCGATCTATGGGGGATTGAAACCGTCTGTTTGCGGGTTTTTAATGCCTACGGGCCAGGCCAGCGTTTACCGGCTTCCCATCCACCGGTCATTCCCTACTTTCTACGGCAAGCGGTGCGCAACGGCACTATCGTGATTCATGGCAATGGGGATCAAACCCGAGATTATATCTATATTGACGACGTCGTACGAGCCATGATCGCTGCCTCCACTGCGCCCAACGTCAATCATCAGATCATCAACATTGGCAGCGGTCGTGAAATCAGCGTGCGCGAGCTTGCCCGTTTGGTACTCAAAATTACCAACTCGGATGCAGAAATTCTCTATAATCAGCGCAACGACCCTGGGGTCTCGCGCATGTGCGCCGACATTTCCTTGGCACAAGAAAAGCTCACCTTTCAGCCACGCATCCCCCTTGAAGAAGGGTTGCGGCTCACCCTTGAGAAAGATCCCCTCTTCCGCAAAGAACCCGTCCGCTTGCGCGGCTAATTTCCCATAAATGAACCATTCTCGCTCCTTATCTAGAGCCTTCTTTGATCGCCCTACGCTATTGGTTGCCGAACAACTGTTGGGAATGCGTCTGGTACGGATCGAGAATGGACAGCGGCTCAGCGGTTTTATCATCGAGACCGAAGCTTATATTGGAGAGGAAGATCAAGGCTGCCACGCTCGAGCTGGTTTGACTCCCCGCACCAAAGTGATGTACGGTCCTCCTGGTCATGCCTATGTCTATTTTACCTATGGAATGCACTGGCTGCTCAACTTCGTCACCGAGCGAGAGGGATTCCCGGCCGCAGTGCTTATCCGCGCCGTCGAATTGGATGAGGGAGAGGAGATCGTGGCGCTACGGCGCAATGGTCAACCACGTGCCCAATGGACTAATGGGCCTGCCAAGCTGTGCCAAGCCTTCAACATTGACGGCACTTGGAACGGATATGATCTCTGTCAACCCAATGCGCTCCTGTACGTAGAGAGTCAATCTGATGGTAGCCCATTTCTAGCTCTGAGCGTGACCACGACCCCGCGTGTGGGGTTATATTCTGTACAGGAACCTTGGCGCAGCATTGCGTGGCGGTTTGTCGGTTCACCTCTCTCCGCACTTGGCAAAAAGCACAGAGCGGTTCCTGAAACCTAAACTGTTCTGGAGGAAGCAATGGGTTTGTTAGAAGGAAAAACAGCCATGATTTTTGGCGTTGCCAATGATCGCTCGATTGCTTGGGGGATTGCCCAAGCCTTTGCAAGGGAAGGTGCCCAACTCGGCCTTAGTTACGCCGGAGAAGCTTTAGAAAAGCGAGTTCGTCCCTTAGCCGCTCAAATCGGCTGTGATTTCGTTGAGCCTTGTGATGTGGCATCTGACGAACAAATTCTCCATATCGCTCAGAGAGCCTCTCAGCGCTTTGGCAAAGTGGATATTCTCGTTCACGCCATTGCGTTTGCCAATCGGGACGAGCTAAGTGGACCCTATTACAATACCTCGCGCAGCGGTTTTCACTTAGCGATGGACATCAGCGTTTACTCGTTTACTGCCCTGGCGCGCGCCTTTCAGCCCTTTATCCCTGCCGGTGGTGCTCTGCTCACCCTAACTTATTATGGGTCAGAGAAAGTTGCCCCTCATTACAACGTGATGGGTGTTGCCAAGGCGGCATTAGAAGCATCGGTGCGCTACTTGGCTTACGATTTCGGGCTGCAACAAGTGCGGGTTAATGCCATTTCAGCTGGCCCAATCCGCACCCTGGCTGCAGCGGGTGTTTCCGGTTTTAAAGAGATGTATAAGCGTTACGCCGAGATTGCTCCGCTCCACTCAAATGTCACCATCGAAGATGTGGGCAATGCAGCCGCCTTCCTATGCTCCGATTGGGCTTCCAAGATAACTGGCGAAGTTCTATTTGTCGATTCAGGGTACAATATTCTCGGTATCCCTGAAGCCATTGAATAACCTGTATGTTTCGGAAACGAGAAGAACCCTCCCTAGCTACCCTGCAACCCCAAGCACCGATTGAGCGCATCAACTCAGTGCTTGGGACCGGAATCAGTTGGAAGGGCTCCTTGAGAGGTAGCGGTGGACTGCGCATCGAAGGCGCTTTTGATGGAGATATTGCCTTGCGCGGCACGGTCGTGGTCGGTGAAAGTGGACGGGTCACCTGTGAAGAGATGCGAGCCAACACGATTATCATTGCCGGAATGGTTAAGGGAAATATCATCGCCGAGAAAGTGGAAATCCGCAGTACCGGACGAGTGTGGGGGGATGTCGTCACAGCAGCCTTTGCCACGGAAGAAGGGGCTTTTCTGCGCGGTCAAATCCGCATGGAAGAGAGCATCGACTTAGGATTAGACTCGATTCCAGACCCGACGCGGGTCGCCGCAGAGAACCTTCCTTACCCCAATTCAAGTCAGAGCGAATAGGGAAACTTAAACAAGCGCGCAAGCCGAGGAAAGGAAAGAGGCACGCATGACCAAAATCTTGATCGTAGATGACGAACCCCTCATTGTTGAATCGCTCCTCTATTCGTTGGAGCGGGAAGGTTTCCAAGTCAAAGGGATTGGTGATGGGTCACTTGTCCTTGATACGGTGCGCGAGTATCAACCCGACTTAATTGTGCTCGATATCTTATTACCCGGCATGAACGGCATCGAAGTCTGCAAACGTTTGCGCGCCGAGAGTACGGTTCCGATCATAATGCTCACAGCAAGGGGCGATGAGTTGGATCGGGTGTTGGGTTTAGAAGTCGGAGCAGATGATTATCTTTCCAAACCTTTTTCATTTCGGGAACTCTTAGCCCGCATTCGCGCCATACTGCGCCGAGTGGAAATGGATCGCTATTACCCCCCAATTACTGACATCGCCATCGGCGATCTTTACCTCGACTTTACCGCCCATCGGTTAACGAAAAAAGGAGCCGAAATCATACTATCTGCGCGGGAGTACGATTTATTATCCTTTCTAATGAGAAACGCCGGACAAGCGCTGAGCCGCGAAACGATTTTAGCGCAGGTATGGGGTGAAGAATGGATCGGAGACGAACGCACCCTAGATGTACATGTGCGTTGGCTGCGGCTAAAAATCGAAGACGATCCCGCTTCCCCCCGCTATATTCAAACCGTTCGGGGATACGGTTACCGCTTTATTGGAGCTGAGGAAGTTGGATGACTCACCCTTTGCCGCGTTCCCTAACCAGACGCTGGCTCTTTTTGCTCTTTAGCTTAGGATTGATTACCATCGCCATTGCGCTCGGTTTGGAGCAATTTTGGTCTCAGGTGATCGCCTTCGATCCCATTGCAGATTGGCGATTCTGGCTGGCGCTCTTGAGCTTTGTTTGCCTAGTAGATGCAATGGCTTTTGTCATCTCCAAGCATTGGTTACAACAACCCACACGCCTGCCAACCCAAACCGATGGAGATTTTACTGACCAGCCCCCCTTGCAAGGCTCTTCCCTAGAAGAAGCACATGCCCTTCAGCAAGCTCTGCTCACCCAACAGCAACAAAAAGAAGCAGAAATGATCGAGTTGCGCAATTTTGTTGCTAATGCCAGCCATGAACTGCGCACCCCTTTAACAACCCTCAAATTGCGTGTCGAAGCCCTGCTCAACGGCGCCATGCAAGAACCCGCCCTAGCGGAAAAATTCTTACGCGAAATGGAAAGCGAAATCGACCATCTGAGCCAACTGGTGGTCGATATGTTAGATCTCTCGCGCATCGAAGCGACAAAAGGCGGTGTGCCGTTCACCGAGATCAATCTAAAGCGGGTAATCTTCGAAGTTTGTGCTGCTTTTCAAATTCGGGCAGAGAAATCGAAGATCCAAATTCAAATAGAAGCGGGGGAAGACTTACCTATGATCTCCGGCGTCGAGGATCAAATTCGCCGTTTAGTCTACAACCTTGTTGATAACGCCATCAAGTATACTCCCAATGGTGGCTGGGTTAAGGTGCGTTTACATGCCCAACCTGCTACGCATACTCTAGTACTCGAAGTCGAAGACAATGGCTTTGGCATCCCACCGAACTATCTGCCGCATATCTTTGAGCGCTTTTATCGCGCCGAAGCGACGCGGCCCCGTTACGGCACAACTCGTGGCAGTGGATTGGGTTTAGCCATCGTTAAGGCGATTGTCGACTCGCATGGCGGCAAAATAAGCGCTGAGAGCGAGGTCGGCAAAGGCAGCCTGTTCCGAGTAGAATTCCCTACCTGTTCCGCCTAACCTATTGTTCCCTTCCAACAGAGTTGGGACAGCAAAGCCGAAAAGGATGATCATTTCCCTTGCCAATGAGGAGTTCGCTTCTCTAAAAAGGCGCGCATACCCTCTTTTTGATCTTCAGTAGCAAACAGGAAATAAAAACTGCGTCTTTCGTGAAGTAAGCCATTGCTCAAAAAAGACTCATCCGCAAAATTGATCGCCTCTTTGGCTAGAAGAACCGCCAAGGGAGAGCGGGCAGCGATCTCAGACGCTAATTTGATCGCCGCTGGTAACACTTCTTGGGTAGGTACAACATGGTTGACTAAACCGTGTTGTAACGCCTCTTGCGCTGTCAAAGTGCGATTGTTGAGGATCATCTCCATCGCCAGCGCTTTACCAACGGCGCGGGTCAAACGCTGGGTTCCCCCTGCCCCTGGAATGACTCCGAGGGTAATTTCCGGCTGGCCAAAGCGGGCGGTCTCAGAAGCAATGATCATATCGCAGGACATGGCTAATTCACAGCCTCCGCCTAAACACCAACCACTGACCGCAGCAATCAGCGGTTTGCGGATGTGTCGCAAGCGATCAAATTGCCCCACCATATCGCGCTGAAACATCTCGATAGCAGAGGCTTCCGCCATTTCCCTAATATCTGCTCCTGCAGCAAATGCTCGTTCATTCCCGGTGATCACCATCGCCCCGATTTCAGGATCAGCATCAAAAGCTTCCAAAGCATCCATCAATTCATGGAGCAAAGTCATGTTCAAGGCATTTAAGGCGTTTGGGCGGTTCAATTTCACGATCCCCACACTATCGTGTTTTTCACACAGCACTGTTTGAAAGTTGTTCATTCTTTCCTCCTCTTCAATTCGAAAGGTTTTCTTTTCCGATCGCTTAACTTTATTGTACCCGCAGATATCCGTTCATAAAACCCCCACCGCAAACCGAGTTTTTCAGACCGAGCACAAGTTTTGCTCTTTGACACTTGCTCTCCCCTATAGTATAATCCCGCCCAATATGCTACCCATCTATGACGTAGAAACTGCCAAGCGAACCATTTTACACCGCACTCCACTCGCACTCCAAACCGTTCCTCAAGAGATGCTTGACCGCATCGAAGCTTTGTTTAGAGAACGTTTGACCCCCGCTCAAGCCGTCGCACGCATTCTGGAAGACGTACGGAAACATAAAGACGAAGCTCTGCGTCGCTGGACAGAAAAGTTGGATGGCGTTTCTCTGACCGAACTCCGAGTTTCAGAAAATGTCATCCAACAAGCCTTGCAGCATTTACCCGAAAGAACGCTCCAAGCTCTTAAAGAGGCTGCGCAACGGGTTGAGGCATTCCATCGCCGGCAACCGATTCATTCGTGGCTGATGCAGGGGAAAGAAGGCACCTTAGGTCAATTGGTACGCCCGATTGAACGGGTGGGTGTCTATATCCCAGGCGGAAGCGCTCCTTTGCCCTCGACGGTTTTGATGACCGTCATTCCGGCTCGAGTGGCTGGCGTTGCGCAAATTGCCATGGTTACTCCCCCCTCTCGCACCACTGGTAGCGTCCATCCTGTCACGCTGGCAGCCGCTGCCATCGCAGGCGTGGACGAAATTTACGTTGTCGGCGGGGCACAGGCAATTGCCGCCCTAGCTTATGGCACGGAGAGCATCCCCGCAGTGGATAAAATTGTCGGTCCAGGCAATCTCTTCGTCACGCTTGCCAAGCAACAGGTCTATGGCAGTGTAGGCATTGACGGTTTAGCCGGGCCAACAGAGACCTTAATCATCGCTGACGAGACGGCAAATCCCGAATGGGTTGCTGCGGACTTGCTCGCTCAAGCCGAACACGATCCCCTTGCCTCTGCTATTTTACTAACCCCTTCGCCTAAAGTAGCTCAAGCGGTTCAGCATCAGGTTGTCGTCCAAATGGAAGGCGATCAGCGCTTTGCGGCGTTATCCAGAGATCAGATTTTAGCAGTCTCCCTGAAAAACCAGAGCGGGATAGTCCTCACGAAAGACTTAACTGAAGCTTTCGAAATCGCCAACCAATATGCCCCCGAGCATCTTGCCTTAGCGGTAGCCAATCCGTGGCAGTGGGTCGAGAAAATTCATTCGGCTGGGGCGATCTTTGTGGGTGAACACTCCTACGAAGTGCTTGGCGACTATATCGCCGGGCCGAGCCATGTCTTGCCGACTGGTGGAACAGCACGCTTTGCTTCCTCTCTGAGCTGTCTAGATTTCGTGCGAGTCATCGGTTTGGTTGCCTTAGACCCCGAGGTGAGCCGCGAGCTATCCCCCTTAGCTGCTGAGATCGCCGCTCAAGAAGGGCTAGATGCCCATGCTCAAGCTGCACTACGTCGCCTGACTTGACGTTCGAGGCTCTCTACCTAAGGTTGTTGAGAACTTAGGTCTGCAGCAGTTTTATCCAAGAGTTGCACCAATGCAGGCATTTGATCGAGGGTAAAATACCATGCCACTAACTGGCGGCTGGCATCTCCAACCGCCCAACGCACCTTATCCCACGAAGCCCAAAGGGGTTCGTTGAGTCCGAGAGGCAGATATTCTAAGGCTGCCCGATAAGCTGGCAATACCCTCGTTTCATTCTGCAAATCTTCTCCCACATCGCGGCGCAGGGGTAATCCCAAAGTCTTCTGCGCCAAACGCTGTTGAGTTTCCTTCTCCAACAGCCAACGGACAAACAACCAGGCTGCTAGCTGTTCCCGCTCGGAAGAGCGAAGCAAAACATAATCTGTGCCATAGAGAACCGTCAAGCCCTCACCGTTCCCTGTCGGAAAAGGTAAAACAGTCCAACGGTCGGGGTTGGCAGCATATTTCATTGCCCGCTCAACCTCTTCAAGTTGGGCGCTGTTGATCGGCACAACAAGCGCCTTCCTTTGACTAAAGGCTTCAATCGGGTCAAGGTCTGGAACATTTTGCGTACATCCCGCTTCATAAAGCTTGCGCAAAAACGTCAAAGCCTCTTGCACTTCGCCCGTCTTAAACTGGTAACCTTCCGATGCATTTGGTGTGATTTGAGCGCCGAATGCCAGCAACCACCCCAAGATGGTGGGATAATCATGGGTAAACAGATACCCCTTGGGGCTGTTTGGGTCGCCCTGGTTGTCTTCTGACCGTATTGCGCAGGCTTGTTGTTGGAACTCGGCAAAGGTTTTGGGGGCAGCACGGAAACCCAATTCATTCGCCCAAGAGGCGTTATACAAAAAAACTTGCGCTACACGGCGCGCAGGAATCCCCCAGCGATATCCATCCACGACACTAGCCTGCCACAAATTCGGGTAATACCCCTGCTGGTCTGAAATTGACTCTCCCCACATAACATCTTCACTATAAATTGACCAATCGACAAGGACAGGACGAATCTGATTCCACCGCAAGGCTTGATAAAGAGGTGCAATAACCAAATGCGGTAGCTCCCCTTGCTCCAGAGCACCCTTCATGTGTTCGTTCAGCAGGTCTACTCCATTGATGGCTTCACCGACAACGGACAAGTGCCATGGGTTTTGTAGAGAAAACTCTTTTGCCAACTGGTCAAAGGTTGTCGCTATCTCACCGGAAAAAGGGTGCCAAAAACGGATCGAGATGCCGTAGATTTGCTCCTCACTCAATTGGATGGTACTCGTCGGAGAGGGTGTCAGGGTGGGTAGGGATATCTTGGTTGCCGTTGGGGTCGTTGAGCCAGTAGGTGTAGGGGTTGACGGTGGCAAGTGCAGAGGGATGCACGCCGACATCGCATAGCTCAATAGCCAACAACCAATGACAAACCGCAAAAGTGGATAGAGAAAATCGTTGGGTTTCTTCATTTCATTGCTCAAAGGATGCTTCCATGCCGGTTAAGCTCTGTCTAAGATGCGCCTCTTGTTTCAGCAATCCATGGTTCGCCTAGTGGCATGTTCCAAGCTGTTCTTGAATGGGTTAACTGCGACTAAGTGTACCACAGACGAAATCCCAAAAAGGCTGTCTAACGGTGCGCTTCTCTCTTGCCATGACCTAGGGTAGCAAGAACAATCAACAAGGGTATCTCTCCGCACGGACAGATCACAAGGAAGTCGAAGCCGATCAGGCAAGTTGTGCGGGCAGACGCGGATGAGGTTGCGCAAATCTGCTCAAGCCCAGGTTCTGGGCATGCTCAGCATAAGCGCCGCAAACAGACGCAGCGCTTCGCTCTCCGCATGATGCAGCTTGCAGGTTTTCTCCTAGGCTTCAGCAAACGAGGACAATGAAAACCCAAGGGTTCGTCTATGGAGGAGGCAGATAGTCCCAAGGATTGACTTTGCTGCCGTTATACATCATCTCGAAATGCAAGTGGGAACCAGAGGAGTTTCCGGTGCTGCCAATTGCACCGATAACATTCCCTTGATAAACACTCTGACCACAGGTGACATTGATGGCGCTCAAGTGGGCATACAGAGTCTGCCAACCATTTCCATGATTGATCACAATTACATTTCCATAGCCCCAATTGTTCCAACCGGCGTAAACGACCACCCCATTATCGACCGCATAAACGGCATTGCCCGTCTCGCCATCAATGTCGATGCCAAAATGGTTGGTAGAGGGCGAATAATCAAAGCCAGAGAGAAAGTGCCGATTGGCCGGCCAGATAAATAAGCCTACCCCAATCGCTCCATTGGCAACCTCTTTACACGCTCCGGGCCCGAGCACTTGGGCAACGCTTGGATTATCCCGTGGAATTTCTGGAGCAGACCAACTGACAAATTCGCGTTTCCCGCCGGGGATAACCAACCAAGTCCCCGGCTCGATATTCGGGTGAGCGTAATCGCCAATGGTGTTAGGGTCTAATCCGTTACCCGGAAAATTAATGATGTCTTCGGGCTTTACCCCAAAGAACTCTGCCACTCGGTTTAATCCATCTCCAGCCGACCATCGGTAATAGGTGCCATCAACCGGCAAGATATTGAGCTCTTGACCAGGTCGGAGATTGTGGGGGTTGTCTCCAAGCGTGTATTGATTTCCCCATAAAATGGTTTCCGGTTTGAGGCGGAATTTTTCAGCAATACCAAAGAGTGTATCGCCTGGTTTAACAGTGTATTTGATCACCTCAAAGCGTGGCCGGTTCGGCAGCGAAGTAAACAATTGAGTTTGGCGCTGAATACCGCTGGCAGACGGGGTGAGCAGCGGTGTGGGTGAAGTCTGCTGTGCCAATGAGGGCGTTGGGGTGAGGAGCGTCGTCTCACCCTCTTCAGCCGAGACAAAGGAGAAGAAATCATAGGTGTAGAAACTTGGCATCATCCAGATCAGCAGCAAGATTGCCAAGCCAAGAAGAAGATGAGCCGCCCAGCGCGAAAATGTCTCCTCAAAACCCAATTCGGTGATGTCTTGCCAAAGGGCTTGCCAGCGGCTGAGGGACTCTCCTGTCAGGCTTTTCACCTCGGTCGAGTCATTTTCAGGTCGCTCTTCTAACCCATTCGAGAGGCTTGTGCGTTCGCTAAAAGATTCATGAGGTTCGTTCATAACCAACCTTAAGCCTCATGATACCATGATGAGAGGAGGAATAAATTAAGACAAAATTAGGGTTTATTTAGATTCGTAACAGCATCTGCAGCGGCTTGCTTAGGAGGCACACGATCTTTGGTCACAGCCAAAACCGCATTGCGCAGAGCAGCTCCGATCGGATCGCTTATGGTACTTGCAGGCAACCCTTGCGCCAATTGTGAAATGGTATCGAGGTCTTTGGTCAGCTCACTGGACTGCCAAAGCAAGAAAGCATCCGATCGGGTGGGTAAATAGCCCATCGCTTGAGAAAAGGGGGCTAAAAATTCAGCCTGGCTAAGATAGGTTGCCAGTTGAAAACTGATTCCAATCTGATCGGGAAGCGGACTGGTGGATGCCCAAATCCAGCCATTCGCTAACGTCAGAGAGGTTTTATTCGCCAAAAAGCCTGCCGACACCCTCCAATCCTGCAAATTCCTGTTGAGAAAACTCGATCCCCACAGATAGCCACTATCAATTTTTCCGTCGGCAAGAGATTGAACCACCATCTGATCGTCCTCAGCTTGAGTCACCCAAGCAGGAAGTTTTCCCTGCCGATAGGCGTAGGAGATATTCTCCAACAATTCGGCTAAAACCGCCTCTTCCAGAATCGGTTTGCCTTGTGCGTTGAGAATTTCCCCACCAGCCTGAAGGTACAAAGCCAACATCACCGGTGCCTGCGAATCGGCTGCTGCAAACCCTAAGGTATAACGGCTAACTAACCAATCGTTCCAGTTCAAGGGCAACTCTGTAGCAATACTTTTTGGGTACGCTAACAAAAGGGCATCGCCCACAAACGGAATCCCAAAGGTAGTATTTTCAACCGTTGCGATCTGGAGCGCATAGGGATACCATTTTTGCTCCTCTGCCAATTGTGTATAGCCGTCCAAAGGGTGCAGGATACCGCTTTGGGCAAGCGGGGTGACCAATTTTCTTGGCAAGAGCACTAAATCTGGCAAGGCAAGCGGAGCAGCTTCGCTCGCTGCTGTGAGGGCCTCCAGCATCCCCCCTGGTCCGTCTTCAGCTTTCAACCGAATCTCAATCGGTAGATTCGAAAACTGCTCATAGAAAGCCTGTAAACGATCCCGCAATAACTGATTGGCAAGCCGATCATTATTGGGATCAAATTGGGGTGGCAACCAGATGCGCAAACCACGGCGCGAATCTTGAAAGAAAACCGATTCAGGGGTATTTGTCATCGTGATCTGCGGCAAGGCATTGGGAGATGGGCTGGCTGCGGGTCGTCGGTCGCCCGGCTGTTCCCCACAGGCGATGAGCCAAGATAACCCAACAAGGAGCAAGCCCAAGCGTAAGAATGCTTTCATCCTAGTCTTTCTTTTCGGTCGGGGAGGATGGCGCAACAGCAACTAGTGCCGATGTTCCAAAGGCGCGGGAGTCTGCAGCAAATGGATCAGCAATTTGACTGCGTTCTCGACATCTTCTATGTCCACCATCTCCGATGGAGCATGCACATAGCGGCAAGGGATGGAAAGGACACCAGCCGCAACGCCGCTTCGGGAGAGTTGGATTGCGCGGGCATCGGTGCCGCCAAACTCCAAGATTTCTCGCTGATAGGGGATTTTTGCCTTTTCGGCCGTCTGAACCATCCACTGGATCAAGCGCGGATCAGCCAGCATACCGGCATCGCGGATTTTGATAGCCGGCCCTGCACCTAGGCGGACTTCCATTCGATGGCCCTTGGGCGTATCTCCCGTAGCGGTAACATCAACAGCCAATCCTAAATCGGGTTCCACACCAAAAGCAGCAACGGTTGCCCCTCGCACACCTACCTCTTCTTGCACGCTAAAGACGAAATAGGTCTCAAAGACACTTCTCTCTATCCGGCGCAAAGCTTCGATTAGGACTGCCACCCCAACCCGGTCATCCATCGCTTTCGAGACCACCCGCTTGCCCAAATCCACAAAGGGGCGTTCAAAAACTGCCACATCTCCAATACGGATTGGGCAGTCATCCACCGAAGTCGCCCCCACATCGATAAACATCTTTTCGAGGGGTGGAATTTCAGACGAACTCGGATTCTTCTCAACGCCGATTACCCCTTGAACGCCGTTTAGAAAACGCACTCGTCCACCGACACAATGAATGGGCATCACACCCCCCAAAGGCACAAAGCGCGCAAATCCCTTTTGATCAACATGGGTGACCATCAAACCGATCTCATCCATGTGGGCAACTAACATTAGGCGCGGCGCCCCCGTTTGTTTGCGCACTGCAACCAAATTTCCGAGTTGATCGACTCGAGTTTCATCCACCAAAGGTTCAATCCACTCTCGAATTTGGCTGCGCACTTGGCTTTCATACCCCGAGGGGGCAGGGATTTCGACAAGGGTCCTGAGCAGTTCTTTCATGAGATTTCTCCGCTTAGGTTTTGAGTTTCTTACCGTTCAACTTGTAAGATATCCACCGGCAAGCTTTGCAAGGCATGATAAATGAGCCTCAGCGCGCTTTCCCAATCTGCGATGCGCACCAGACTGGCTGGCGTATGGAGGTAGCGGCCCGGCACCG
>QEXX01000095.1 GCA_003130835.1 Anaerolineae bacterium | reverse complement strand
GGCAGACGATCTCAGAAATTTTGCTTTACGATGATTTTGAACGATCGTCGAGGATATTTTTATAACAGATTTGCATGATTAAACGAAAACACTCCCCTGAACCTACCCATAAAAAGCAGAGTCATCTCTTCTCGCTCACGCTGGTTATTCCTCTTACTTCTTGTATCGTCTCTTCCTTGATCGGCATTGTGATTGGGCAGATTGGCAATTTCTTTTATTTGCTCACTGGGAATGCTGCCAATTGCCTGGTTATTCCGGGTTTTATGATTTTGTTTCTGATTTCATTTGGAATGTCTTTTTTTAGCAGTCAACTGCTGAAGAAGTGGCTGGTAAAAGCTGGCAAGTAGGCGGAGAGGAATAGATGTCAGGTAAACTGCGCTTAATTTTGTCGATGATGATCGCTATGCTGGCTATGGGGCTGCTGCCGGCAGCAAGTCTGCCGACCTCCTTTCGCGAGCCGTTTCAAAGCGGAGCGTTTCAAGCGTTGACTCCTTGTGCGACTCTGTTACTGGATGCTGCCAACCAGGCAAAGGTTCCGCTTTCTTCTTACAATGTCATATCTGATAGCGAAGTGGGCTGCGCGCTTGTTTTCTACGATGACAGTTACGAAGATAGCCCAAAGAGAAACTGGTTGAAATTGTGGCTCGTGGATAGCCAATGTGAGCTTTCTGCACCCTGGGGCAGTGCTGACACTTTCATGACCACCTTTCATGGGTATGATGCCCTGACTTACAGAGCACAATTGAACTATAACGGCGAACCTGTTGCCGAAGACACAGGGATTATGTGGTGCATGCTCAAAGGGGATCAAACGTATCGTCTTGAAGTGGAGACAGACACGCACAGTGTTCCTGCGTATGGCCCTGCAGCCAATCCCTTACCGATCGCTGAAGCCTTGTGGGCGCTCGCCGAAGAGCGTTTGCCGTTGTCTGCGGAAGCCGAAAACGATGGGCCCCCAGTGGAGCCGCAAGATTCACCCGAGACCCAGGATACAACCGAACAGGACACAAATTTTGCGCTTCCACCACTTGTTATCGTGGGCAGCTTTGGTATTCCCATTGCCGGGGCGATTCTCGGTTCAGTTTTGGCAACCCTGCTCGGCTTATTGGGGAATGCCTCTAAGATCACTGCGCAACCTGCAAGCAACGCTGCCAACGCGACTCCTCCGATTGGACAAGTCAATGAGCAGGGATTGATTTGGTCAGAACGCCCATGGGACGAAGCAGGACCCGGATATGTAACTCCAGAAGAATACGAGCGCATCCAATCTCTTCTCAAGAGGGGCTACCGTTGGGACAAGAGTCACGGTTGGGTTGAGCCAGGCCAGGTGGAGCAATACACCAACTGGCAGCAGGCAAACCGTGAGGCGGTTGCCCTTGGCGATAAGCAATTCCTTGAGGGGTTGAAGCAAAATCCGTCAGCTAAAGACCCGCAGCCTGACCTGCGCACCTTGGATATGCGCCTCGGTGATTTTCAGGAGGATTTGTACGCTCTGCGCGATCAACTTGAAAAGAAATATTACGTTCTCAATCCCTGGCAGGGTGACCCAACAATCCTCATCCATAAAGGGAATACGCTTAAGAATATCCTATATGACCAAACCATTGGAAGGTTTACAGGAGAGGTGGGACTGACCTGTGGCGATTATGTAGAGAAAACGGCTGTGCCGGTGAATGAATTTCTGCAAAAGCATTTTCCAGGTGCAACCGTAGAGAGCGTGGTTTTTGAAGAGCGTTCTTCAAAACCGCAGGCCGAGGGGTGGAAGAATTGGTTCGACAGATTAATCGAGGATAACCATAATTTGCTGAAAGTCACCCTTCCTGACGGAACGGAACTCGCCGTTGATTTTCACCAAAACCGAGCGCGAAAAGCACCTCTTATCCGTAAATGGAGTGAAGCGCGCCAGGAGTGGCGTGACTATTTGGGCAAGAATGAATTTTTGGAGCGAACCTCTTTCACATTGGGAGGCAAAAAATGAGCGTAAAAACGCAAGCCGAATTGGAAACTCAACTTGTGCAGCGCTTGGTGCAGGTGGAAGAAGGCTTGCTCCCAGAGAGAGAGGCGTTTGGAGCGATTGAAAACTGGATCTTACACCTGTACGAACGCAAAGCCTTTTTACATCCCAACCTGAAACAATGGATGTGGTATGACAGATTTCACGATGAATGGGTTTTTGCGGGATGCGGAGTCAGACAAGGAATCTTGATGGTGATCAACAAAACGGGTGGCATCAAAAAATTGCCTTATGAAGACGATGTCTCCAACTGGTGTGTCCTTGTGCAAGATGATCAACCTTACGGCCCCCTCCACATCGAAGAACTGCGCGATAAATTCCAACGCGGTGAAATGAAGCCTGAGGGTCTCATCTGGACACCCTGCGGGAACGAATGGATCCCGGTAACTGATGCTCGAATACGAAACCTTATTTTCGGTAAAGACCTCAAAGGAGGGTGACAACGGCGCCGAACACAACCTGCAAAAGCCACCTTCGCTGCGCTTCGTACAGGCAGTGGTTTCTCTGCTTGGGGGTGTACACGGTGTGAGCGTGTGGTCAGTCGGTTGGCGTTCGCCAGAGGCGCGTGAGACGGGTCGGGTTTCTATCCCTTGTTTCTGAAGGTTATCTAAGAAACATGGCCATTCTTATTTGTCAACTCCTCAAAGAGATAAATCATGCTGCGCACCCCATTGCGAAACTGGGAGAGAGAGAAACTTTCATCTATGCTGTGGGTATTGTCTTGGGGCAGCCCAAAACCGGTCAACAGGATATGAGGATGCAGAAGCTCTTGCAGGATGTTGAGAATGGGGATTGACCCACCACCACGCACGAAACGCGGCGGCGCGCCGAAGCCGCGCTGCAAGGCGCGTTTGCCTGCTTGCACAATAGCAGCATCGGTATCAACGGTGGCAGGATGCGCTTTGCCCCACAAACTCACTTCCATTTTGACGGTAGGCGGTGCTTGTCTGAGCAAATAGGCTTTCACCAACTCGCCGATGACTTGGGGGTCTTGATCGGGGACCAGGCGAAAGCTAAGTTTTGCGTGTACACTGGCAGGGATGATGGTTTTGACACCCTCGCCACAATACCCCCCGCAGATGCCATGCACCTCAAAGGTTGGTCGGGCGCTAATGCGCGCTTTGAGCGGGTATCCTTCTTCACCGGCTAGGGCTGGTGCGCCAGTGATCGCCAAACCCATTTCATCGGTAATCGGCAAGTCTTCTAGGAAAGCTTGCTCTTGGGCGGTCATCGCTCGCACAGCGTCATAAAAGCCCGGCACCAAAATGCGCCGCGTTTTTCCGTCCTGGATCGATGCCAAGAGGCGCACGAGCACATTCAAGGGATTTTCCACGCCCCCTCCATAGGTGCCGGAATGCAACTCTCGGCGGGGCCCTTGCAAGCGCACTTCGAGGGTGCAGTTACCGCGCGTTCCGTACATAATTAAGGGCACTTGAGGGTGGAGGGCGTCCATATCGGCAATCAGAATGCCATCACACCTCAGCTTTGTTCGATTTTCCTGTAAGAAAGAGGCTAAATGGGAGCTAAGCGCTTCCTCTTCCCCTTCCAGCAGGATTTTTAGGTTCAGAGGGAGCTTTCCACCAGACCGCAGGCAGGCTTCAATGGCACACAAGATCGCCCAAAATTGTCCTTTATCATCGCTAGCGCCCCGTCCATATAGACGGTTGTCGCGGAGATGAGGTTCAAAGGGAGGGGTTGTCCATCGATCGAGCGGATCAACCGGCACGACATCATAATGACCGTAGATCAGTAGGGTGGCAGCCGACTCTCCTGCTGCAAGCCATTCTGCATAAACAAGCGGCGGCGAGTTGTTCAGCGAGATCACTCGCACATTTTCCAGCCCTATGCCGCTCATTTCGTGCCGTAACCAATCCGCACAGGCATTAAAATCGGCTTGGCGTTCAGCAAACTCGGCCGAGATGGTGGGGAAGCGAATCAACTGACACAGTCTTTCGATTGCCTCCTGCTCATGGGTTTCAAAGGATTTTATTGCAAGTTCGCACCAGTTGTCTTCCATTTTTTTCCTCCTCAAGTACGAGCAGGCTGGACAGCTCTGGCAGCCTCACGACCCAAGGGATATTTCAACAACCACCAACTGCTGAGCAGGATGGAGAGGATCGGGGTAATGCCGATCAGGAAACGAATACCCCAAATGGCAGTGGCGGATTGTTGAGCTGCGCCAGACACATAGCCGGTCAGGGAGAATACCGTGGCAAAGAAAACCCCTTGCATCGAAAAAGCTGCTTTGACAATGCCGCCATTCATACCGAAGAAAATGCCTTCTCGGCGTAAACCATGTTTCTTGGCGTCGTCGTCAATCACTTCGGAGAGCATCGGCAGGGGGAGAATCATATAGCCAGCCAAGCCAGGCGCAACTAAAAGGGTGCCCAGCAGTCCGGTGTAAAAATTGTGGGCAAAGGTCATCACCAGTAAGCCAGGCACAAATGAAATGTTTGCCAACAGCCAAGATTTGCGATAACCCAATTTCGGGACAATCTTTTGCCAAACCAATAACAACGGAATACACAGGATAAACGCACTCCCCAATAAAATTGCTTCTTGATCGCCTGCCCCTAAGGTCATACCGAATACTTCACCCTTGCCTTGAATACCGAGGGCATACTTGCGCCAGAAAGGTAACGTTGCGCCTAAGATGAGAAATACATATTCTTTCATCAGATTGAAGCCCACAAACAAGCGGAAGGCTTGGCTGCTTAAGACGATTTTCAGAGACTCAAGAATCCCCGGTACGACTTCGCCCTCAGGGACAGGGTTTTCGCGCACATAGATCACAGTCACCAAATACCCAACGGCAATTAAAGCTCCAATGATGGCGCCCATCCAGACAAATCCAACGCTTTCAGAGAGAATTGGGGCAGCTATGTAGGATAAAAGCAGCCCGATCACTGCCAAGGCTTCCCGCCATGTCGAGAGGTCAACGCGGTCTTTCAAGGTCGGTGCAACCTGAGGAAAGAGCGAATTGTAGGCAATGATCGTAATCGTATATAACGTATCAAAAATGAAGAGCAGAATAAAGAAATAAGCTGCCATGATCCATGGGTTATGTTTTGGCGGTGTCCACAGAAAGAAGAAGGATAGACCTAAGGGGATAGCGCCAAACAAGATGTATGGCATGCGTCGTCCCATTGGGGTGCGGGTACGGTCGGACACTTGACCCATGAGCGGATCGTTGATCATGTTCCAAATCCCATAAAGCGTCCACACGGTGCCGGCGATGGCAGGGTTGAGACCTAAGATATCAATATAGAAAAACTGAACCCGGTTGCCCAATACTTGGTAAGCAACCGTATTGGCAAAATTGCCAAAGGAAAAAGTGAAGAATTTCAGGGTGCGTTTCATCAGTTTTCCTCCTAACCGATTAGCGATAGAGTTGATTGAAAAACTCGACCAAGAATTGCGCTTGGATTTCATCCGGCATGGCTTCTAATAAGGTGTTGACCAGCGCCATCTCTTTGGGTAAGTTGCCATCTTGCATTCCCACCAGCGCAGCAGCTTTTTGAAAAAGTTGTGGGTCTTGCTGCTCGATTAGCCTTTTTAACTCGGCGATTAAGGGTTCACTTTGGATGGGCGGCTTGACGCTTACCTCCGTTACACTCTCCTGCAAAGCTTGCAGAAATTCCTCCACACGCTTGACGTTGCCGTAGTTAACCGAGATATGGATATTGCGCGGCGCACCCGGTTTGGCAAATTGTGGCTGGACAGTCCAGCCGCGCTTTGCCATGGCATCGACAACTTGGAAAAGGTTGTAGCGATCAGACGTGAAAGCAAACAGGCACATATCCGGCTTTCCCATCACTTCCAAGCCCGGCATGGCGTTGACCCCGGCGATCATGCGTGCCGTTGCCTCCTGCACAGCAGCTACAATCTGCCGGTAGCCCTCCTGACCGAGAAAATTCAAAACCGCCCAGGCAGCGGCTGCAGGTCCACCGCTTTTGGTGCTCAAAATCGTTGGGTTGATTAAGGTGTAACAAGTGGTGCGCGTCGAGGTGAAGATTTGAAAACGGCGTAGCTCTGCATTGCGGTACATCACCACCGAAGCCGGTTTGGGACAATAGCCAAATTTGTGCAAGTCGGTTGAAATCGAAGTGACGCCGGGGACTGTCCAATCAAAGGGCGGGACGTCATACCCCAATTGGCGCATAAACGACAGATGAATACCCCCAACACAAGCGTCGACATGACAAAGTAAGTCGTGTTCCTGCGCTAGAGCAGCCAGCTCAGGAATGGGGTCCACCACCCCCTGCGAATAGGCTGGGGCTGAGCCAACTAACAGAATGGTGTTGGGGGTGATCGCTTTGCGCATTGCCTCAAGATCGAGGCGAAAAGTGGTTGGATCGAATGGGGTAAGCACGACCTTCAACCCGAAGTAGTGAGCGGCTTTGTGAAAAGCGTGGTGCGCTGTTTGGCAGAGGACGATTTCTGGTTCGCGGATGTGTGGTTTATGAACGCGCGCCCAATCTCTGGCTGTCTTCACGGCTAGCAGAATGCTCTCGGTGCCACCGGTGGTCAAATTGCCGACTACGTTCTCATCGCCGTGCAGTAGGTTGATTACCATCCGTACAACGTCGTTCTCTAGCTTCAGGACGCTGGGGAAAGCGGTGGGGTCTAAGCCGTTTTCGACGAGATAAGTCATATACGCCTGGCGTCCGATTTCCATGGCAGCTTGCCCTGGGTCATACACATAGGCGTACATGCGCCCGTCTTGCCAGTTCATATCATAAGATTTAGCCAGATTAAGGTATTCAAAGATTTGTGCCTGAGATAAACCCTGTTCAGGAATTTGCATGGTAGAACCTCCTTAGAGCTTTGTTGCGCTATTGGTGATAGCGCTAACAGACATAGGTTAAAGTCGGGGCTGGCAAAGAGGGGGACAACGTTCGATGAAGCGCAAGTAAGCTATCGGATAGCTTTGCCTGCTCTACGGCAAGTGAGCCGACGATCAAAGGTTTTGGTGTTTTTTATAAGAAACCTTCGGTTAAACCGTTTGCATCTATCATCAGCTTTAGCAATTTGAAAGAAAATCGAACTGCTTGTAGAAAGGGGGACGTTGCGATATAGCGATACCCTTCTGAATCCGAATCGGTTTTCCCAGCGGTTGGCAACATAAACCATGCGGACTCCATCCGCATCTAAGGCTTCTAAATCGACAGAAACTAGCGGTAAGGATTTGCTTGACGAGACTTGTCGATCAGGCTTGTGAAGGTGAAAAGCCTCCATGACGTTGAGTAGAAGTGTCGATCTGAAAATTCAACAAATCGGAATAAAGTTGGCGAACAAATTGTCGGAATTGCGCCACCTGCTTGGAATCAGATGGTTTCTCGAAGCGAGCTTGATAGGTCAGTTGTCCAAATCCAATGTATCCGTACTGCAACCATGTAAAGCTGTGCACGATCATCGAAAGGTTCGAGAAGCGCGGGCGAATACTGCCTGCTTGTTCCGCTCTCATAAGCAATTCTTCGATACAGATATAGAGTGGAGCGGAATAAACGATTTCGATATCTTCAGTCTGTTCGGGTTTTTCCAACCAGCGTCTCGTCCATAGGCGGACGATGTCGGGGTCTTGCAGGCCGCGGTCGATGAGAGCATCGACCAAACCGAAGAGCAAATCTCGCAGGGCAACTGGATTTTGAAGAAGGTGATCATCAGCTTGTTCGAGGTAACTGCGGATTAATTTTTCCTCTTCCTGAAATTGACGCTGGAAAACGCGTCGATAAAGTTCATCTTTGCTCTGTACGTGGTAGTAAAGGGTTGAAACGCTAATGCCAACTTCTTTAGCAATCTCGCGGATGCTTGTGCCATAGTAGCCGTAACGGGCAAAAAACCGCGTCGCCACTTGTAGAATTTGCTCGGCTGTAGAAGGGGAGGAAGATAAAGCGTTTTCGGTCATCTCTATCGAACGTTCGTTAGATAAGAATAGTATAACGCAAAATAGTCTAAAGTCAAGATGCAACTTAAGTTGACCTCACCCCCTCAATTCGCGTTCATACCACCAATCTTCAACTTGTAGGTAGCTGCGTAGAGTATAGGCGACCAGGCTGCGCAGGGGTTCGGGCGGCCAGGGGATGACGCGTTGGCGGACAAAGGGCCCGGCGGTCAGCTCGCTTTGGCGTTCCAGAAGCAGGTCGCGCAGGGTTTGGGCGTTCAAATGGCTGGCAGAGACACCATGTCCGATGCAACCCACGCTGTACACCGCCCGTCGGTCCCCCACATACCCCATTGCCGGCGTTAGATCAACGGTGACCGAAAAGGGGCCGCCCCAGCGGTGGGTCAAGCGTACCCCTTCCAAGGAGGGGAAGAGGAATTGGATATGCTCTTCCAGATGTCGCCAGGCGGCGGGATTGCGATCGGCATCTAAATCGTTGGCGAAGGTTAATCCGACCGGGCCGCCACCCATCACCAAGCGGTTATCCGGGGTCAGACGGTAATAGTGAATCAGATTGCGCGCATCTTCAATGCCTTCTTTGCCTGCCCAACCGATGGGTTCGAGCTGTTGATCACTCAGTGGTTCGGTGGCGACCATGTAGGTGAAGGCAGGAATCTGTTTACGGCGCAGGAGCGGGAACTGATGCGTATAGGCGTTGGTGGCAAAGGCGATCTTCTGGCTGTTCACCTTCCCGTTTGGCGTTTGAATCACAAAATTGTCCTGACGGCGAATCTCTACGGCAGGGGTATTCTCGTAAATTTCAACTCCTTGACTTAGGGCGAGCTGGCGTTCAGCCCGCACCAACTTGGCGGGGTTGATCAGAACCAAGCGCGGTTCCCAGAGAGCGCCGAGATAGCGCGGCGAATTGACCCGAGCGCGTGTCTCTGCTTGATTGAGCCAATAGATATCGTCGAAGCCAAAGCGATTCATGCGCTCGACATCGTGTTGTAGGCGTTTGACGTAACCTTGCGTGGTTGCCACCCGCAAAAAGCCCGGGCGAATGCGGTCGCAGTCAAGATTCTCGCGTTGAATAAAGGCATCTAATTCATCCACGGCGCGCATCATGTAACGATGAGCAGCTTTAAAGCGCTCCACACCCATCAGGGTCGGCGCCACCCCAAAGCCTAAACCGACCACCGTCATAGCGAACGAGCCATTGCGCCCGCTGGCGCCATAGCCAACCGTTTTGGCTTCAAGTACTGCCACACGCAGAGCGGGTTCGGCGCGCTTGAGCTCATAGGCGGTCATCAGCCCGGTGAAGCCGCCACCGATGACGGTGACATCTACGGTAATTTCCCCTTCTAATGGTGGTTGGGGATGGTATTCACCGTAGGTATCTAACCAAAGAGAAAGCGGTGAGTCGGGGAGTGGCTTCATGATTTCCTCCTTCAGGTGGTTAGATTCGAAGTGCAATGCGGACAGCGAGTGGCTTGGATTTGGATCGTGGTGAAGCAATATGGGCACGCTTTGGTTGTTGGCTCTGCTTCAGGCGCAGCAGGTTTGAGGGCTTGTAAGCGATTAAAGATACGGATGACGAAGAAAATGGCTGCCGCGATGATCAGAAAGTTGATCAGGTTATTGATGAAGAGTCCGTAATTTAGGGTTGGTGCGCCGGCTTCTTGGGCGGCCGCCAGCGAGGGATAGCCTGTGCCAGAGAGGTCAATGAATAGGTTGCTGAAGTCCACTTTGCCGAGCAATCGTCCCAACGGGGGCATCAAGAGGTCGGTGACCAACGAATCGACAATTTTGCCAAAGGCTCCGCCAATGATCACTGCCACGGCAAGGTCTAAGACATTGCCGCGCAGGATGAAATCACGAAATTCTTTCAACATAGGTTCCTCCTTAAGGGGTAACAGGAAAAACAGTTTGAGGCGAAAAAACAGTTAGACTTAATATAACATGGATTGCAGATTGCAAACAATCTCTGCTTAACTCCCGCGGAGTCGCAGGCGTCCTCACCTGCATCGTCGCTGCAGACAGGGACGTTTGTCCTTCAACGGGGTGGCAGAATGCAGGCAATCTCTGCTTAACTTCCTGG
>QEXX01000094.1 GCA_003130835.1 Anaerolineae bacterium | reverse complement strand
TCAGGTGACATGCATGTCGCTTACGCGGTAGCACGAGATTTATCTCGTGGATTCAGGCGACATGAATGTCGCGGCACGAATGAACTGCGTAACGTCAGTCATTAAGTCGAAAGGGTAGATTTTTACCTACCATTACCGAAAGATTTGAAATACAACATATCCTTCGTTATTCAAAATTTTCTCACTGCTTACTTTGCTTTTTTGAAGGAAGTTTTCAACGGTGGAAAGGCTATCTGTGGAGATGATGACATATTCGATTTGGCTGTCAATGAGCCGTTGAACAATGGCAGAATTGTTTGGAAAATAACGGTTTTTCCCGGATTTCAGATACCAAGGTAAGCGGTTATATGCATAAACAAATTGGTAATCATAAAAAGCCTGATGTGTCTTGTAGTCTACAAGAAGGTGATTCTGGTATTGGTTGGTTTTCTTTCTCATTTCCCAAATCATCTGGGCAGTTTTCGCTTCAATGCTATTTTTGGAATACTGATCGAGGAACCCTTGAGGAAAGAAGATATTCGATATGACAAATAAAAAACATAGGATAATGAGTGCAAGATTTCCTATTCGCTTATTTCTTTTGTTTGTATTAAGACCTTGATATTTTGAAACGATAACCCATAATCCCAAAACAACGATAAAGTAAAGAAAGTATTTCGGTGAAAAGATCAAGCTGAGTACCCATTCGTTCGTGGGGTTGGTTAGATAAAGTGATTCATTTTTGATAAATTGATATATCAGAGGAACGAAGATTGAGCTGTAGATTGCAATACGAATGCTGAGTACTGGACTGTTTTGGATGAACGCTAATTTCCTCTGCATGAATAACCAAAGCCCGGCGATTGAGGCAAAAAATAGAACTGAAATTCCGATCAGAAAAATCCACAATCTTAAGAAACTCTTCATAGGAATTTGATCTGTAATTTTGAGAAATTCTTCGATCAAATCAGATGGATAACCCGTCCAAGTGAAGAAAAAGAGAATGATGATTATCCAGACAAACCAACTCAGCAAGCAATATTTTATAGTTATCTTATGATGGGGCTCATGTTCTTGACAGTAGGCCAAATAAAGCAATATGCCAAGGTTGAACAGAAGTGCTTCTTCACGTATAAAGAAAAGCGCATTAAACCATAAGAGCGTTTCCCACCACGGGCGACGTAAATGAATTGACAAAACAAGCACAAAGTAAAAAGGGGCTAGAAATATGAATGGGCGAAGATCATAACTGGGCACTTCCAAAGATGCAGGATAGAGGACATAAAAAATTCCAAGAACGAGGGCTAAGCTGTTCCTTACACCATTAGCCTTTAGACCTATCAAGGCTAAGTATAATAGCGGGAAATAGAAGACGGCTGATGTAAAAAGAAAGAGTATTCGCGGATCTTTATTGAGTTGATATAGCACCGCATAAAAGTATTTGATTAATTCGAAATGAAGAGTTTGGTGAAAGTTCTTATTCCCTTCTACCCCATGCATAAAGAACATATTTCGTCCTTCTGGATTTAGGGAATAGACTTTACTTAAGTTTGGATCAAATAGTTTTGCTGCAAATTGTAGGTAAAATGCATAATCCCGAGTATGAAAACCTAAAGATTGATACTTCAAGGAGGATAAAGAGAAGGACAAGAAGACTGCAACAACGTACAACCCTAGAAGAATTGATTTGACCGAAAAAGGAATAAGAATAGCAAGTTTTCCTTCTGAGTGCTTAAGAGCTAATTGCTGCTTTTTCAAATTGTTCTCCATAGGTGAGGTCAAAATCGTTTCTGAGCAATTTTACTCCACGGAGTTATACATTGAACTTGTACTTGATTTTGAGAATAGAGCGTAGAAAGATTCGAAAAACTCTCAAAAGTGTCTTAAGACATATTCTGAGATCAAGGGATGGTTGTACATCCTAGCGAGCAAGCGTTTGTTTTAGGCAAATCCCTTATCTCACATGGGTAAAGCTCAGTAGTGCATCAAAACATCGGTAAGCTATTCAATGGGTTTATAATTCATCGAGGTTGTCTTTTTTTGTCAGGTTCAATTGGTGTCTCCACCATATTATTCTTGAAGGGTTGAGTCTACAAATGAATCGGGATTCTATTGAACGAATACGGAACTATCTTGACCGTAAATTGGATGACTATTTGGATATCTTGCGGCGAATGGTAGAGATTAATAGCTTCACTTTCAATGCTCAGGGTGTGAATGAACTCGGTCGGTTGACAGCCGAGATATTTGCTGAGCGTGGTTTTCAGGCGGAATTTGTCCCTTCTAAGCGGAGTGATTTTGGGCAGCATTTGTTTCTCTATCGAAAGCCTACGTCAAGCTCCATGGAACAGGCCCAGCCAACCTTAGCGCTGATCTCTCATCTGGATACGGTGTACTCTCCAGAAGAACAAGAAAAGAATCATTTTCGTTGGCGGATCGAGGGACGGCGTGCTTATGGCCCTGGTTGTGTGGATATTAAGGGTGGAACGGTGATGATCCTGATGGTTTTGGATGCCCTCCGGGAAGCCTTTGCGGCCGAGTTTGAGCAAGTACACTGGATTGTCGCTTTGGATGCCAGCGAAGAAGCTCTTTCTGAGGATTTTAGTCAAGCTTGTCTTGAACGGTTTCCCGCCCACACTCGAGCTTGTCTCGTCTTTGAAGCTGGTAACATTCAAGAGGAGACCTTCAAGTTGGTGGTTGCTCGCAAGGGACGAGCCTACTTTCAAGTTGAGGTGGAAGGACGTTCGGCGCATTCAGGGAATAATCACCAGAACGGTGCCAATGCGATTGTTCAACTTGCGCATACCATTCAACAATTGGCAGCCTTGACCGACTATCAGCGCCAGCTTACCTTGAATGTCGGCGTTGTGCGGGGGGGCACGGTTGTCAACCGCGTGCCCCATTTTGCTCAGGCCGAGGCTGAACTCAGGGCATTTTCCCCACCGGTTTTCGAGCAGGCTATCCAAAAGGTCTTGGCTTTGCAAGAAGATGCCCGAGTTATCAGCCAAGATGGATTCACCTGTAAGGTCAAAATTTCTCTGCTGGAAAAAACCTCCCCTTGGCCTGAAAATGAAGCCACTCAAGAATTGTTCACAGTGTGGCAAAAAACGGCTATGCAATTAGACATGAAGGTTGCTCCAGAAAAACGGGGCGGCTTGAGTGATGGCAATTTCTTTTGGCAGCATTTTCCTACCCTGGATGGTTTAGGCCCAGCCGGCAACAATGCCCATTGTTCTGAGCGCGATCCCAAGTCTGGCAAGGATCAAGAGTATGTATCAATTCCTTCTTTTGTGCCAAAAGCTTTGTTAAATACGTTGGCGATTTCTGCGTTATTGGACAAGCATGAGCAAGCATGAAACAGATTGTGCAAAACCTGCGTAATGGAAAGACGGAGTTAATTGAGACACCTACTCCGGCGGTCAAACCTGGATATATTCTAGTCAAAACGCGCGTGTCATTGGTCTCTGCCGGAACAGAGCGAATGGTGGTTGAGTTTGCGGGAAAAAGCTTACTCGGCAAAGCCCGCTCTCGCCCTGATTTGGTGCGTCAAATGTTGCAAAAAGTGCGGCAGGAAGGGGCCTTGAGTGCTTTGGAGCAAGCCTTTAACCGCTTGGATCAAGCCATGCCTTTGGGGTATTCTTCGATGGGTCAAGTCATTGCAATTGGGGAAGGCGTCAGCGGATTTCGAGTTGGGCAACGGGTTGCTTGTGGGGGTGGTGGCTATGCTGTACATGCTGAATTTGCCTTAGTGCCAAAAAATTTGCTTGTCCCCGTTCCAGACGGCGTTTCAGATGAAGCCGCTGCTTTTGCGACGGTTGGGGCTATCGGGATGCATGCCTTTCGGCTCACCAGAGCTCAGGTGGGTGAACGCATTGCTGTGATCGGGATGGGCTTGGTAGGTTTTCTGGCGGCTTTGGTCGCCCGTGCGGCCGGCTGTGAAGTAGCAGCTTTTGAAATTAACCCATGGCGCTTGGAGCTTTGCCGCAAAATGGGTTTTGTGGCTGCTGAACCTAGTCAAGCATTCGAATTGACTCCCGCATTTACAGAAGGAAAAGGATTTGATGCGGTGATTATCGCAGCGGATACACCTTCTTCGCAACCGGTGGAATTGGCAGCGAAAATTGCCCGTTCGCGAGCTACCGTTGTGGCAGCCGGCGCGGTGGGGGAAAACCTACCCCGCAAACCCTATTACGAAAAAGAGCTTTTCTTTGTCAATTCGCGCTCTTATGGTCCCGGCCGTTATGACGCTCTGTATGAAGAGCAGGGTGTAGATTACCCAATTGATTATGTGCGCTGGACGGAGGGACGCAACCTGGCAGCCTTCATTCGTCTTTTAGAGAAGCAAGCCTTCGATGTGAGACCCCTGATTAGTCATCGTTTTCCGCTTGAGCGGGCTTCTGAAGCGTATGCTTTGCTTTCTAACAAGCATGGCGAGCCATTTCTTGCCGTGCTGTTTGAATATCCCGATCGGGAGCAAGAACCGACCCCGACCATTCAACTTTCTTCCCACCAGAAACATACCAAGCAAGCGACCTTGCCGCTGCGGATTGGGCTGATAGGAGCCGGCAATTTTGCATCGGCTGTCTTATTGCCGATCCTAAAGCGCATGGAAGGGATAGAATTGAGGGGAATTGCCTCCGCCAGCGGTTTATCTGCTCAGCATTTAGGGAGAAAATACCAATTCCATTATGCTACCAGTGAGGTTGAGCGCCTCCTTGAAGACACTGAGATTGACCTTATTTTGATCTTGACTCGTCATAATTTGCATGCCCAACAAACCGCCGCGGCATTAAGGGCAGGCAAACATGTCTTTTGTGAGAAGCCACTGGCAATTCGCGAAATTGATCTTAGCCTTATTTGGGCTGCGCTTGGTGGAACGGTTGATCAAGCAGGTGCAAAGTTTGAGGCTGCGGAAAGCCCGCTGCTGATGGTGGGGTTTAATCGGCGGTTTGCTCCATTTGTCCAGAAGCTTAAGCAGTTTTTGACCTCCAGACAACAACCGGCATTGATTCACTATCGGATCAATGCTGGCTATATTCCTCGCTCCCATTGGGTTCAGGATGCTCAACAGGGAGGCGGGCGTTTGATTGGCGAAGTGTGTCACTTCTTGGATACGATCGTCTATCTGTTGGATGCCTTGCCAAAAAGTGTTTGGGCGAAAAGCCTGCCCGATCAGCAGTGGTATTGTGAGGATAACCTAATCATAAATTTCAGTTTTGAGGATGGCTCTCTGGGGGTGATCACCTACCTTGCTAACGGAGATAAAGCCTATCCCAAAGAACGGATTGAGGTCTTCTGCGGCGGGAAAGTGGCCGTGTTAGACGATTTTCGGCGCTTGGAACTGGTTCATGACGGTCGACGCCACTTTGAGCGGAGTTGGTTACGCCAGGACAAAGGCCATGCAGCCGAAATGCGTGCCTTTCTCCATTCGATCACGCAGAGCGGCATTCCCCCGATTCCTTATTCGCACCTCTTCGGGGTTAGCCAAGCACTCTTCACCGCTCAACAAGCTCTCCGTTCTGGGAAGGAAGAGACCATTACCTATTTGGGCTTGCGATGAATTTGATGAAACAAATTGGCTTGGCTTTGCGGGCTGTCAAAGCCTTAGGAGTCTCTCAGCTTGCCAATTATGCCTGGTATCGATTGGGCATACATAGCGGCTTCATCGAACACATCAGTCGCAGCGCTTTGCGACAAGCTTTGCATGGCATCGAGGATGTTCATTTTCAACCAGTACTTGAGTTGCCTGCTCGACAGCGTTTAATTTCGGTATTGGGTGAGGGGGCACACGCATTGCAAGTGGAAGCGGAAGAGATTTGCAGCGGAAAAATACGTATCTTTGGATTTCAACAGATTGATCTGGATTATCGTCAGGGAAAATCAGAGCAATGGTTTACCCAATTGGAGCGCTTACTGATTGACGATAAAAAAGCAGACCGGGATGTTAAGTTTTTTTGGGAGCCGGCTCGCTTTGGCTGGGTCTATCCCTTGGGGCGTGCCTATTGGGTCAATCCAGAAGAACGATATGCCGAGAAGTTTTGGGAGGCCGTCGAAACCTTTTGGGAGAATCACCCTCCGTACTATGGCGTGAATTGGTTATCCGGGCAGGAAGTG
>QEXX01000093.1 GCA_003130835.1 Anaerolineae bacterium | reverse complement strand
CGCTTGCTCTGGGGAGTAGCCAGACTATGGATTACCGCTTCCACCCTCAAACTGCTCAACACCTACCCACCCCCAGCAAGTTTTGGGTAATCACCAGAAACTTGGGTACGGATAGGCGATTATTCGGTCGTATAATAAATTTATGTTGATCAAAGACGCTTACCCTTTTTATTACCCCGGTAACCAGATTGCCTGTTTACTAATTCATGGATTCACCAGCTCACCTCGAGAACTGTCTCTTCTCGGCGAACTTCTCGCCGCACAAGGGTACACTGTATTGGCTATCCGTCTATTTGCTCATGGGACACGCTACCAAGATATGCCCCGCGCTCGATGGCAGGACTGGATCGCTAACATCGAAGATGGTTGGTATATTCTCAATGGCAATCATCGCCCGATTATCCTTATTGGCTTCTCGTTAGGTGGTTCGCTTGCCTTATATTTTGCTGCCCATTTTCCTGTTCACGCCGTGATCTCAATTGCTGCTCCTCATCACCTACCCAAAGATGCTCGTATTCCTTTCCTGAAGCTCATCAGTCTTGTGATTCCCTATCTTTCTAGCTCAAAAAAGCCTCTCTGGTTTGATGAGAGTCTACGCCATCGGCACATCCGCTATCCCAACGACTCGACCAGAGCCTTAGCTGAAGTGAGTGCCTTTTTAACTCACCTACAGGCTGTTTTGTCACAGGTAACTGCACCTACACTCTTAATCTACTCAAAAAATGATCCCACAGTTCGTGCAACAGAACAGCACATGGAAAAAATCTTTGCTGCGATCCAAAGCCCCATTAAGGAAACCCTGCTCTTAGAAAATAGTGGTCATATCTTGCCTCTAGACGCCCAAAGAGATCAAGTCAATCAAGCCTGTCTAAATTTCATCAAGCGACTGTTTTCCCATCATGAATCGTGACTTTGTCTTTCTGATCCTCTCCTTGATTTTATGGGGCATTGGAGAAGGGTCTTTCTTTTCATTCGTGCCTCTATATCTTCAAGAGCTTGGAGCAAAAGCGTTTCAAATTGGGGGCATCATGGGAGGATTGAGCTTTGCGGCCATGCTATGCCATCTTCCAGCGGGTTACTTAGCCGATAAAATTGGAAGGCGCACACTCATCGTTGCCTCATGGGCAATCGGCCTACTGGCTACGCTTCTGATGTATTTATCCAGATCTTTGCTGCTATTCGTTCTCTCCCTGTTCCTCTACGGTGCAACTGCTTTTGTCCTTGCTCCCCTCAATAGCTATATCTCGCACGCCGCGCCAAAAGGATCGCTCAACCGCGTATTGACCATCATCTCCGCCTCTTTCAATTTCGGATATATGTTCGGCCCATTAATTGGTGGTTTTCTTGGGGAAAATTATGGGATTAGACAGCTTTTCCTCTTCGCTGCCGTTCTATTTTTCATTTCTACACTGTTAGTTTGGGCACTTCGTCCTCAACCCATCACCCCATCATCTCATGGGATTGCCTTCTTTCGCTCAATATTTAATCTCCGTTTTTCACTTTTTGTTTTCTTAATCGCCCTAACTATCTTTGCAACGTATCTTCCACAGCCGCTATCCCCGAATTATCTACAAAATCAAAAGCTTCTCCCCCTATCTTCCATTGGAGTTTTGTTCTTTATCAATGGGGCTGGCATTGTAACGTTCAACTTGCTTCTGGGCAGCTTTACCCCTTTTCTAGGCATTCTCTCTGGGCAAATTTTGACCATGGCATTTTGCCTGTTACTGACGAACACGACCTCCATGCCAGCTTTTGCGATCGCATTTTTCATTTTAGGCAGCTATCGAGCAGCCCATACGGTCAGCGTTGCCCAAATGCGCAACTACGTTCAACCCGAGAACATGGGCTTAGCTTACGGTTTCGCCGAGTCCGTGTTTGCCTTAGCCATGATCTTGGCTTCCTTCTTTGCAGGCTATTTGTACGAAGACAACCCTGTGAGGATGTACTCCCTCAGTATTCATCTAACGCTCATTACAATGGGACTCACCCTCGGCTTTATCTACTTGACCTACCCTGTAATGAAAAGAACCCCAAAAACAATTCATTTTGGCGATCACCAAGACTAGCTTGCTTCCCTAAAAAAGGTCGCTATTTAAAAAAGTGTGTCGGGGTTGGTTCCCGACACACATCGCAAGCAGTTATTCTTCTTTCTTCGCTTCTAATTCCTTCTGACGGGCAGCAATCACTTCTTGAGCAATGTGAGCCGGGACAATTTCATAATGCGAGAATTCCATCGTAAATACCCCTCGTCCCCCCGTGATAGACCTCAGGTCAGCCGTGTAGCGCAACATTTCAGCCAAGGGCACTTGAGCTGTTACCACAGAACGTCCTTTTTCGGTATCCATTCCTTGAACTCTCGCACGACGTGTATTTAGATCGCCCAAGACATCCCCCATGTTCGCTTCGGGCACAATGATCTTGACGTTCATGATCGGTTCAAGAAGCACAGGAGCTGCGTCCTTTACACACAGCTTAAACGCTTCGCGCCCAGCGATCTCAAAGGCTACCGGCTTTGAGTCAACCGGATGCTCTTTACCATCATAAACAGATACCTTTACGTTTTTCACCGGGTAACCAGCTAAGACACCTTCCTTCATCACTGACTTGATGCCCTTTTCAATCGCCGGCATGAAACTTGATGAAATTGCCCCACCAAAGACATCGTTCGAAAAGGCATACTCACCATCCGGGTAGGGTTCGATGCGCATGGCAACCTCTGCAAATTGCCCTGCGCCACCGGTTTGTTTCTTATGACGATAGGTTGCCTGCCCTTGTTTGGTGATCGTCTCCAAATAGGGTACTTTTGGCAATTCGATGTTCATCGCAGTTTGGAATTTCGTCTCTGCCTTGCGAATTGCCACATCGATATGTTGATCGCCCATCCCTTGCAAGATGGTCTGATTTGTCGATGGTTCTTGCCTCCAAGATAAAGTCATATCCTCTTCACACAAACGGGTTAGCGTTGGGGAAATTTTCGCCGAGTCCGCTTGTGTTTTCGGGAAGACAGCCACCTGATAGAGCGCATTTGGATACTCTGGAATTGGCAGCTTAACCACCCGAGCTCGGTCGCACAACGTATCCCCGGTCGAGGTAACGTTGAGTTTCGGCACTGTCGCAATATCACCAGCATGGACTACTTTAACCGGAATAGCTTCTTTCCCCCGCAGGATACTTAGGGTACCTAAACGCTCTTCGGATTCTTTGGTTGAGTTCCACACTTTGGTATCGGAATTGATGACGCCCGAATAGACCCGGAAGTAAGTAATCTTTCCAACAAAAGGATCGGCGGTCGTCTTCCAAACATAAGCTGCAAACGGCTCTTGATCGCTGCAGATTACCTCGATCTCTTCCCCGTTGATACCCACACCTTTGGCAGGAGGGACATCTTTTGGAGAAGGAAACAATTCCAAACAAGCATCTAACAAAGGGAAAATTCCAATTTCTGCTGCTCCGGCCGCTACAAAGACGGGAACAAAAGAACCGTTTGCAACCACTTTCTTTAATCCCCTGACAATCTCTTCACTACTGAGTTCCTCTCCTTCCAAATATTTCTCCAGTAATGCATCTTCTCCTTCTGCTGCAGCTTCAATCAGCTCCATGCGCGCCGACTCAGCTTCTTCGAGAAACTCAGCGGGAATTTCTTGCGCTTGATTTCCCGCCCCTGCGTAGGCTTTCATGGTAATCAAATCGATAACACCTTGGAAATCGGCTTTTTCTCCCCACGGCAACTGCACCGGAATTAGGCGCGTCTCGGAGAGTTCACGCACCGACTCAAGGGCTTTACGGTAGTTTGCATTATCCCGGTTCATTTTATTAATCACGACAAAGCGGGGTAGGTGAAACTTGTCGCAATAGCTCCACGCAATTTCTGTCCCCACCTCTGCCCCGGCAACCGAGTCTACCAAGACAAGCACGCCATCGGCAACGCGCAAAGCCGAGATCATTTCTCCGATGAAATCGTTATAACCGGGCGTATCCAGAAAGTTCAATTTACAATTTTTATATTCAACAGGTATGACTGCCGTCGAAAGAGAGATTCCTCGCCGAATCTCTTCTTCCTCGAAATCAGCCACGGTTGTGCCGTCCTCGATTTTTCCAAGGCGAGTCGTTGCGCCTGTTTGATGTAAAAACGCCTCCACCAACATGGTTTTTCCGCTGCTACTGTGTGAGGCAAGTGCAATATTACGAATATTTTCAGTAGAATATTCTTTCATAAGTGCTTATCCTTTTCTATGAGTCTTTGTCAGCCCATCATTGTAAAAGATGTCTGAAAGATTGTCAAAGTATTTGACGATTTCTATCGTCAACCTTTTAATTTTATCGATTAAAATCAAGTTTTGGTAGGTTAATTTGATGAGATTTTGGCGAAGACTGTTCTTTGAATGGATATATTTTCAAGCCCCTCCTTGGGATAGTGGTATCGTCCCACCAGAGGTGGTTGAATTCGTCTCCCATCATCCTCCTGGCAGAGCAATAGATCTGGGTTGCGGAACGGGAACGAATGCAATTTATCTCGCCCAAAATGGCTGGCAAGTGATTGGAGTAGATTTCTCCCTTAGAGCGCTCTCCATAGCACGCCGTAAAAGTAAGCGCCAAAGTGTTAAGGTAGACTTCATCCATGACGATGTCAGTACACTCCGTAAAGTTCAAGGCAAATTTGACCTCATATTAGATATTGGCTGTTTTCATGGCCTTTCCCCAAAGCAAAAGCACAGTTACCTTCAGCGAATCCAAGAGCTGCTTACGCCGAATGGCTATTTTCTCTTATACGGCTTCCTCAATCAGCCACTAAATGCCCCCTCGATCCGATCGGAAGATATTCAGGCCATTCAAACCTGTATGGTAATTGTCCAACAACAAGTCGGAGAGGACAAAGGCAGAGCGGCGGCTTGGTTTATGCTTCAAAAAAAGTTTAGCCCTTCAAGCGCTTGAATACTTAAGGTCATGAAAATCGTTTTTCTCTTTCTGGATGGTGTTGGCTTAGGCAACCCTGATTCATCAGAGAATCCTTTTCTATTGGCAAATACTCCCTTGTTAGACTGTGCTCTTCAAGGTCAAAAACTTCACAAAGGCTTTTCCTCTTTTCAGGGGGATTGGGTATCACTCTTTGAGCTAGATGCCTGTGTAGGGGTTGCGGGAATACCGCAATCCGCCACCGGTCAAGCGATGTTGTTAACTGGCGTTAATATCCCCGAACGACTGGGGTACCACTACGGGCCAAAACCTAATCCGGCTATAGCTAGCTATCTAACCAATGGGAACATCTTTCATGTCCTACGCTCGCGAGGATATAACCTCTGCTATCTTAACGCTTTTCCCCCCAGCTACTTTGAAAATATCGCATCGGGTAAACGACTCTACTCAGCTATCCCCCTTGCAGTCACCTCCGCAGGCATGAAAATCCACAACCTAGAAGACCTGATCGCCGGCAAAGCTCTTTCGGCCGACTTTACTGCGGAAGGCTGGCGTACCCACCTAGGTTATCCAAACCTTCCAACCCAATCCCCTCACCAAGCGGGGGAACGCATGGCAGCAATTGCCCGCCAATTTGATTTTACCTTCTTTGAATATTGGCTGACCGATTATGCTGGTCATCACCAGAACATGACAGAAGCTCTCCACATTCTCGAAACCATTGATCAGGTGCTGGAAGGCTTTATGAGTCATTGGGATCTTTCCGAAGGGATGCTTTGGGTGACTTCGGATCATGGCAACATTGAAGACTTAAGTCATCGGCGCCATACGCGGAACAACGTCCCTTTGCTTATCTTTGGTTCTACCGCACTGCGTAAGGAGCTCCCTAATTTTCATTCGCTTTTGGATATTTATCCTGCCCTCTTAAATCTTTTCCCCTAAGACTTAGCTACCTCTAAAAAGAAAATCCGCCCCATTTAGAAATGAGTGAAGGCAATCGAAAAAGCCCTACCCTTTTCAGACAGGCCTGATTACCAATCTAGCCCCGCAGACAAGTACGACAAAGATGGGCCATTGTAATGAGCGAAGCGAGGATTTTTGCTTTACCCTTGATCCTTTTTGCAAAGCCACCTCGCTTCGCTCTGGCTAACAAGCCTACCTAGTTATTTTTCTGGTACGCCGACTTTTTCCTTGTGTTCGCGAACCAATTCACGCCGTAAAATCTTCCCGACAGTCGTCTTAGGCAGCTCCGAACGGAACTCGATTTGGGTCGGCACCTTATATTTTGCTAATTTGTCCTTGCACCAATCTAAAATCTCTTGTTCGGTGAGCGTTTCTCCGGGTTTCGGAACAATCCAAGCTTTCACGGTTTCACCCCGGTATGGGTCAGGAACTCCCGCTACGCCGACTTCCAACACTTTCGGGTGTCCCATAATGACCTCTTCGACCTCACGCGGCCAAACTTGATAACCGCCCGGTTTAATCAATTCTTTCTTACGATCTACGATGTAAAAATATCCTTCTTCATCCATTCGGGCAATATCCCCCGTATAAAGCCAGCCGTTTCTCAACGTGTTCTCTGTCTCGGTTGGCATGTTATGATAGCCCTTGAACACTTGAGGCCCTTTGATCACCAATTCTCCCACTTCACCGGGGGGTAACTCGGTCACTTCGTCATCAAGACTGATAATCTTGCAGTCCACATCTGGCAGCGGCAAACCGATGGATCCAATCGGGCTGTCAGTGGCATACAGCGGATTACAATGGGTTGCCGTTGGCGCTTCAGATAGCCCATATCCTTCGACCAATTTTCCGCCCGTTAGTTGCTCAAACTTAACTTTTGTCTCGCGCATCAAGGGGGCTGAACCGGAGATGCAAGCCTTAATGGTATTGAGCTTGTATTTGCCAGCAATTACGTCCGGATGATTATTGATCGCATTGTACATTGTTGGAACACCCGGATAAATGGTCGCTTTATACTTTTGAATGCTATCTAAAACATCCTTCAAATCACGAGGGTTTGGGATCATTACCATCGAGGCCGCCGCTCGAATTGCAAAGCACATTCCCGCAACCATACCGTACACGTGGAATAACGGTATCGCCATTAGAACAACTTCTTTCCCTTCCTCAATATCTGGCATCCAACTATGAATCTGAAGCGAATTGGCAACTAAATTCCGATGAAGGGCAATGGCGCCTTTCGATATTCCCGTAGTGCCCCCGCTGTATTGGAAAAGAGCAACGTCATCTGCTGTAATTTCGATCTTTGGTCTTGACGAAGGCGGGTATTTGGCTAGTAAATCATTAAGCCAAACATCTCCTTCCTGTAGTTGGACTCGAAAACCCCCTTTCTTTTCCTTTGCCAAGGTAAATAGCAAACGAAGAACCGGCGGCAAAGTCTCTTTGAGATTGGTTACAATCACTTTCTTTATGGGTGTGTTAGGTTGAACTTTCTTGATCGTATTGTAAAAGTTACTCATCACGATCATCAGTTCGATGCCAGCATCCTTCACTTGATGCTCGATTTCCCGCGGCGTGTACAAGGGATTGGTTGCCACAACCACTCCACCAGCCTTCAGGACGCCAAAATACGCAATGACAAATTGCGGAGTGTTAGGCATAAAAATTCCCACTCGGTCTCCCTTCTTCACCCCTAAGTCTGCCAAAGCACCAGCCAGCCGATCCGTCAATTCATTCATCTCCTTGTATGTGATGACAGCGCCTTTGAAGATGGTACACGGCGAATTGGGGTACTTTTGGGCAGATTCTTCTAATAACTTGAATAAGGGTATTTCAGGGTAATCAATATGATACGGCACTCCCTTGTCATAATGCTTAAACCACGGACGGTCAAACATAGTCTCCTCCTTTTGGCAAATCAACAAAAAAGCGAACCTTACCTAGCTTAAGTATAGAGGAAAACTTGGAGATGTCAAATGGTTCCGCTGACTTTATTCAATCATTCCGTAGCGACGCATGGCTGTATTGAGAATGAGGTTAACCAGTTCGGTATGACTGATGCCTAAAGCCGCAGCTTCAATGACGATATCGGATACCCCAGGAGACAGCCCAGGTAAGGGATTGATCTCCAAGATATAGGGCTTCCAATGATCATTTTGATCTAAACGAAAATCCACCCGCGCAACGTCTAATGCTCCGGTTACCCGAAAGACGGCTGCAGTGAACCAGTTCAATTCTTGGACCGTATCTTCATCTAATGGAGCCGGACAAATGTAATTCAACTGATCGGCTAAATCCACTTTCAAACGATTGCTATAGACAACATCACTTTCTTGAAACGGTGCCAAATCAACTTCTAGGGGGGGCAAAAACATCAAGCCGGCTTGAATTCTTGGCGAATCCTCGTCCTCCGGCAATCGTCTGGCTGCCGGCGGCTTTAAGTTCCCAATGACTCCGACAGTAATCTCTCGACCCTCGATATATCGTTCAACAAGCGCCGGTTGCTTGTATCTTGTGATGATGTCTCGTATCTGTTGTTTCAACTCATTTAGGTTGGATACAATAGACTTTTGGGAAACCCCGATTCCAGTTCCCTCACGACTTGGTTTAACAAACAACGGGAATTCCAGTTCCGGACTGACAGGCTCATCAGCGTCTTCAAACACTTGAAATGGTGGAGTTGGTAAATCATGATAAGTTAAGACCCGTTTGGTCATCGGCTTGTCTAGAGTTAGGGCTAGAGTCAGCACTTTAGAGCCAGTATAGGGTATCCGCAGCATCTCCAGGATCGCCGGAACCTGAGCTTCGCGTGAATCGCCATAGTGGCCTTCACAAATGTTGAAACATAGATCGGGTTTGTACTTTCGAACCGTGTCAATCAGGGTAACATCTCCCTCTAAAAATTCACACTCATGGCCTGCGACGCGTATCGCTTCGACAATTGCATTAACGGTTTTTTCGGAATCTAGGTCGTCCCATTGATCCAAGGGTGAGTCTGACGATCTCGGCGCGTTTTTCTTAAGGTTTGCTAAGACAGCAATTCGTTTTTTGTCCATCCTTGATCCTTTCTTTCTAAAGCTTTCGGATAACTTGACCATTGATATCCATCACTTCTTGTTGCCCCAGTTCATTGACTACAATAACTTTAGCGTTTGCCAATTGTCGAGATAGTTCAATGAGCTTTCTCAAAACGAGATCATAATCGACTGAAGGAGGACGTCGGCTAGCATTCGTTAACCAATATTGGCGTAATGAATCGACTTCCTTTGCGGCTTTCTGGCGCAAATCTTGAATTTGTCCAGCAATTTCTGGCACCTGGGCATATCGTCGTTGCTGAATCTCCCATAATCGATCAAGGCGCTGGATATCTACTTCAATTCGTTCAATGCGTGCCTGTTCCTGAATAGCCCATTGTTCATATTGTAAAAACTTTTCAAGCAAACTTCGATAGCTTGCAACCATCTCACTTAAGGCTCGCACAAAATGAATCACAGAGGTTACTTGGTTTCGCAATTGTTGCCATTTTTCCTCCAATTGAGCTATCTCATTCCGTTCGACCGTCAGCATCAGGGAGTTTGGCGGCCATTTCCTCTGAGCCGGAATCAGTCTTTCAATCTCAATAAATTTTGCTTGAGCATTTTGTCGCAGGGTTTCAAATTCTTGATAGATCGAAAGCAGAGGAGACTCAATTTGCTCTGCCAATTGCTTACTCACCGCAAAGCTTTCTTGCCAAGTGTCAAAGACCTTCTTCATCGCCAAAACCATTTTTTCCATCGGAATATTGACTCGCGCTGTCTGCCGAAAGTCGAAAATCCGCTCTCGTCTGTCAATTAATTGCAAAGCACGATGGATTAACCCATCATCGAACTGACCGATACGTTCCAAACGATCGACTCTTTTTTCTAAGTCACTTAACATTTTCAGACAATCGTTCTCCACAACTGACATCCATCGATTCGCAGCCAGCTCGACATCGGCGATTAATTGTTGCAGTTTGGCTTGTTTCCGAGCAAGAGTATCCTTCTCGCGCTGCTGAAAAGCCGACTCACAAAGATCAAAACGATGATCAAATTGGACAATCTCCTTTTCTGCCCTTTCAGCCAATAAAGGTTGACTTAGGACAAACATGGTGATTTGCGCAAATTGGTTGCGCGCTGTCTTCAATAAAGCTAAACTCTGGTTTTCGCTATTCACCAGATTACGGAATACCCGTTCAATCACATTCATCCGCTCTCGAAAGATAAGGCTCTGGCGATAAACTTCTTCAATAGCGAAAGAGACCTGCTCAATCGAGCTTTCAGATAGCGCTGGCTGAGCCAAGTTTTCGTTCCAATATCGAAGCGCCGCCTCCACCTCCTGTAACTGTCTTTCAAAACCTAGCACCCAATCTCGGTTTGGCCAATTGCGAGGGTCATAAGGACGAATCGACGCTGCGAGATTTTTGGCTGCTTCAATCCATTCAGCCGATTGCTTTAGCTCGGGGCTATTGACCATCTCATCTAACGATCGGTGCATAGAAGCAATGTGTGCCGTTTGTCGGTCGACATCCAAAAGGGCATGGTGGATTTTCATGGCTTCATTGACAAATTGGCTTAGGAGTGGAATGGGATAAGGTTTTTTCGTAGCACTGAGGACACGAAAATCATCAAGCAGTTGTCGAAACCGTTCCCCACTCTGATCCCATTCGATTTTTAGCGTACCTTGAGCAAGCGTCTCAAAACGGTCTTGAATTTGGGCAATTAAGTTCTCATTGGCTTGTATTAGACGCTGGAACTGAAAAAAATTCTGACGGCTCTGTCGCAAGGTTCGTTGATTGGACCGAACCTCGTGAATCAAGTGACTCATTTGACTTGCAAGATCGTTAATTCCCTCGACAGCTAGGTTCTTTCGCTGTTCTTCAAATGCTGCTAATTGGTCTTTCCATTGCTCAAATCGCTGTTTTTCGGTTTTCAAATCAATTTCCTCAGTTAAGAAAGACATGAGTTGCGCAGAGCGCTGCAATTCTTTCTGCGCTAACTCGGCTTGTTTTTCGAGGGCAAGATAGCGGTTTTTCCAAATTTCTGCCTGTTGGATGATGGATAGAATGTCCGGCAGGGCTTTGCGAACGATTTCATAGACATCCCGCACATCTTCTTGGTTCACTTCTGCAATGATTTTTTCATACGGATCCATCAGAAAGTAAATTGGGATTTGCTTGGCAGTTCCTTCAATTTCGCGCACCCGATTAAACGAATTTGAATAGGCTTCCCCGTGCAATCCAAAAGAAGCAAGCTCACTTAATAACAATTTAGCTTGTTGGATATATTCGCTCACCTCGCGCGCTTGCAGAGCAATCGACCAAGGAAATTCCTTAACCTGATCGAAACGAGCATAGGTTTGCTCAATATTGGTCTCTAAAGCTTCATTTTTTTGCCTGTCCTCTCTACAATGACGCCAATATCTTCGTAGATTGATGAGATTCCAACGCATAGGGCTATACCAAGGCGAGGCGTCCAAATGGGCTTGCCATTGTCGGTGTTGAACATATTGCTCAAATCTAGCTCTTAATTCTTTGCCAATCTTTTCTAAACGATCATCAATATCCAACAAGCTGGTCACAAATGGCTCTTCCTGATAGGTATCAAACGAGCGTCGCAGAACCACTAATTCTTGAATCTTCTTCTCAAGATCTCGAAGCTGATCCCCCATTTTCTGACACTCGTCCATGATTTTCTTGCGCCAATAAAGACAGAGAAAAAGATAGGCTGCAAAAGCCAAAAAGATTATGAACAAAACAACCATAACGGTAATCATGAGGTTAAGTCTCATTCAGCGGACAGGGATGAGCCAACCACTGCTCGACTGTCTGTTGAATTTCTCGATAGGCGGTTTCCGAAGCCACGAACCAGTGAATCTGGGGGTCGTTTGGGCGAAACCAATTGGCTTGGCGACGGATCAGTGTCCGAGTACGGCGTCTGATTTGAGTAATGACTTCGTCCATGGAAATCAATCCCTGAAGATACGCAGCGATCTCCCGATAACCTATTGCACTAAATGACGGCAAGTCAGAAGAATATCCTTGGTTTAGCAGAGTCTTGACCTCATTTACCCATCCTTCTTGGAACATTCGGTCGATGCGCTGATCACACCGCTCATACAGCTCATTGCGCGGCAAGCTCAGTCCAACGATAAACGTACGATAGGGAATTGGCGCCCCCTTGCGCTGTTTGGAAAACGGGATTCCGGTCAATAGGGTGACCTCGAATGCTCTCACCATTCTACGTAGATTACGGGGATCAATCACTGAAGCAGCTTCAGGGTCAAGTTTCCTTAGGTTGCACAGCCGTTCATGCGGCTGAAGGGGTCTCAGCCAACGCTCTAGAATCGCTCTCAATTGGGCATTTGGAGCTACAGGGGGAGGCTGCCAGCCTTCCAAGATCGCTCGATAGTATTGACCGGTTCCCCCAACGAAGATGGGTAATTTGCCTCTGCTAAAAATTTCTTCAAGCGATTCATAGACTTTTTCTAGGAAGACAGCCAAACTCCAATCTTCATCTGGATCAGCAACATCTACCAGATGATGGCGCACAGTTTCTCTCATTTTTAGGCTTGGTTTTGCTGTTCCGATGTCCATGCCTCGATAAAGATAACGCGAGTCGATCGACACAATTTCACCATCTAGGGCTTTGGCAAGAAAATAGGCACACTCGGTCTTTCCCACACCTGTCGGGCCAATCATCATTACAATTTTTCGATTGGAATCTGTGTCCATTTTTTACTGATCGCCGATGAAAGGGTCTAATGAGACAGTGATATTTTCGAGATGGGTGATTTTCGTTCGGATACCCATCTCAATTGACAGGACATCGATTTGCCATTCAGCATCTTCCATCGGATGCTCTTGAAGGTAATCCTGACAAGCCAAGATCAGGTGGCGCAGTTTTTTCGCCGTTACACTCTGCTCAGGATAGCCAAATTCCTGAGTTCGGCGCATTTTCACTTCAACAAATACCAAACGTTTTGCCTCTTGGGGAGTGTTCCATAGAGCAATCAGATCAATTTCACCAAAAGGAGTGTTGTAATTTCGCTCCAGAATCTGATAACCTTTCCTTTCAAGGAACTGAACGGCAAGGTCTTCGCCTTGGCGGCCTAAACTGCGCGTAGAAAGTTTTTTCATGATTTATCGAAGCCGATCCAGCAATCGACGGAAACGCACCGAAAAGCTACGTCGTTTTTGAGCTTTTCCTTCGATTGCCGTTTGATAAATGTCCAACATTTTCGCCCCGGTTTGGTCAATGGAAAATCGCTCGGATTCGCGGCGCGCATTCTCTCCCATCCTTAAACGCTCTTCTTTATGCGAGATCAGCCATGCCATCTTAGCCGTAAAGGCTGCCATATCTTCTTCACTGATGAGAAGACCGCTCACTCCATCTTGCACAGAGTCGCTGATCCCCGGAGAATGAATGCCTAAAACCGGCAAGCCGGCTGCCATGGCTTCGATCACGGATAGCGGATGGACTTCAGTGACCGAAGCCGTTGCAAAAACATCGGCCATTTTTAGATATTGACACACCCTCTCATAAGGTACCATCCCGGTAAACCGTACATAGGGCATGATCCCACTCTTCTCAACCATTTCTTCCAACGCTCTTCTTTCAGGACCATCGCCGACCAGTAATAAGCGAGCCTGATCAAAAGCTTGGACAACCCCGGTAAAACAACGGATGAGGAAAGGAAGATTTTTTTCAGGCCCTAACCTACCGACATAAACAAAGACAATATTGGCATCACGAAATCCTAACTCTTCTCGTTTTGCTGCGACAATCGGCTGCCGAAATGCAGTGAGGTCAACGCCATTCGGTACGACTTGAATATCGACGGTCACCCCCAATTTTTTCAGCACATCTCGCATTCCATAAGAGGGAGCGATCACCACATCAACGGCTTGACAGAATACTGGCAGATACGCTTCAAGGGCAGGGTCGCCGACGATCTCTCCTAACACCGGTAAATAGGCTCGAGCGTAAAGATCGTATCGGGTGTGATTCGTAAAGACAATTGGAATGCCTCGCGGACGACAATACCTCAAAGACAAAGAGCCGCTCAAGAAAGGATGGTGGACATGAACAACATCCATCATGCGCAAGAGACGAATGGCTTCGACGCTATATCGAAATCCCAAATAATAGCCAGTGTCTAACAGCGGCAAGCCCGGCGAACGGATCACGTTTTTCTCTTCATCCTGATAACCTTCACCCCCAAAGGTGAAAACAAAAACATCATGTCCTTTCGTTTCTAGCCATTTTTTATTCAACTCAATGTAGTTGGTAATCCCACTGACATGAGGCTTATAAACATCTGCTAACATGCCTATACGCACTGGACACCTTCACTTTTTTACAAAATATCTTTGTAGTATTATAATCTTCTACGATGATTCCACTTGAGGCGTCATTCAAATCCACTTTCTCTCCTGGTTTCTAGGATCACCCTTGACAGAAAATCGCTATTTACCAAACACCGATCAAATTAGCGTCATTGCCGCAACCATTCTCCTGACATTTGCAATCTCAGGTTTTCTCTCTATTCCAGAACAACAAATCCGCTTTGAACTTTGGAATATTTATCTTGTGCTTTCTCTAAACGCTCAGACGATGGTAATGATTGTCGCCTCCATCCTCGCTGCAACCGGATCGGATTGGTTAATCCGCAACCACCCCCTATGGAACAAACGCAGCACGGTAGAGCATTGGGTACTCCCCCTTCTAACAGCTCTTGTCTTAGGATTCTTGATTAGCCGTTTGGAAGGCAGCCTTTATGGCTGGATAAGTTTTTTCCTTGGGGCCGGCTTTCTAATGGGCATTCTCATCGCAGAGTATATTACCGTAAATCCACACGATCTAAGGTACCCTATTGCAATTACCGTGCTGATCGCGATTTCTTACGTATTATTTCTCCTCTTTTGCATTCTCATCCGGTTGCTAAATTATCGTTTGATCTTTACGCTACCAAGTTTATTTTTTGCTTCTATGCTCGTTTCATTGAGAAGCCTCCGATTGCGTCGGCCGCAGCGATGGATGTTACCTGAAGCTACCCTAATCGCATTGATTTCCATTCAGATTGCTTCTAGCCTCCACTATTGGCCAATTTCACCCCTGTCCTTCGGATTAGCTATTCTCGGAGTTAACTACGCTTTATTTTTGCTCATTCATCACCTGCACTCGAACCCAACCTTCAAACTTGTCTATCTGGAACCCCTCTTCTTCTTAATAATCTCCTGGATACTGGCTTATTGGTTGAAATGACATGAGGAAAGCATACCTTATCTCAACTGAACTTCTTCAGCAAATTCAGATGCATCTGGAAGAAAACTTGCCAGAAGAAGCCTGTGGATTGCTAGGTGGAAACAATCACACTTTCAGAACATGGCAACCAATAGAGAATATTCTGCACAGCCCAACCCGCTACCGTATGAATGCTGAACAGCAACTGAAAGCTTTTCTACACTTTGAAGAGAATCAACTCGATTTGTTAGGGATTGTCCACTCTCATCCAAACGGGCCGCCTCTTCCTTCTCAGACCGACCTTGAAGAAGCCTATTATCCTGAGGCTATTTATTT
>QEXX01000092.1 GCA_003130835.1 Anaerolineae bacterium | reverse complement strand
TGTGACCTTTCCACTTCTTCTCATCAAACAAGTCTTCACAAACGAGGACGGTTCGACAGGCATCCAATATCTGGTGACCAGCGATACCACCTTGGATGGAGGAAGCCACCCTGCGGCCAGGCAGCACAGTACGGGCATGGTCATTTTTCTTCTGTGGAGTCGCCGGCCTCCTCGCCTGTCGAACTGGGGGAACGCGGACGTTCCCCCTGCGGAGGCACCTGAGTGCAAGCGGCCTTCTTTTTCTCCTTCGGAGTCGCCGGCGTCCTCGCTTGCGAAGCTAGGGGATGCAGACGTCCCCTCCGCAGGATGCCTAAGTGCAAGCGTCCCCGCCTACAAACCATTGCAGACGGGGACGTACCACTTCTAAGTACTTTGAGGTTAATTGGATTTGATGCTGATCTTCTTCGCTTTGGCGGCTTCTGCTTTCGGTAAGACCAAGCGCAAAACCCCGTGTCGATAAGAGGCTTCAATGCGATCCTGATCGATCTCATTTGAGAGCCGGAAACTGCGCTGATAATCACCGACCTCGTATTCTTGCAAGGCTAAGGCATAGTTTTCGGGTTCTTTCGGATCCACCAAGGCGTGCACGGTGAGGATGTTTTTCTCTAAGGTAATATCAATATCCTCTTCCTTTGCGCCGGGGATGTCCATGAGCAGGACCAAAGCCTCGTTGGTCTCGTAGATGTCTGAGCGAGGCAGGAAAGTAACCCGATCTCGAGTTAGTTCAGTCCCTTCGCTCAAGGCGACTTCTTGTTTTTCAGCATCTAGGGTCTTTTCGCTGTCGGACATGATTCACCTCCGTTTTTCTCATTTGGCAACAACTTTAATCTTTTTGGGTTTTTCTTCCTCTTTGCGCGGCAAGTTGATTGTGAGGACCCCATTTTCAAAGCTCGCCTCGACGTTGTTAGCGTCTACAGCAAAGGGCAATTGGATCGAACGCGCAAACTTCCCACAACCTCGCTCGCGACGATGGTAGCGCACCTCTTCGCCGACTTGTTCAGGCTGACGTTCGCCACTGATGGTCAGTAAATCATTGACGACGCTGATATCGATATCCTCTGGCTTGATGCCGGGTACCTCAGCGGTGACAAGGATGCCTTCGTCGCTCACCCAGAGATTCATTGCTGGGAAAGATGGAGCAGCCTGGACGCGGCGGGGTGAAAAACTTTCCATGAGTCGGTTCATTTCGCGTTGCAGCCGTTCGACTTCTTGCCAGACGGATGGAGCGCGGTATCTGCGGTAATACATCTCTCAACCTCCTTCTTGAAATTTTGTCTATATGATAGATGGTTTGTATAAGAAGGATGAAAGCAGATTATAAGAAATCTGTCTAATCCGCTGTCGGGGATTGGTTCGGGGAAGCCGATTTTTCAATCGGAGCGAAATCATGAGTTCGCCATTTCTATGGGTTTCTATGTTGGAGCGGTTCAGAGCGGAATTTTGCGTAGAGCATCCAAGCCAAGGACGGTATTTCACGCGCATTCTAAGGGAATATTAACAATTTTGTGGTACGCTCTTCAGCTTGGAGATTTGTCGCTATCTCTTGGCGTAGCTCTCCAATCAGCAAAAACAATCTCGATTTTTATGGTCGGTGATAGAATATGGTTATGCAATTTCGCGATTATTATCAAATTTTAGGTGTGGATAAAAACGCTACGGAAGCTGAAATCAAGAAAGCTTACCGCAAGTTGGCGCGCAAATATCATCCGGATGTCAATCCAGGGGATAAGGTTGCCGAAGAGAAGTTTAAGGAAATCAATGAAGCCTACGAAGTGCTCTCCGACCCACAGAAAAGGGAAAAGTATGACCGCTTTGGAGCGCAATGGCGGCAATACGAACGCGCCGGTGGAAGGCCGGAGGATTTTGATTGGTCGGCTTGGACAACGCAACCTGGCGGGAGAACCTACACCCGCACGGTCACGCCCGAAGAATTCGAGCAGATGTTCGGTGGAGGGTTGGGGGGCTTTTCGGATTTCTTTGAAGCTCTCTTTGGGGGCATGGGAAGAGCCGCCAGCGGCTTTGGTACGCGCACTCGCACTGCCCGCCAGACCGCGGCGCGCGATATCGAATATCCGGTTCAGATCACCCTGGAAGAAGCCTTTTATGGCACTTCTCGCAAGATGGAGTTCGAGGATGGCCGCCAAATCGAGGCGCGCATCCCGCGTGGAGTCAAGACAGGTTCCAAGGTGCGTTTGAGCGGGCAGGGGGCGCCGAATGCCTATGGACAAAAAGGTGACCTATACTTAAAGATTGAGGTCTTGCCACATAGCCGCTTCGAACGTGACGGTGACGATCTCAAGACCCAACAGACCATTGACTTGTACACTGCCCTGTTGGGTGGCACGGTGACTGTCTCCACCATCGATAAGACGGTCGAACTGACCATCCCGCCCGAAACGCAAAACGGGAAAACATTTCGTCTGCGAGGTTTGGGAATGCCGAATGTGAAGAACCCCGAACAGCGCGGCGACCTTTATGTGACCGTCAATGTTGAATTGCCGCGTAATCTGACGGGCGAAGAAAAACGTCTCTTTGAGCAATTGCGCCAATTGCGCCAACGGATGTCGTGAGCGCTTTCAAATTCTTAGCGAGACCTCGCCACTGGCGAGGTCGTTTTTTTATTTTCGTGCCCAAATGAGAGCACTGACCACGCGCTGAGCATTCTCCATGAAGTCCCGTTCTGCTTCTGGATTGAGTGAGAGCGGCGCTGGGTCGCTCAGGACGATCTGAATGTCTCGAAATCCTACTGCAGCGAGGATTTGGCTGAACTCGTCTTTGGTGATTGCCCCAGCGATGCAGGCTGCCCAGGCTTCGAGGTCCTGGCGAAGTTCGGCTGACAATGGCTGTAAACAGATCACATCGGTAATGGCGAGCTTACCGCCTGGCTTGAGGACGCGATAGGCCTCGCTCAGGACTTGAGGTTTATCTGGTGTGAGGTTGATAACGCAATTCGAGATAATTACATCTACGCTATTCGAGTCGAGCGGTAAATTTTCTAAATACCCCAAGCGAAATTCGACATTGGATAAGCCCAAACGTTGGGCAGTTTGCGTGGCTTGGAGAATCATCTGCGGGGTCATATCGACCCCGATGACTTTACCGCTTTCACCAACTTGTTTGGCTGCCAAAAAACAGTCGTAGCCTGTTCCACTGCCGAGGTCCAAGACTACTTGCCCTGGCTGAAGTTCGGCGATCAGGAGCGGGTCTCCACATCCAAAGCTGATTGGTTGTTCTTCAGCAGGCAGGTGAGCGAACGGTAAAGCTGGATGGGCATCGCGGGTTGAACAACAAGAGGAGGATGAGCAACAAGACTCTTTCTGCAACACCCTGGTGGTGTAATACCGCTGTATCTGATCATGAAGCGGAGAGGGCGAGGATGTCATATAGGTCTCCTTGAACCAAACGGTTTTTGCTTTGTCTGATTTTGAACGCGATGGGAAACTTCGTTTTGTGGGGCGAAGTTCTGTACTAACTTATCACAGCAAACGACAAAATATTCCTGATTGAGGGTATAGTATGTGAATTTCCCTTCCTGACGAGCATGAACCAAACCAGCTTTGCGCAAGATGGCGAGGTGGTGAGAAATCGTCGGTTGGGTGAGGCCGAGTTCGGCGACAATCTCGTTGACCGATAACCATTGACAACAGAGCAGCTTCAAGATCTGTTGACGGGTTTTATCGGATAGGGCTTTGGTGAATAGAACGGTGTCCTCAATCATAGATGGTTGTCTATATGATATTCTATAGAAGAAGTTCTATATGTCAAGGTAGAAAAAGTATGGTCAATTACTGTTATTGTGTTATGAAAGGCTTACCATCTGAAGCGCAGATTATTTGGATAACGTTTTTACCCGAAGCCGCTGATAGGGGGAGACTACCACCTGGTTCCACCCACTGCCCGGCCAGATAAAAATTCTTTAGGCCTGGCAGAGTCTTGGGGACACCGTTAATCAACATAGGCATTGTTTCTTTGGTAAGCAGAAAACCGCAGGTTGAGCCCTGCCAGTTGCCGGTGTAACGCTCATAACTCAGTGGTGTGGCTTCATCAATAACTTCTACATCTGAGTCGATGCCAGGATACCATGTCTCGAGGTAATGGCTCAGAATGTCTGACACTTGATGTTGTTCTTCATCATAGACGCGGCGTCCGTAGATGTGTTGCCAATAGGGATAGTGCGCACGCACGATGATCTCTACCACCGATTTGCCCGCAGGTGCTAAGGTCGGATCGAAGCAATAGTGTTTGACCCCGATTTCACGACGTGGTTCGCCGGCAATCAAAACATCATGGTCGAGCAAATACGTAACCCAATGAGGAAAATTTGAAAAGTCTCGTTTCACGCCCAAGGAGATTTGCATCATGCTGTGCATGGGCAAGTGACCGTCGTACATCCGCCGAATTTGGCGGTTGGTATATTTACCATCGAGCATATCAAAGATCGTCGTCCGTCCATCGCAAGCAGAAATGATGATATCACCGCTATAGACTTCATCACTATATAACCGAATGCCGACAGCTCGATTGTTTTCCACCAAAATTTTTTCCACCTGAGATTGATAGGAAATTTCGCCCCCTAATTCGAGAAAGCGTTTTTCGATTGCCTGAGCAAAGGCAAGCGAACCGCTGCTTGGGAAGCCAGCGTTGCGGTTATTCATGTAGGCTAATAACGCCATACCCATCATCAGCGGCGCTTCTTCCCACGAGAACATCTGGGCGAAAGCGCGTCTCAGGAATGGGTGGTGAAAGCGAGAGGCAAACTCGCCTGCCGAGAGGGTTGCCCATTTTGCCATCGGGATCAAATATGGCATCATCTTCAAGCCAAACTCGCGCCAGTCTGTGCTGTTCATCAGTTGACGCGGTTTGCGGTAAAGCGCTGAGAGGTCAAAGCGGATAAATTGGCGCACGCCATCGCAAAATTGCTTGATCAAGGACGCATCTCGTGGAGAGATTTCGCATAGATGATCCTCAAGCTGGTTGGGATCGCAATAAACGATTAATGTATCTCGGCCATCGGTAATGCGTTGATATTCGCTGTGATAAATGATGGGACGGTTTTGGACGGCGCCCAGTTCTTGCCAAAGGTCATAGAAAGGCTGCCCTTCGCCTGAGCCAAATAGATAGTGGATACAGCCATCAAAGGTATATCCTTTGCGCTCCCAAGCAGTACAGAGCCCGCCTGGCAAATGATGCATCTCGAAAATTGTCGCTCGATAGCCGTTTATGCGGGCGTAGCAGCCCGCTGCTAAACCTGCGATTCCCCCACCGATAATTAAGATGTGTTTTTGCATAAGGGTATTGTACTACCGAATGCCCCCTAGGACAGTCTCAGAACTGCCCCTGCCCGGTGCCGCTGCTGAAGGACAGGCAGGAACAGCAGCACAGAGAGCCTGCAGTAAGGTTTTCCATGCCTCTTTTCGACCACCTGTCTCGGTTGCGCGCTCGCTGTAGAACCAATCCGGTACACTGAGCTTCCCCTGGATGGATAGATGATCCAACCACTCCGCCAGAAAACCAAAGCCGGCGGCATAGGGCAAGTAACGCTCAAAAAGCTGTGCGTTGTGATGCTGGCTCTTGTTTTCGGCTAGCTCTTTCAAGGAGCTCGCGAAAGCTTGCCATTGGGCCGCTTGGTGTATCCCTTCGTCTGTGAGGGTAGAAATGCTAAGCGATAGGACAATGCCAGCGAAACCAGCCAGGAGCAAACCACCTGCTGCGCCTATCAGGATTGCTCCAAAAGATTGCCCCCAACCGATGCCAAGTCCAACGGCGAAAAGGAGCAACCCAATCGCCATGATCGCTCCAGAGAGTGAGGCAAATTCTAAGCGTTGATCGGTGCGTTCAACGCTGCTCCAGCCACGCACGATCAATTCATCTTCTAACGCTTTTCGGTAGGATTGGGTATAAGCCAATTGGGTGATCTGCGATAATGGAACACGGTCTTTTGTGCGGAAGCGAAATAGCGTCTCAAGAAAGACTTCCTCATGGGGTTGAAGGGGTTCTTTGGCAGGCAAGCGCACGATTTCAAAGGTCGGTTGACCCCGCTCACGCCCTTTTTCTTCAATGCGCAGGAAACCCCGCTGGGCAAGGTCAAAGAGGGTTGCCAAAGCAGCCTGGGAAGAGCCACAAAGGTGGGCAGCTAAGCCGGGTGGAAGTGCTTGTGGAGGGAGATTATAGGCTTTCAGCGCCTGCGCTGCCGTATCCACTTGCCCTTGTAAGCGTAAGCGCTGTAGAAGCAAGAATGAGATGGCCGATAAGCCGCTGACTGCTGCTGCAATTCCTCCTTGCATGCGGGCTGCCTCGCTTGAGTGTTCAGCTTTCGGCTGTGCAGGGTTTGTGTGCTGCCACAGGTTGTCTCTGCTCATCGCTGAAGTGCCGGGCAAAGCGGCACACGAAGCCTGGCGTGTCGTGGCAAAGGTAACGGCAGTCAAAGCGATTAAGCTGCCGATGATCAGAACGCTGCGTTTTAGGAGGGCTTTTGTCATACTTAGCCTCGATCGGATGGCAGTGGATTCCTGATTAGATTGTACAAAAAGGATGCTAACAGGGGATTAACGTCAGTGTTAATATCCCTTAAGCTACACCATCGTTTCCTTAATACTTGGGCTGTTGGAAAAAGAAATTAGGCTGTTTCAGAAGCAACCGCAAGCGCCGCATCCATCTCGTCCGTTCCGAGAACCTTGTGTCAGCCAACCACACACGGCGTAAATCGACTCATTTTTGAGGCTTCTGCGCGCACCGTCAAAACCAAGAGCGCCTGCAACGGCACAGCAGGGCTGCCATTCTAGAGTCTCCGCAGTATCGCTCTCGGTGTTAAAGGGATCTTAGCGCAGGCAAATGGTGTAACAAGGACAGGCACTCTATGGGTTGCGGTGGGCTGCCTATCCCAACCCGACGTTTTGAATTCCTTGATCTGCAGCCCTGTTGCCTAAGGGAAAAGAGAGACCAACTGCCCTTGTCCATGTGGGGTCGCAGGGCTCGACCCCTGCGCCAGAGGGGCAGCGAGGCTGGTCCCCCTCTGTCAGGGCTTTGGGGCAGGTGATTACACCGCTGCGTTGGGCAGCCAAAAACGGTGCTGGTCAGGCGAGAACCGCCCCAGCTGTTTTAGCGGGCTACTTTCTCGACGTAAGGAATGGCACTCTTGCAAGGTTCGGTGAAATACTGGGTGATATTCTCCCAGGTGAGCGGTAAACCATTGTTGACCGTCTGGTGAACTGCAAAGGACAGGCAGCCCGGACCGACGTGGTAGTTTGCTGCCGTCATGCGCCATAGGTCTTCGTAGTTGCTAACCCGTCCGGGCATTTCACCGCTGGCATTATAGACAATCTGGGCGACCTGTTCGCAATTGGCTCGCACCGTTTTGGCAAACAGCGGGATGCTAAAGAAGGTATGAGTCAGGTCGATACCAGCCGCACATTCGGGACAATCCACCTTGGCTTGCACGGCCAAAGCGCCGCGCAGCATGGCTTGTTGGTCCTGACTCAGATGGAGGTAGCCTTGATCACAAGTTTCTTGGGCGAGAATCAGCGGGCAAAACTGGTTGTAGAACGAGTCATTCCACAGCAAAAGCGCGTCTGCACCCAGATCGGTGATTTGTCCCAAGCCGAACTCATTGGGCGCTTTGAAGACGCCCGGCCAAAACTGGCTTTCTTGAGCGAAGAGATTTTTCAAGAATTGGGCAGGGATGCCGTTTTCATTGGCTGCTTCGAGGATTTTGGCGTCGAATTGATTTTGCCAAGCTTGCAGAACCGGCTTGGCTAACTCCAATCCGCAGACATCGGCATAGCCATTGGGCAGTAGCCCGCCGGTGGGACAACTTGAAGCATCAACCACTCCTTGGCTGATCAGCCGTCCGGCAAGGTAAAAGTACGGCTCGTCTGAGGACAGCAGATCGGTGCTGCTTACAGGGCTAAGCCACAACGGCGGTCCACCCACGGGTTGAAAGGCTTGCCAGATATCGGCACAACTGGCGATGGGGTTGCCAACATATTGACTGCTCAAGAGATCCACATACCAGCCACTGTCATTTGGGCTTTGGCGCACGCCGGTTTCAACGACTCGTAAAAAGGCTTTGTATTTTGGGCTGGTATCCCCAAAGCTCGACACCGCCCAGAATTGGACTTCGATGCCTTCTAGTGGGGTGGGTTTTAGGGGAATTGAACAACTTGCCCCTTCGCAATAAAACGGTTGGTCGGCATAACTGCCTTCGATGGCAAGAATGTGTTCGTTTGGCAGGGGTTCTTCGCCAACAATCATGAGATTCGGTAGAGTCGGACAGCGATTTTCCGGAAAGGTCGGCTGGCAACCTTCGAGCTGCAGGGTAGCACTGGCAAGCGGTAAATCGATGATCAGCTCTTTTTGCGCAGGCTTGCTGGAGATGAAATGCAGGTAAAGCCCTTTGCATCCGAATGTGTCGTAACTCCCCATTAGAGCCGGCGTGCAGGGGGGCGTGGATTGCCAGGCTTGATACACATCGAAGCTGCACTGTTGGGAGACTTCTTCGGGCGTTGGCAGCCCATCGTGATCGACAGAGATGCGGCAGACCACCGCGCTATCTGACCATTTTAGCAGCCACCACTCATATTCTGTATAGGCGATTTGGATGGTCGTTTGTCTTACAAGCGGAGCGTCTTCACCGATAGCGGGGTTGGGACTCAGCAAGGCGCCGACCCACCAACCGATGCCGATCAAACAACCGATAATGACGCTCGCCGCTCGTTTCATCCTCTTGGATACGATAACATGTTCTGAAATGCTTGTCAATAAAATTTGCCCTATTTTTCAAAAGAAATTGCCGTTTGGGGCTAGGATAACTAATTTATAATTCAAGCAGTCATCACCTGAAAAGGACCGAATCATGCCTCCCATACTTTATCTGATTGACGGCCATGCACTAGCCTATCGCGCATACTATGCCTTGACGCGCGGCAATCCTGAAGGGTTTCGCACCAAAAACGGTGAGCCGACCGCTGGCACTTTTGGTTTTGTCAGTGTGTTGTTGCGTTTGTTGGAGAGTGAAAAGCCACAGTATCTGGCGGTTGCCTTTGACACCGGGCGCACCTTTCGCGATCAGATCTTCGCTGACTATAAAGCCACGCGGGCGAAAATGCCAGAGGACCTCAGCCTGCAGATCGACCGCATTCGTCAAATTTTGGACGCCTTACAAATCCCGCGCCTCGAAGTAGAAGGCTATGAGGCCGATGATGTCTTGGGAAGCATTGCCAAACGCGTTGTCCGAGAAGGGTATGCCGTCAAGATCATCACCGGAGACCGCGACCTGCTTCAATTGGTTGACGAGCGCATTGTGGTGAACTTGCCCGGTAAAACGTTATCGGAGGCGGAAAATTACTTTCCTGAGACTGTCCGATCGGTGTTGGGCATTGCACCGCAACAGGTGGTTGATTATAAGGCTTTGGTGGGGGATAAAGCGGATAACATCCCAGGGGTGCGCGGCATCGGCGAGAAGACAGCCATTTCCCTGTTGCAGAAATATCCTTCTCTTGATGAAATCTACGCCCACTTAGATGAAATCCCAGAGACCCTGCGCAAGAAGTTGATCGCCGACCGCGAGATGGCCTACCTCAGCCGCAAATTGGCAACCATCGTCACCGACCTTAAAATCCCCTTTGAGCCAGAACAAGCCCGTTTAGGTCAGTTTGACCTGGAACAGGTGGAAACGATCTTCCGCCAATTAGAATTTCGCACCCTGATGAGCCGCTTTCGCGAGGTGGCTGGGCTATATGGCTTCAAACTGCCCGGCGAGCGCAGCAGTAGCGCGCAACTTTCGCTGTTTAGTGATGCCCCACCCGCAACAGTCTCGGTGCAGGCCTCTGCCGACCTCTTCCCATACGAACTGGTGGACAGCGAGGCGGCCCTGCAAGCCTGCGTGCAGCGGTTAGAGCAGGCGTCGGTCATCGCACTCGATACCGAAACAACCGCCACCGATGCAATGCGGGCTGAGCTGGTTGGCATCTCGCTGGCGATCAGCGGGGAAAAGGGCTATTACCTGCCGCTGGGGCATCACGGTCAGGCCGACAAACAACTGCCGTTGCCACAAGTTCTCGATGTCCTGCGAAAGCCGTTGACCGACCCAAAGGTGGCAAAAATTGGGCATAACCTGAAATATGATTTTATTGTTCTCGCCCGCCATGGCTTACGCGTTCAGCCGCTCACGTTTGACAGCATGATCGCCGAATGGTTGTGTGACCCGAATTCGCACAATTTAGGCTTGAAAAACTTAGCCTGGGTGCGCCTGAATTGGCAGATGACCACCATTGAGGAGCTGATCGGCAAGGGCAAAAAGCAATTGAGCATGGCTGAGGTGCCCATTGAGCAAGTTGCCCCTTATGCCGCTGCAGATGCGGCGGTCATCTTTCATTTGCAGCCCATTTTGCTCAAAGAATTGGAAGAGAAAGCCGCTCGTGAGCTGCTAGAAGACCTGGAAATGCCGTTGGTCACCGTTCTAGCCGATATGGAGATGGCCGGTATTTGCTTGGACGTGCAACGCTTACGGGAGCTTTCAAAAGAGCTAGAAGCGCGCCTGAAGGCCATCGAAGCCCAAATTTACGCGGCAGCCGGCACGACCTTTAACCTCAATTCGCCCCCCCAATTATCGGAGGTCTTGTTCAACCGCTTGCGCATTGCGCCGCCGAATCGCAATCAGCGCACAGCGAGCGGCTTTTATTCCACCCGCGCAGGGGTTTTGGAGGAGTTGCGCGGCAAACACCCGGTGGTGGATTGGATTTTGGAATATCGCGAACTTGCCAAGTTGAAATCTACTTACCTGGATGCCCTGCCCCTGCAAGTGAACCCAAAAACGGGTCGGGTACACACTTCTTTCAATCAAACTGGTTCCGTGACCGGACGGCTGGCTTCTTCTGAGCCGAATCTACAAAATATCCCGGTACGCAGTGAGACCGGGCGGCAGGTGCGCCAAGCATTTGTGGCTGCGCCCGGCTGCGTTTTGATCTCAGCCGATTATTCTCAGGTGGAACTGCGCATTGTGGCGCACATCGCTCAAGACGAAGCCATGTTGGCCGCTTTTCGCGCTGACCAAGATATCCATGCTGCTACAGCGGCTGCGATTTATAACGTGCCCATTGAGGCAGTGACCAAAGATCAACGCCGCCACGCCAAAGCCATCAACTTCGGTTTGATCTATGGCATGAGTCCTTTTGGGCTGACGCGCACCACCGATTTGACCTTAGCGGAAGCAGAAAATTTCGTCGAAGCGTATTTCCGCCAGTTTCCCGGAGTGAAAGTCTATCTGGAGCGGGCGCGCCTGCAAGCCACCCAACAAGGCTATGTCGAAACCTTGCTGGGCAGAAGGCGATACTTTCCAACGTTGAAGACCGAGAAAAACCCAACCATTCGCAATCGGGAGGAGAGGGAGGCTATCAATGCCCCGATTCAAGGCACGGCTGCGGATATTATCAAATTAGCCATGATTCGCGTGCCAAGCGCTTTGCGCGGGCAGGGGTTATCCGCCAAGTTGATCTTGCAAGTCCACGACGAATTGTTGCTCGAATGTCCTGAAGACGAGGCGTTGGAGACCGCTCGAGTGGTCAAGCAGGTGATGGAAGCGGCTTATCCGCTGTGCATTCCGCTTAAGACAGAGACCCGCTACGGCAAGAATTGGGATGCCTTACAACCCTTTGAGATATAATTGGAGACGGAGAGAGCATGGCTGACCCCCAAGAACGATTTCAGAAAATCCTCGATCAAGCCTATTCTTTTGCTTGGGAAGGCGAATGGGAACAGGCGGTTGGACTGTATCAAAGAGCCATCCAACTGGATGCAAAACAAGCCAACGCTTGGCTGGGCTTAGGCTATGCTCAACTTGAACTCGGAAACCTATCGGAAGCGTTCCGCGCCTACCAACAAGCTGCCCAACTCCTGCCAGACGACCCCATCCCCTTAGAAAAATTAGCTCACATTGCGGCTCAACTGGGGCACGCCGATCAAGCCGCCCGATACGCCTTTTTTGCTGCAGAGCTATTCGTGAAGAAGCGCGAGGTGCCAAAAGCCATTGAGAACTTCCGCTTTGTCACGCGCTGTAAGCCAGATGAGATCAAAGCCCACCTGTATCTTGCCAAGCTGGTTGAGAAGCTGGGGCAAGTGAACCAAGCCGTCCAGGAGTACTTGGTTGTGGCGGCGATCTATCAGCGCAATCGCCAAGCGGAACAAGCCCTACAACTCTTGACAACCCTTCAGCAGACCTATCCCACGCGGCAAGAGGTGAAGGATGCCCTCCAAAAGGTTCAACAAGGACAGTTCTTGCCGCTGCCTGCGCCCGAACGCCCCATCAAAAGCGAAGCGGCCGGGCGAAAACCTGCCCCAAGCCACCGCCCAAGCGAAACAGCCGCTGAGCTCGATCCCATTGCTGAGGCGCATCAGAACGCCCTACGTGAGCTGGCATCCCTCGTCTTTGATCTCGAAGAATCAGACTCTTCCCAAGAGGGGAAGAACCGTGCCTCCTGGCTTGGCGGAGGCAAACGCATCTTTGGCAAACAAAGCGACCCAACCAAGATTGTCAAGCATGTCGGAGATTATTTAGCCGCCCTCAAGGACGGGGGGGAAGAACAAGCTGTGGGGGAACTGGAAAAAGCCGTTCAAGCCGGGTTGAGCCACCCCAGTGCCGATTTTGAGTTGGGCTACCATGGCTACCGCAGGGACGAGAGCGCTCTCAAAGCCTTGCAGCGCGCCGCCAAGTCGCCTACCTATGCCTTAGCCGCCAATTTGTTGATCGGGGCTGCACAGAGCAACTGGGGGCATCCGCGCGAGGCTGCGCAAGCCTTTCTCAATGCTTTGCGGCTTGCCGATGCCCACACCCTGCCCCCTCAGCAAGCCGATCAAATCCACCGCTTGTATGAACCCATCCAAGAAGCCATTCTCTCTCAAAACCATGAGCAAGCCTTTGAGCAAGTGATCCAAGGGGTGCAGAATTTATTGCTGCGCAAAGACTGGCGCGCCCAGATTGAGGCAACCAGACGGCAATTGATAGCACAGAGCGACAGTGACGCTGATGAGATTCATCCGTTAGGAGAAGCCTTTACCCACAGCGGTGGATACGAATTGATCGGCGCAATGGCCTCCATTCAAGCCCTGACGCGAGCTGGGCATCTCCGTTCGGCAATGGAAGAAGCTTACTTTGCGATCGACTTGATGCCGAATTATTTGCCCTTGCACCTGATGATCGGCGAATTGCTGACTCAAATGGGGCTGATGGAAGAGGCTTTTGTGAAATTTTACTCGGTCGCCCGATCCTATGAAACGCGCGGCGAGTTCGATCAAGCCATTCGATATTACCAAAAAGCGACCGACATTTCTCCCCTCAACACCCCTGCGCGGCAAAAGCTGATTCAGTTGCTCATCGAAAACAACCGCCTAGAAGAAGCGCTCCAGGAATTCGTCCACTTGGGTGAAGTTTATTACAACTTGGCGGATTTACGCAGCGCGCGGGAAACCTATCTGCAGGCCTTTCAATTGGCACAAAGCTCTGCGCTGGAGAAGCGCTGGTCCACCATGTTCTTACACCTCATCGGAGACCTCGACCGCCAGAATCTGGAATGGCGTCAGGCGCTTTCAATCTATGACCAGATTCGGCAGATCGATCCGCAGGATGAACAAGCCAGGCTGCAACTGGTTGACTTAAATTTGCGTCTGCAGCGCGAGCCGCAAGCCATTACCGAGTTGGATGCCTATTTGGATTTCTTGAAACAGAAAGGAGAAATCCAGCGGGCGCAACAGTTTATTCACCAACTGCTCGCTGATTATCCCGATTGGTCGGTGTTAAGGCGCCGTTTAGAGGGCTTAAGCGCTGCGCCGCGCCATCTGCGCTAGGGGGTTATTTCCAAATGCGGAAGGAAGTGTCACTGGTGGCGCTCAGGTTGCCGTATTGGGCTTGGACTTTGACCAAAGCCAACCCAAGTTCAGTGGAATAGTAGGGGAAATCGAAGCGGGCGATGCCATTGACATCGGAGAGTTTTGGGGCAGGGGGATAGACTTCTACTCCATCGGGCAACAGGATGCGTAATCCAATCATGGCTTCGGCGACCGGACGATCGCTCTGATCTTGGGCGAGGACATAAATGGACTGCACTCCGCTGGCGGGCACGACCGCGTCTTTCGGAAAAGCCCGCAGGCGTAGGGCTCGAATGAGCTGCGGGGCGTTGTTGTTGAGCGATGAGGCTGCCAGCAGCCGGGCATCTTCTTGCGCCAGCGAAAAATAGCGTTTGCCCAGCGCCGAGACTTGAACCGGCGACGAGGTGCTTTCGGTGCCAACCCATTGGATGCGCAGCAGTTGGAAGTACTGCACGATCAACCCATCTTGCAGCAACACATCCGAGATCGGATACCCAAAAATGCGCACACCGCCGTTGCGCTCGAAGAAGTCCAAAAACTCATGGCAAACCGAAAAGCCGGTTTCTGGGAAGGAACGACACCGCCCCAGGGGATAGGGAATCTCGAGCGGGGTGGCTTGCGAATGGTCGAGCAGCATTTGTCCCAGCGGCGTGACGCGCACGCGCAGCTCGGGGGGATAATCGGGGTATAGTTCAAACCGCGCGTTTTCAAAATACTGCACAATGCTTTGGGCTTCATTGGAATAAAAGGGGTCGGTGATAGGCAACCCGTAGATTTGCTCGGGGTGAGGCGCTTGCAGGTACTTTTTAAGAAATTCTCCGCTGACCGAATGCCCGCTTTCGGGGTAATAACGCGGTTCAAAGCTCTGAACGGTAGGGTCAGCTTGCGGCGAGCGTTGGAGAGCGATGCCAATTCCCCCCAGCAAAAGACTCAGAACGAGCACCCCTACAAGAAATCTTTCTTTCATGCTTGTATTATATACAATATCTTGTGAGAAAGCAAGCCAAATGTGACTCTTGAAAAACGAGAGTATCTCAATTTTTGTGTAAAAGTGGGGCGAGATTAATCTCGCCTACGAATTCAAAAAGTTTGCCCACAAATCGGACTTTATGCGGATTGCGAAGCGATGGCAGAGAGCCGCTCAATGCTCCAGACGCGTTCAGCGAGTTGAATGTAAAGCTGCTGGCGTTCCTCCAGGTCGGCTTTCTTGAAGTGGTCATACGGTTTGAAGGGCAAGCCGCTTTGCTGGACGAATCGCTGGAAACCAGGATTGCGCTCGTAGCCTTTGGGATGGAGCGACTGCGCCAGCAGGTTTTGTTTGAGGTAGTGTTCACGCTTTTCTTCGTAGGGCAGGTCGCTGTAACTGGCATTGAAAGATTTTGGCAGGAGCAGTAAATCGCCAATGCGGTTGCGGTAGTCGGAAAAATCTGCCGGGTGGCTGAATTCGTCGCGATGGTGCTCAAAATGATCGGCCCAGATATGCTCGATCTCATAGCGCACTTTGCCGTTGCCCACGTACTCGGTATAGCGGGAAGCCAGCCCGGACTCCCGCTCCACAAAGTCGGTCATGCGCGCTAGCAGGCGATGGATCATGTAACGATTCATCTTATGCAGGCTGAAGCGTTCGTTGGCGCTGAAACTTTCTTCTTCTTGCAAACGCTGTGCAAGAATCGTCGCCAAGTCTTGCGGCGATTTACCGCGCACCTGTTTCATCACCATGAACATCGCATACTGCATGGTGGAGTAAGAAATGCTGTGCCAATTCCAGATGCGGCGCGCCAGCAGGTTTTCGATGAAAGCAGCCACGATGCGGATTTTTTGCAGGGCGGTGGGTTCGTCATCCTGTGGTTGAAGGGTCGCCAGCAAGACCGGATATTGAAGGGTGAAGCCTAATTGGGCGATGTGGAAGAGGTCTTCCAGCCTGGGGGTGTATTCGGCAGCCGCCTGCCGCAGACGTTTGTACCAGCGGGCGTAGAAACGCATATCGCGCTCGATGAACTGGTAAAAGGCGTCACTGTTCTTCAGCCCAATTTGCTCGTGGTGGTCACGCACCCAGCGGTGGAATTCGGTGCCGAGACGGTCGAAATCTTGCGGCTTGGCGTGCTTTTTGTGCTCGCGGATGGATCCGGCGTATTGACTGCGCAGCCAGGCTTTGAAGAAGTCAGCCATTTCCTCACTGCCAAGTTCGGAGAGTTCCTGCTGAATGTGCTTCCAGGTCTGGACGGCGGCGGTGCGTTTGGATTCGTTGGTGATGTTTGCCAGCAGGTAGCCTTTGAGCATGTCGGTCGGCGAGAGGGAGAGACCGCGGTCATTCATCGTCTCGAAGATGGTGTAGGCGTCCTCGTCGTTGTATGCAGTAATTTCCACCAGATTCACGTTTTCGGTCAGCCAGTCCACAAAGTAAGGCAGGGTTTCATCTTTTATTTCTTCGGGGAAGTGCGCTTCGATGTCGCGGTAGCGGGCGTAGATGTTGCGCACCGATTCGGGGTGACTGGTGGGGTCAAACTCTTCACCGTTGAACAGGGCTTCCATGACCGCCTGGCGTTCTGGCACATCCAGGTTGAAGGATTTTCTGCCGTATTTGACCGAGAAAATCATATCTGCCACCTCCACGCGGTCTTCGCGTTCGCGCTGCAGGTTGTGCAGGTAAATCAGGAGCAGGGTAAGGGTGGTCAGGCGCTGTTGGCCGTCAATGATGAATTTTTGCCCCCCCTTGTTGCTGATGACGATGGAACCCAGGAAGTAATGCCCGTAATCGGCAACCGCCTGGCGCGGATTGCCGTCCTCATGGTCTTCTAGGAAGCGGCTGGTCAGGTCGTCAATCAGCTCTTCGACCTGTTTGGTCTGCCATTTGTATTCGCGCTGGTAGTAATCTATGGAGTACTTCATGCCCTGCAGCAATTCGCGCACCGAGCGGGCAATGCCGTGAATTTCGCGTTTTCCATTGTCTGTGGTCATGTTGATTTCCTCCAATCATCGGTCAAAGAATTTCTCCCACGCCTGCAGTACGAGACGGCGGGTGCGGTATTCGCCGTATTGGCGCAGTTTCAACGTTCCAAAATAGCGCACCGCTTATTCTTCGCTAGACTCAATAATTGTGATGTTATCTGGTAACATTGGCAATTCTCCTAGCCAATGTTCATTGTCTTTTAGGGGTCCGTAAACGAGTAATGCATCGTCGTTCTCCGGATCTAGCACGATGAAATAGTGGTCTTTGTTAATTGGATATCCTCTTTGCACATCTTTTTCGTCGTAACGATAGATATCCATACCTCCAACAACGCCACTATAAGTTATACCGTCGTGTTCTACAATTCTTGAGTCAATAAATATGCCGCTTGCCAAAACGAGAGGACATTTTTCCGCAGGAATGCCTCGCATCCAGGCCGGCATTCCATCACCAATGAGTCGAACAGGAACCCATTGACGCTCTGCAATTTTTTCAAATTCTGCTTTGTTCATCCGCTTTTTTTTCATATTCATTCTCCCATCTTTTGATTCAACTCCATCAACCTGAACATCACCTCCCGCCGTGCCGCTGCGGAGGGCATGAAGCGGGTTTGACCGCGCTCGTTTTGGTAGAAGTCGTGCTTTAAGTCTAAATCCTGCCAGCCGTAGCAGGCCAGGATGGCGTTGTCCATCTCGGCGTGCAATTGGCGCAGGCGCTGGATGTCTTCGTCCTGACAGGCGGGGTTGTGGAACAGGTTGTAGGTTTTGGTGAGACCCAACTCCCGCGCCAGCATGACCTGACGGCGGCGCTCGTGGTAGGCTGCGCCAATTTGCGCGGCGCGGGCAAACGGCGGCTGGGCGAGCAATCCCGCCAGCGAGGGAGCGGCGTATTCGGCGGGCGGGAAGGGGAAAGTGTCGAAGCAGTCGGTGGGGGTGTAGCGGATGTCGGTGCGCAGGCTGGAGGCTTGTTTGCGCAGCCAGGTTTCATGCAGCGCGGATTGCAGCAGGGCGAAGTGGTAGTCGTCATCGAAGGCGAAGACGATAGTTTGTTCGCTGTAAACCAGACCTTTTGGAACAAAAACTAGCGAGTGCATCTCACTGACACGACTGCGTATTAAAACTTTTTGTAATGGAGCTATCGCTTTACGCAATTCCATGCGATATGCCCCAAACTGCCACCAGAATTCGCGGTTGCGTTTGTCGCCGGGACCCGTCAACCGCTCGCGCTCCGGGCGGACGCGCTCCTCCACAATCCGCAACAGGTCGGGGTATGCGCGGGCGCGCTCCGGGCTCCAATCGTGGAAGCAAATCACCCAGCGGGAGGGCTGCTGCTGCGGGTGGCTGTTCAGGTCTTCGCCGTTCAGGTAGGGGAAGAGACACTCGGCGTTGCGCGCGTCTTGCGCCAG
>QEXX01000091.1 GCA_003130835.1 Anaerolineae bacterium | reverse complement strand
TGGTGGACGTCCGTTCGCCGCAGGAATATAGCGGCGAGTTGATTCACATGCCAAATTATCCTCAAGAAGGTGCTCAACGCGGCGGCCATATCCCAGGCGCGGTAAATATCCCTTGGGCACAAGCGGTCAACCCTGAGACCAGCACCTTCAAACCGGCGGCGGAATTACGCCAACTTTACGAACAATATGGCATCACACCGGATAAAGAAGTGATTGCCTACTGCCGTATTGGGGAGCGCAGTTCGTTGACTTGGTTTGTCTTGCGCTACTTGCTTGGGTACCCCAAGGTCAAAAATTACGATGGCTCTTGGACGGAATGGGGCAATCTGGTCAACGCCCCCATTGAGAAATAAAGCCACGATGAGCCAGTCTTTACCGCCTGCATTAGCCGAGATCGTAGAAGACTTCAGCCAGTGCGAGCGGCAGGAGAAGATTTCCTTATTGGTGGATTACGCTAATCAGCTCCTGCCGCCTCCGCCTGAAGCCTTAGCCGATGGTGACGCCCCGGAAAGCGTACCGGAGTGCATGACTCCCGTGTCTTTGCGCGTTCTCCAATTGAATGGGCGCTTGCGCTTTTATTTCGATGTTCCGCAGGATGCTCCGCTCATTCGCGGATATGCCGCCATTATGCAACAAGGCCTATGGGATGTGACACCTGAAGAAATTTTGCGCATCCCGGCCGATTTTTATCATGTGATGGGGTTACAAGAATTGCTGACGCCGCAACGGTTGAACGGACTGACGGCCATCCTTGCCCATGTCAAACGCGTGGCGGTGCGGTTACTGGAACAGTGAAAGGTCGCGAGCGTTAGGATTTCCAATTTCCAAGTTTCGATTGACAAATTCACCCCACTGTGGTACGATTTTCCTACAACCAAATAGCCCCGAACGGCGCTCTTATCCAGAGAGGTGGAGGGACCGGCCCTGTGAAGCCTCGGCAACCCCGCAACGGTTCTAACCGGCGGAAGGTGCCAATTCCGGCAGACGGATGTTCTGGAAGATGAGAGGGCAGTACGTGACGCGGAATCTGTGTTGCCCTTTCTCTGTACCGGAAGGGGCAATTTTTTATCAATGGAGGTACATTTTATGAGTACAACTTTCATGACGTCCCCTAGCCTGCTCTTCACATCCGAGTCAGTCACGGAGGGGCATCCGGACAAGATTTGTGATCAAATCAGCGACGCCGTCTTAGATGCCTGCCTAGAGCAAGACCCCCTCTCACGCGTGGCGTGCGAAACCGCCACCAAGACCGGGTACGTGATGCTGCTAGGCGAGATCACCACCAACGCGCATCTCAATTACGACGAACTTGCGCGCAAGGTGATCACCGAGATCGGTTATGACAGCAGTGAAAAAGGGTTCGATGGGAACACCTGTGGAGTTTTGGTTGCCATCGCCCGCCAATCGGGCGACATTGCCATGGGGGTCGATAAGGCGCTGGAAGCCAAAGTCGGTGAGATGAGCGAGGCTGAGGTGGAAGCCATCGGCGCCGGCGATCAGGGCATGATGTTTGGTTTTGCATGCAATGAAACGCCCACCCTGATGCCCATGCCCATCTACCTTGCCCACAAGCTCGCCCGCCGCCTGAGTTTTGCACGCAAAGCGGGCATCTTGCCCTGGCTGCGCCCGGATGGCAAAACCCAGGTCACGGTGGAATATCGTTTTGGCAAACCGGCCCGTGTCCACACCGTTCTGGTCAGCGCCCAACATGCTCCCGAGGTCACCCTAGATCAGATCCGAGAAGCTCTCTACGATGAAGTGATCAAACCCACCATCCCGCCAGAGATGATGAACGGCAAGCCACGCATCTTTGTCAACCCGACCGGGCGCTTTGTGATCGGAGGACCTATGGGAGATGCTGGTGTGACCGGACGGAAGATCATCGTAGATAGTTACGGCGGCATGGGACGCCATGGCGGCGGCGCTTTTAGCGGCAAAGACCCAACCAAGGTTGACCGTTCCGGCGCCTATGCAGCCCGTTGGGCAGCTAAAAATATCGTCGCTGCCGGCTTAGCCGAACGGTGCGAGATTCAGGTTGCCTACGCCATCGGGGTCGCCAAACCCTTGAGCATTAGCGTCGAGACCTTTGGCACCGGGCGAATTTCTGACGAGCGCATTGCCGCTTTGGTCAATGAATTTTTCGACCTTCGTCCAGGGGCGATTATCCGTGATTTGAAACTGCGCCGCCCGCTCTACCGCCAAGTTGCCGCCTACGGGCATTTCGGGCGCGACGATCTCGATCTGCCTTGGGAAAAGACCGACAAGATCGAGTTGCTCCGCGAAGCCGCCGGAATCAAAGACAGCTTGCCCGTCTTTGCCGATTAAGGGGCAGATAAGGGCCAATCGGCAAAGTTTTGCTAGTTGGTTTCAATCAGGAATCACGAGCCTTTGGCCTCTGCCAAAGGCTCTTTTACGGGCCAGCCCATTCGACCGTCCAATCTCCCTGCACTTGGATATCGGTCACCTGAAGCATCATCGGCATGTTCATCTCAGCGTCGGCCAGACTGCGAGCTATTAGGTATCCGCTTTGCGCATCAAAAAATGACTCGATCAACAACCGCCCTTGCCCAGTGCCTTCCCTCAAGCCCTGCGCCAATTGCACTGAGATACCACTCAAACGCGCATCGGCTTCAAAAGCCAAATCAAAGCCGTGTAAATCTCCTTGACGGAGATAGGTAACGCGAGCGAGGCGGGCGCTTACCTGCGGCAACCCATCGAGCGGGATCAACCCAATTTCATAGGATGAACCGAGATGGGCTTGGTCAAAACGAAACCCATTTGGACGCAGATCGAGGGTCAAAGCAACCGGTGAGGCTAACATCACATCGACTTTTTCCAGATGCAGGGTCAGTGGCATCTGAAAGGTTTTGCCTGCCAAGCGATACGCCCAAGGTTGCCAACGAAGGTTGCTGAAATCGGGGACTAGTTGGCTAAAGACATCAAAGCTGAGTTCCTCAAAAGCTAAGCGATTGCCTTGGGCATCGGTAGCATAGAGCCCTGTACCCGGCGTAGCCAACGCAATCCGCTCGTCATCCCATTCCAAGTGCCCGATGAGGTAATAGCCGTCCTCAAGTTCCACCGCTTTATCCAGAACCAGCCGAATGCCGTAAAGATTTGGACGAGGCTGGGCTTCCTCAGGCATCCATTGCACCGTCCAATCGCCTTGAACGCGAAAGATAACGCTGGTCACCTTGACCGTCATTTGCCCATTTGGGGGATTTTTGTATTCCAAACCAACTTGAATATTCCCTTGATCGTCAGAGC
>QEXX01000090.1 GCA_003130835.1 Anaerolineae bacterium | reverse complement strand
TCGGTCAGAATCCCCTTCCGCCCGTAAGGGCATTAAGACCTTGTATCCTGGCGTACGGATGAACCACGCGATATCCTGGTCAGAATCCCCTTCCGCCCGTAAGGGCATTAAGACGCTACGCTTAGTGTAGCCGTACTTTGCAGGTACACTTTCGTCAGAATCCCCTTCCGCCCGTAAGGGCATTAAGACATCGATGTCTGTAAGGGTTATTTGGGGTTTCATTTTACGTCAGAATCCCCTTCCGCCCGTAAGGGCATTAAGACGGTAAAGACCCATCTCTTATGAGGCGATCGTCATCATACGTCAGAATCCCCTTCCGCCCGTAAGGGCATTAAGACTTTATCCACTGCAACCTGTAATGCTTTCTCTTGAACTCGGTCAGAATCCCCTTCCGCCCGTAAGGGCATTAAGACCAGTTGCAAGGTACGGCATGCGCCGTACCAGAGTGTGTCAGAATCCCCTTCCGCCCGTAAGGGCATTAAGACCTCGGCGACAGCATCACATTGTATATTCCTGTTTGAACGTCAGAATCCCCTTCCGCCCGTAAGGGCATTAAGACTTAGGGTCATTTCAAAAATTTTGAATTTCGCCCCACGCCATGTCAGAATCCCCTTCCGCCCGTAAGGGCACTAAGACTGATCTACATTTAGAATCCCCTCTACTGCCTGATTCGTCAGAATCCCCTTCCGCCCGTAAGGGCATTAAGACAGCCCGCATGGCTGCCGAAGCAATGCTTTTTGGATCGTCAGAATCCCCTTCCGCCCGTAAGGGCGTACAACGAAATTCATTTCGTTCCATTCCCCTCCACCCCTCAGAGCATCAAGATGCCATCGGACAAGCGGTTTTCGTACAACGAAATTCATTTCGTTCCATTCCCCTCCGCCCCTCAGGGCATTCAACCCCTTTCTGCGGCTTGACCGCTGGGGGGCCTTCCAACGCACCCCCCTGGTTGAACCTATCTTCCTGCGGCACCTGCCAGCGTTGGGAATCACAGGCACACCTGCAACCCCCTGTTTCTCCAATTGATGATTGGGTTGCCCCCTCACCCCCGGCCCCTCTCCCAGGAGGGGAGAGGGGAGCAGCCCTCACCCCCAGCCCCTCTCCCACGAGGGGCAAGGGGAGCGCAGCGGATTTCGACAAGCGCTTCGACAAGCTCAGCACACTGCTCAACCCAGCGGGTTTCGACAGGCTCAACCCAGGGGGTTTCGGTACGCTCGCTGGCGCTCGCTACATTTCGACAAACTCAATGCAAGCTCAACCCGCGCCCTCCCTGTTGGTCGAGTAGGGCGTCAGCCCGTATCGAGACCCATGCGGCGGGTTTCGGTACGCTCCACTTCATTTCGCTACTCAACCCGCCGTAGGGTTTGCGGGTCGAGTAGGGCGTCAGCCCGTACCGAGCCCAACCCTGTGATCGAAGGATGAATCTCATTGATGGAGGAGGTTTAATGCAAGGCATAGAAATCGTTGCCCAAATGATGGAAATGGCTGCCATTACGGCGCCGAAAACCAAAGGGGAGAACTTTGTTCAGGTGAAAACGCTAAGCGGGGAAGCGGTGCGCCGCTTGGGTGAACAGATGATCGCCTACGGTGAAGAACATCATCGTTCCAATTTTGACCGCGATGGCCGCAATGTCATCAATTCTCAGGCGGTCGTGCTGATCGGCTTAAAAGACGCCAAGACGGCTGGCTTGAACTGCAGCGCCTGTGGCTTTGCCACCTGCACCGAGCTGGAAGAGGCAACCCCTGTGGAAGAGGAATTCAAGGGCCCGATTTGCGCTTATCGGCTTTTAGATATGGGGATTGCCCTCGGCTCGGCGGTGAAAACAGCCAGTTTGTTCAACGTGGATAACCGCATCATGTACCGCATCGGCGCCGTTGCGCGCGCCAGCGGCGTGGTAGATTGGGATTTTGTGATGGGCATTCCCCTCTCCGTGAGCGGCAAAAGCATCTACTTTGATCGTTAGCTGCCGATCTGAGTCTGGGCAAGCGAAGGGCATTGCCCATCAAGAGGCTGAACGGCGCAGCTTCTGGCGGCGCTGGAGCAGCGTTGTCCAGAGCCGCCACGCCAGCAGAAAAGCGACGCTGAGCGCGTACAGCCAAGGGCGAAGGACTTCCCCGCGCAGGGTGAGAAAATCCCCCTTGACCGCCCAACCATAATGGAGCACGGCAAAGATAGCCGCCAGGTAGAGCAGGCGATGCAGGCGTTTCCAGTTTTTGCCGAGTTTGCGCATCCAATAGCGGAAAGAGGTGATTGCCAGCGGCAATAAGATTGCAAAAGCCCCCACTCCAAACCACAAGTAAGGTTTTTCAATGAACTCCCGCAGGATCAAGGACAGTGCCAAGCGGTAGTCCACAACCAGAAACAGGATGGCGTGTAGGAGGGCATAGCCGAAGGTGTATAGTCCCAGCGTACGCCGCTGGGCGAGGAGCGCCTGCCAGCGTCCGATTTGGGCAAGCGGTCGCACCGTTAGCGTAGCGACCAATAGGCTAATGGCAATCCGTCCAGTGCGTTGAACCGCTTGCTGAATGGGGTTAACGGAGAGGTTGCCCAACAGCCCATCGGCGAGCAAGAGGATTGCCGGGAACAATGCCGCGCTGTGAATCAAGAAAGCCTGAGCGCGCAGAATCCTTTTGCGTCGGATTAGATTTGGGTTCACAATGTTTGTATTTTACCCCCCTTTTGCAGCGAGCAAAACCCGTTTGGAAAGCCAAACTGCTTGCGAGCAGTGCATCCAAACGAAAGCTGAATCTTTATTAGCGCACGACCAAAACCGGCGCGCGGCTGTGACGGATGACGTTCTCAAAGGTACTCCCCGTGAGAATTTCCCTAACAGCGCTGATGCCACTCGCTCCCAAGACGATCAGACATGCACCGAGTTGATCGGCGAGACGCAAGATTTCCTGATGGGGGATGCCATGTAATAAATGCGTTTCAACAGACAAACCATACAGCCGCAAGGTTTTCTGCATGGTTTCCAAGCGGCGCAGGTCGTGTTGGTCAAAGGCAACCAACTGTTCAGGTGTACGTTTCTTCATCGTGCGCGTGTCCTGAACATGGACGAGGATGACTTGGCGGGTGCCGGCTGCTTTCAGCCGTTTTACCACCCGGAAAGCTGAGGCAGCACACTCAGAAAAATCTGTGGGGTGTAAAACCTTTTCAAAGAGGTGTTGACAATATTGGCGGCAGCGAATGTGGCCCATTTCGCGCACGACCTCAAATTTCTGTAGCAATACCGGCAAATGGGAGCGGCGAATCACTTCATAAGCCGTGCTGCCAAGCAGAATTTCTTGTGCCGCTGTTGCCCCTTGGGCGCCGAGGATGAGCCAATCTACCCGCTCCTCCTCGGCGACCGCTAGGATTTTTTGTACAACGTTACCGTATTCAATTCGGGTCATCACCCGCAGCCCTTTTCCTTCAAGGGCTAAACGGGCGATGTGGAGTTTTTCCTCCAGATACCAATGCCAAAATTCCAGGCTCTGCCGGTTTAAGGTCTCCGGTAAAGGGACGTCGCTCGAGCGAATGACGCTCAGCAAGACAACTTCTTGCAGGCCGATGTCCATCAAGTCGGGAAGGCAAGCGAGGACTGCATCGGCATAAGCAGAGCAATCGGTTGGAAAAAGCGCTCGAGCGAACACTTGTTGATCTTACTTCTTCGTCAATACCTCCGCTGGCGGGCAGGCTTCGGCCGCTACGGCTTCCAGTTCGGGAGCACTCCCGATAGCGCCTTTGTAAAGCCGCTTTTGGAAAGCAAAGGCAACGTTTACCAGCCCAATCATCACCGGCACCTCAATCAGCGGACCGATGACCGCTGCAAACGCTTGCCCCGAAGCGATGCCAAAGACCGCTACAGCTACCGCAATAGCCAGTTCAAAGTTGTTGCTGGCAGCCGTGAAGGCCAGCGTGGTGGTCTTGGAATAATCCGCTCCAATGGCTTTACCCATAAAGAAGGAAACCAAGAACATCAGCACAAAGTAGAACAGCAGCGGGATGGCAATCCGTACCACATCCAGGGGTAATTGGACGATCAAATCACCCTTCAAGGAGAACATGACCACAATCGTAAAGAGCAAAGCGATCAGGGTCAGCGGGCTAATCTTGGGGACAAAGGTCTTGTGATACCATTCTTTGCCCTTTGCCCGTACAAGGAAGAGGCGCGTGAAAAAGCCGCCCAAGAAAGGAATACCGAGATAAATAAACACGCTTTGAGCGATCTCACCAATGGTGATTTGGACAATCCGCCCTTGCATCCCGAATAAGGGAGGTAACACGGTGATAAACACATAAGCATACACACTGTAGAACAGCACCTGGAAGACACTATTGAAGGCAACCAGGCCAGCGGCATACTCGCTATCTCCCTTTGCCAGCTCGTTCCAGACGATGACCATGGCAATACAGCGCGCCAACCCGATCAAGATCAAGCCGGTCATGTAGTCGGGATAATTGCGCAGGAATAGGATGGCGAGAATAAACATCAGGATCGGACCGATTATCCAGTTCTGCAACAGGGAAAGCCCCAAGACCTTCCAATTGCGGAACACATCGCCTAATTCCTCGTAATGCACCTTTGCCAAGGGGGGATACATCATGAGGATCAAACCGATAGCAATTGGGATATTGGTTGTCCCAATCGAAACCGCCTCATTCAACCGTTTAACGCTATCGGGGAAGAGAAAGCCTATCCCCACTCCCAACGCCATGGCGAGGAAGATCCACAACGTCAGGTAGCGGTCGAGAAAGGAGAGGCGTCGCGTGACGCTGGTTGGGGCAGGGATGGTTTGGATAGTTTCAGCCATTAAAACCTCCTTGTAGAAATATGGATTGGATTAAGTGAATTGAGTTTGATTGGATTTGAGAAAGTCACGCAAGGCTTGTCGCAACATTTCTACACTTGGCGCTCCTTTCATCCCTTGCGGGGTTGCATAAACGCGGCAACTAAGGTTATAGCGGGTGCGTTCCTCGGGCCATAAATCGATGCCATTGACCCGAAAAGACGGCGAACCCAGGAACTTCACCTGAGCAGCATGGTCGTTATCCCGAACACAGGTGAGGTGAATTTGAGCTTTGATCGCCTCCAACGCCAGGGCGGTATTGAGATTGGCTAGCGCCTCTTCCCAGGAGGGACAGCCATCAAAGTAAAGCAATTCAACTTCCATTGCGCTTCCTCAGTAGTTCAAGGATTTGGTCTTGGGCAATTTCTTGGGACTGTTTATCATTCACGATCACCAATCGGTCGCCGGCGCTCAGCAAGGTGCTGCCTCTAGGCACGAAAACCTTGTCCCCGCGGCGCACGCTGGCAACCATACATCCTTCAGGGAATGGGATTTCGCTGAGACGCTTCCCATCGGCAAGACAGTTTGGTTCCACTTCCATCTCCCAGATGGCAACACTGGGGGGAGTGAAAGCGTCCAGACGAATGGCAGCTTGCCGATGACGTTGAGAAGCGCGGCGCACCAGAGCCACTTGATAGGCGTGAATGACGTCGGCGCGGCGTAAGATGCCCACCAATTGGCGTGCGTCTTGACGACTGACAACCGGGATGCGCCCGATATCGCGGCGGCTCATCCGTTGTAGGGCAGCGCTCAGCGGTTCATCGGGAAAAGCCACCTCGATTTGGCGTGTACAAGCTTCTCCTACCGTTTTTTTGTGCTGCTCCTGGGCACGATCGAGGTCTTGCAGGGTCAAAACACCGCATAACTTGCCTTGCGCGTCTAAAACCGGCAAGCCATGCCGCCGCGTGCGCGCAAACACTTCGGCCGCTTCGTCTAAACTCATCGATTCGGTCAGGGTTTGCACTTCGGTGCGCATGACCTCCCCTACCGTGAGCGTGCTGAGCACATCGATATCGCGCCCGCGGTCGAGGCGGATTCCGACCCGCGCCAGCCCTTTGGAGTAAATCGAGTCCTTCTGCAAGTGTTGCGCCACAATCAAGCTGACCGCTACGCTGAACATTAAGGGTAGGATAATGCGATAATCGTGAGTCATTTCGAAGAGCAAGAGGATGGCTGTCAAGGGGGCATGAACAGCTCCCGCCAACACGGCTGCCATCCCAACCAGGGCAAAGGCAGGCGGCTGTATATTGAGGCTGGGAAAAAGCGAAGCACACAGCAGCCCAAAGGCGCTCCCCAGCATTGCGCCAATAAATAAAGCAGGAGCGAAGACACCCCCCACAAACCCCCCACCGATGCTTAAGGGGGTCAACAGAGTCTTGCCGAACATCAACACCAATAAGAAGCCAATCCCCAACTGAGCGCCGCGCAACACTTCGCCGATCGTCTCATAGCCTACCCCGAACAATTGTGGAAGAAAATATCCCACTGCCCCAACGATCAGCCCGGCTGTGGCGGTCTTGAGCGGTTGGGCGATCTGCCAATTGTGGAATAGGTCTTGGAATCGGTACAGAAGCGTTGCATAAAGGGCGGATAGCAAGCCACCTGCTAAACCGAGCACCAGATACAAGGGAAATTCCCAAGCCGAGTTGAAGGTATAAGCGGGAATCGGGAAGGCGGGAGAGGCGCCTGCCACCGCTTGGGTAAACACCGAAGAAACAACAGCAGCCACAAGCACCATGCCCAGATTGCTACTGTTGATTTCACCCAGCAAGATTTCCAAAGAGAAGAAAACCCCTGCAATCGGAGCGTTAAAGGCAGCCGCAATCGCAGAAGCTGCGCCGGCAGCGACCAAACTGCGCAGGCGTTCTTCTGATACTTGCAGAGCTTGTCCCACCAGCGAGCCAAGGTTGGCGCCGATTTGCACAGAGGGGTCTTCCGGACCGATTGACGCGCCGCTCCCAATAGAAAGGATGGCTGCTAGGCTCTTCAGCGGCGCCTGCCGATAGTTCAAGCGACCACCAGCTAAAGCGATGGCTTGCATGATCGAGGCCGTTCCGTGCAGTTTTTCGCCCTGAAAGGCGCGCTGAGCCAGCCAGCCGACCACCAAGCCGCCCAGAACAGGAATCAAGAGCACCCATCCGCCGCTTACAGAACCGAATAATACCTGTCGCAACCCCTCAATGGCTACCTTAAAGAGCCAGATTCCCGCCCCGCTGGCTAAGCCGACCAAAGCGGCTAATCCGCCGATGCGGGGGCTTTCAGCTTTTAGAAAAGGCTCAATGGCTCTGAAAAGGTTCTTAACCATGCTCGCAACGAATTAGCTGGCAAGCTCATTCAAGATGGGAAAGAGTTCGCGTTCAATGGCATCGCGGACACGGCGAAAGTCCTCTAGGTTATCGCTCTTAGCGGGATCGGGAAAGCCGTGATGAATCCGTTTCCCTTTGCCCAACCACAGCGGACATTCCTCGGCAGCCGAGTCGCAAACCGTGATCACCACATCGAAATCCTGCTGGCGGAACTCATCCACGTGCTTGGAACTCCCCAGATGTTGAATGCCGATTTCCGCCAAGACGGCTAAGGCTTTGGGATGAACGAAGCCAGCCGGTTTGGTGCCGGCGCTAAAGGCTTGCCAGGTATTGCCCAATTTGGCATTAACCAAAGCTTCTGCCATTTGGGAACGACAGGAGTTGCCGGTGCAGAGAAACAACACTTTGCGTCGCTGAGTCATGGCTGTCACCTGCTTGCAGTTATAGGGTGTGTTGAAGATGGGGTCTTGACCTTCGTGGGACAACTGGGTTGGCGGGGTTGAAGGCGGCTGGGGTCGAGAAAGGTTTGTAAGGCCGCATTCAATCGCGCCAAGGCTTCCCGATTGACAGCGTAATAAATCCAACGCAAGTCGCTCGGGCTGCGTTCCGCATTCACCAATCCAGCTTGACGCAGGATGGCAAGGTGATGGGAGATCAAATTAGGCGGCAAGCCTAACCGCTCGCCCAACTCACAGTTACAATGTACCCCCTCCATTAAAAGGTTGAAAATGCGCAGGCGGTTTGGTTCTGCCAGGGCTTTCAGATAGGTGACCAAATCAGGCAGGAGCGCGGAAAGAGGTGAATCGACTTCAGAGAAATAATTCAACATGTGTTGAATTATAGCATAGACAGATGGCGCAGCAAGGAAAGTTGTCATCGATTGGCTATGAAAGGTTTCCTTAGACTTGGGGGTGCGAAGGTCTCTGCTGTGGTGGTTTGCGAATTGACTGGCGTTGCTCTGATCAGGCAGAGAAGGATGAGGCTTTTCCTGTGCGGATAAAAGCTCCAGCGGCTGTAACAAATGCTTAATGCCCTGCGTTTTAACATAAGCGGATAAAAGAATCTCGTCTGCTTTGGAAAGGTGGTGATAGTCTACCCCCTACGGCACGACCGAATCGGTCTGTTGGGGTGCAAATGCCACTGGGGCTGGATTAGTTACGGCTGAGGCAGCCTTGGCAGAGACGCCTTGATCGAAGCGAGTTCGTTGGGGTAGCGCGCATGCCCTGACCAGCAACCCCTCTCCACCGCTGCCGGAGAGGGGATTTTTTACCGGATGGCGGACGTCCTCGTCTGTCGAGCTGTGCAGGCAAAGACGCCAGCGTTGCAATGTCCTGCCGGGGGATGGACGTCCCCGTCCACCCAAGATCGCATGAAGCCCCCTCACCCCCGGCCCCTCTCCTGCGAGGGGAGAGGGGAGCATGGCGGGTTTCGACAAGTGCTTCGACAAGCTCAGCACACTGCTCAACCCAGCGGGTTTCGGTACGCTCGCTGGCGCTCGCTACATTTCGACAAACTCAATGCAAGCTCAACCCGCACTGGGGTGCGCGGGTCGAGTAGGGCGTCAGCCCGTATCGAGACCCATGCGGCGGGCGAGGACATCCCCTCACCCCCGGCCCCTCTCCCACGAGGGGAGAGGGGAGCATGGTGGGTTTCAACAAGTGCTTCGACAAGCTCAGCACACTGCTCAACCCGCACTGGGGGTTGCGGGTCGAGTAGGGCGTTAGCCCGTATCGAGACCCATGCGGCGGGCGAG
>QEXX01000089.1 GCA_003130835.1 Anaerolineae bacterium | reverse complement strand
GCTGTTCTTAACCGTGACGATTCATCGTTTGAATATTTGCAAGACATTGTAAGACGCTATCCATCGGTAAACAGCAAAACGTATGGTAGAAGCCTTGAGGCTGATGTTCGAGCGGAAGAGATTGAGCTAATCGGGCAGAAGCCGCGTTTTTACATCACAAGCCAAGATAAGCGGATCATGGTGCAGCTCAGCTTGGTGGGTGAATATAATGTCTCTAATGCTTTGGCAGCATGGTGTGCAACTGTTGAAGGATTAGGGATTCCAGCTGAGGTAGCCGCTTTTGGAATAAACCAAGTCACGTTGATACCGGGTCGGATGGAGAAAGTTGATCTTGGACAACCCTATCTGGCGGTTGTGGACTTTGCGCATACCCCCAATGCATTACGCAATGCGTTAGACAGTGCCAGAAAATTAACAAATGGTAAGGTGATTGCTGTTTTTGGATCCGCTGGTTTGCGGGACCGCAAAAAACGGTGGCAGATGGCAGAGATTGGGGTCAAGTTGGCTGATATTTGCATCTTGACGGCAGAAGACCCACGCACCGAAAGCCTGGAAGCAATATTGATGGAAATGAAAGGCGGAGCGGATTCTGCGGGGGGAACGGAAGGCGTTAATTATTTTCGCATAGCCGATCGGCGAGAGGCGATTCGACAAGCTGTCCGTCTAGCTCAGGCGGGCGATTTAGTTCTTGTGCTTGGCAAGGGGCACGAGCAGTCAATGTGTTTTGGGGAGATTGAGTATGCCTGGGATGACCGAGTCGCTCTGCAAAGCGCGATTGCGGAGCAACTGGGTATCCCAGGCCCGGCTATGCCTTTCTTACCAACTTAGCGGCGGGGTTGCCCGCCACCAGATCGTTTATCGTCTTTCTTGCCACTCGGTTGAAAACGATGTCCACTGCTTTGACGAGGGGCTCCGCCACGTTGATCGCGGGACTGCGCTTCATCTGCCGACCAACCTTCCAACACGGCCGCGCGCGAAAGGCGAATCTTGCCTTGACTGTCAATGTCTGTGACCATGACGGTGATTTCATCGCCTACGCGCACAATATCTTCCACTTTGTTAACCCGCGCCGAGTCGAGTTGCGAGATGTGGACAAGTCCATCGACATTGGGCAAAATTTCAACAAAGGCACCAAAGTCTGCAACGCGTACCACTTTTCCGGTATAAATACGGCCGACGACTGGTGTTTCTGTTAGATTCTCAACCCTTTCGACAGCGATACGAGCCGATTCTCCATCTGTGGCGGCAATGAAGACGGAACCATCCTCACCGATGTCAATTTTTGTATTGGTTTCTTCTTGAATGCTGCGGATGGTTTTGCCACCCGGACCAATAACCGCCCCGATCTTGTCGATTGGTATTTGCACTACCGTAATGCGAGGTGCATGAGGTTTTAAGTCCGGACGCGGTGCAGGGATAACTTCTAGCATCTTTTCTAGGATGTGAGCTCTGGCTGCTTTGGCCTTTGTGAGAGCTTCGAGCATCAAATCAGAGGAAATCCCCTTGATCTTGATGTCCATTTGGAGAGCGGTTATGCCCTTGGGTGTGCCGGCAACCTTGAAATCCATGTCTCCAAAATGGTCTTCCAACCCGAGAATATCGGTTAGGATAGCATACCGATCCCCTTCCTTGACAAGCCCCATAGCTACACCAGCCACCGGCGCCGAGATCGGAACACCGGTATCCATGAGGGCAAGGGTTGAGCCACACACGGATGCCATCGAGGATGAACCGTTGGAGGAGAGAACTTCGGAAACCAACCGAAGGGTATAGGGGAATTTGTTTTCGGGTGGAATAACTGGCACCAGCGCTCTTTCTGCTAAGGCGCCATGACCAATTTCTCGTCGAGAGGCTCCTCGTAAAGCTTTCACCTCGCCTGTCGAGAAAGGAGGAAAGTTATAGTGATGCATGTACCGTTTGCTCTCGGCTGGGGTTAGGCTATCGATTTCTTGCGCCTCTCGAGGCGTTCCGAGAGTGGCGAGGGTTAACACTTGGGTTTCACCGCGTGTGAATAATCCCGAGCCATGCGCCCGTGGACTGACGTTTACTTCGCACCAAATCGGACGAATTTCATCAAGCCGACGACCGTCTGCCCGAATCCCTTGCTCCAATATGCGCCGACGGACAATTTCTTTATAGCAATTCTCGAGGGCAACTCGGATGTCATTTTCTGTTGCAGAAAAACTATCCTTGAATTTTTCGATTAGGGAGATTTCAAGTTGCTTAAAGGCTGCGTTGCGTTCGCTCTTTATGTAGGGCCGGTCTAGAACCTGAAGGATAACCGGGCTAGCTTCCTGGCGTATCGCTTCGATTAGAGCCTCGTTTTCTATGGCTGCCGAATAGGTTGCCTTGGGTTTCCCGACTTTAGCGACAAGTTCTTCTTGCAAGTCGATAATCGGCTGCAAAGCTTGGTGCCCAAAAACGAGGGCTTTTACCATATCTTCTTCACTGACTTCATTGGCACCGCATTCAACCATCAAGATCGCATCGCGAGTGCCTGCCATGCGGAGATCGAGGTCGGAGTACTCCATCTCGGTGAAGGTGGGATTGACCAAGTATTGACCGTCAATGCGTCCGATCCGAACAGCGCCAATCGGTCCAGCCCAAGGGATATCTGAAATAGCCAAGGCAGCCGAAGCTGCATTTACCGCTAAGATATCAATGGGATTTTCCCCGTCCGATGATAAGGAGTAGAGGATAATTTGAACTTCGTTGCGCAAATCTTTCGGGAAGAGAGGCCGTAAGGGCCGATCGGCTAGACGAGCGGTTAGGATGGCTTCGTCAGATGGCCGTCCTTCGCGGCGGAAGAATGAGCCGGGAATTCTTCCACCGGCGTACATTCTTTCCTCGTAATCCACTGTTAGAGGGAAGAAATCTACACTTTCCTTGGGTTCGCTGCTCATCGTTGCGGCTGCAAAGACAACAGTATCCCCAACCCGAACGGTTACTGCGCCGCCAGCCTGAGCTGCTATTTTCCCTGTTTCAATTTGAAAAGGTTTGTTTCCAACAATGGTTTCCACAATTACACTTTCTGGTTTCATTTTCTTTCCTGTTTTATTTTGAAGATGATTGTTTATCCCCGTATAAATTTCTCTAATTAGAGAAGATGAGCATCCTAGCTCATCTTCTCTATCGCTTTCACTTACGGCGGATATTGAGACGATCGGTTAATGCAGTATATCGATTATAGTCACTACGGCGAAGATAAGCTAATAGCCTTCGACGTCTTCCAACGAGCTTCAAGAGACCTCGTCTGGAGGATTCATCGTGCTTATGAGCTTTTAGGTGCTCTGTGAGCTGATTGATGCGGGTGGTTAACAAAGCAATTTGTACTTCCGGAGATCCCGTGTCTTTGTTATGACGGGAAAATTCCTGCATTAACTGTTGTTTTAACTCCTTATCCAGTGTCATGACATCTGCTCTCCTAAAATAAATTTTTGTGCAGGTCTCCAATCCCAAAGCTCATTAGCCTTGGAATGGCCTAGTCACTGGATGAAATTATATCATAAATCCAGGCGGTCAAAAATATTCAAGTAATCCTACCGAATTAGAATAGATTTTATCGTTGTATGGCGGCTTTTAGATCAGTTTGCAGTTCGGGGGGGAAGGTGTTTAGACAGGATTTCATAAGTTTGCGAGCGTCAGCCGATGGATTTTCTGTGATTGCTTTTCGCATGAGGTAAGCCATCTCTTTTGGTGATTTTCCAATTAAGGCGTTACAAATCAACACGACATCTTGATAATATTCAATGGGACAGCGGTTAAGAAAGGGCGAAATTACTTTGAAGAGCAACGGAAGATCACTAAATGAAATTGTGTCACTCACTTTCTGCAAGACGAGGAAGCCGAACTTGCGCATGTTTGGACGTTCGTCAATGAGCCAATTTTGTGCCCGTTCAATCAGGCTAGCCGTCTGGTGTTTCCGAATTGTATTCAACCCATTTTGGGCAATTGATTCGATCAGTTCGAGATGAGTGCAGCTTGAGACCCATTGTTCAACTGTTTTAAGCAGCTCCGCTTCCATCTCTAAGGGCAATTTTTCCAAGATCGAAATAGCTAATTCCTTGCATTCTTGATAGGGTTCTTCCCAGAGTTCTTTGGCAATCGAAAGAGCTTGAACAGACTCAGATTGACAGAATACTGCCAGTTCTTTTTTTAGCGTGCGGAGCAGAGGTTGAGGAACGTGATAGCTCTTCAAGAATGAGGGTAGTGTTGCTAATTCACCAGGACGGTAAGCGTGATCAGCGTAACTATCGAGTAATTCCTTAATGGCTTCTACGAAAAGGCTGGCATTGGATTGTACGGAAAAACACTGTTGAATTTGTTTTTCAAGTCGAGACGGGTCAATGAGAGGCATCTTGTGTTTATTTCCATTTCCTTTGGTAGTTCTTTTCTAATTTTTCCAATGTAACTTTTTCAAGGTCAATTTCTGCCAACGAGGCAATCTGTAGTAAGTAGAGAAACACGTCTGCAAGTTCCTCCGCAAGGAGCGTGTGATCCAATGGCTGCTCCTGCCACTGGAATTGTTCAAGCACTTCACAGGCTTCTAAGGTAAGGGAAATCGCCAAGTTTTTTAGAGTCTGAGGGCGTGTGCTGGTATCAGCATACCAGCCTTTGGATTGAACAAAACGGTGCATTTGCTCGGTAAGTTCTCTAATCTCCATAAAGGAGATTATATGGTTGATGAGATTAGACGTCAATTCTAAACCCGACAAATGCCTAAGAGAGATTTGGTGAGCATATCAACTTCGGGAAGGGTACATAAAAAGAGCTGTCCTTCATTTCGGTGCGTGATATACTCTATCATCATGCGGATTATCTTGACCCACGAAGTCGCCGATTTTGATGCGATTGCATCCTTATTGGGAGCCTACTATCTTGATCCCAACAGTATCCCGGTTTTGCCCCGTAAAATCAATCGCAATGTGCGCGGTTTTTTGACCTTATATGGGGCCGAATTCCCTTTTGTGGAATTGCGAGATTTGCCCCTAGAACCGATTGAGTCGATTATTCTGGTCGATACCCAAAGCTTGGCAAGTATCAAGGGGGTAACCCCGCAAACCAAGGTGCGGGTAATTGATCATCATCCGCTACGGGAAGACATCTCGACAGATTGGCACATCACCTTATCGGCAACAGGGGCAAATACAACTCTTTTGATTGAGTTGATTCGGGGACATGAGCTGAACCTCACACCAATCCACGCAACCCTGTTGTTGTTGGGGATTTATGAGGATACCGGCGCGCTGACCTACACTCGCACCACTCCGAGGGATTTATATGCGGCTGCCTTTTTGTTGGAGCAAGGAGCTAGCCTCTCGGTTCTTGCCAATTTTCTATATCATCCCCTTTCTGACGAACAGATGGAAATCTTTCGTCAATTGCAGTCCAATTATCGCACGATCGATGTCCATGGACACCGAATTGTGATTGCGAAAGCTGAAATCGGTAACCTGCAGGAAGAGCTATCATCGATTGCGCATAAGCTGCGCGATGTTCTGGAACCAGATGCCTTGTTTGTCCTGGTTCAAGCCAAGAGTGGGATTCAGTTAATCGCCCGATCCACCAACGATGATATCGATGTTGCGAAAGTTGCCCAAAAATTTGGGGGTGGAGGACATGAGCGAGCTGCCGCCTGTTTGGTCAAAGATATTTCAATGGAAGAATTGGAAAACAATCTGGTCGATTACCTAAAGGAGATTGTTACACCGGCGATTGTTGTGGCTCAGATATTCTCTCGTGACCCGCAACTTGTACCCCCCCAGATGGGGGTTAACGAGATTGCCTCCTTGATGCAGAAATTTGGCCACGAAGGTTACCCAGTAGTAGAAAATGGACAAGTCATTGGATTGGTCACTCGTCGAGCGGTTGATCGAGCTATTGCTCATAAATTGAATCTGACAGCAAGACAAATTATGGAAGCTGGACAAGTGACAGTAACGCCTCAGGAATCGATCGAGACGGTTCAGATGCTCATGACCGTTAGCGGTTGGGGGCAAATCCCGGTTGTGGATGAAGATGGCAAGATTATCGGTATTGTCACTCGTACCGATGTTATTAAAGCTCTGCCGGTTGGCAGCCGCCTCCCTTCTAGAGTGAATCTCTCCGATCGTCTGGAAAAAATCTTGCCCCGTGCGCAGGTAATCTTAATCAGGTTAGTCTCCCAAGTGGCGATGGAAAATCGTTTGGCATTGTATATTGTGGGGGGATTTGTCCGAGATTTACTCTTAGAAAAACCTAGCATGGATTTTGACTTGGTTGTTGAAGGGGATGCGATTGCCTTGGCAAAAGCTTTACGGTCTCGATTTGGTGGAAGGGTAACCAAACATGATCGGTTTCGGACAGCCAAATGGTTTATCGATCGGAATCATCCCAAGCTTGTTCAGGAATTTCAGAAATTTTCAGGAGCCAGTTCAGCGTCGCTGGTAGAGCAAATTCCTCCTACACTAGATTTTGTTACCGCTAGAACGGAATTTTATACCCATCCTACAGCATTGCCAACCGTTGAACCCAGTAGCATAAAATTGGATTTACATCGCCGGGATTTTACGATCAATACCCTTGCAATACGCTTAGACGGTACACATTATGGGGAATTACATGATTATTGGGGTGGTTTGAGCGATCTTCGCAAAGGGGTAATTCGCGTTTTGCATTCCCTTTCGTTTGTTGATGACCCTACCCGCATTCTACGCGCCATTCGTTTTGAGCAAAGGTTTCACTTTCGGATTGAAGAAAGAACCCTTCAACTAATCCTGGATGCCCGTAATCTTTTATCAAGAGTGTCTGGCGATCGTATTCGACATGAACTAGATTTGATTTTTGTAGAAGAGCAGGTTCTTGCGATGCTAGATAGGCTTCAAGAATTGGGTATCTTCGAGCATATCCATCCCCAATTGAAGTGGGATAACTGGAAACGAGAGCGCAGTCGTCGGCTATGGATATCCCTTCCACAAACGTTTGGCATTGATCTTAATCCCTCACAGGCTGATGTCCGCCGCGAACTATTTTACCTAGTTTTGTTATGCCAATTAGATCAGAGTAATTTATTGACGATCATTGATCGGCTAAAACTACCCTCCTCTTTGAGAAAGAAAGTTCGTGAGGCAAACCATCTTTGGACGATCAAAGATGAACTTCCCCAGATGAATCGATTGGACGTCATTGACCAGTTAGATGGCATCGATCCAATTGTTGCCTATGGGCTAATCCTCATGGATGATCAAGGCAAAATCGTTGATCTCATTCAATTCTACTTTACAAAATGGATAAAAACCAAATGTCATACCGATGGCCGCACCCTGAAACAACTTGGTCTTTCTCCAGGTCCATTATATCGGCGAATTTTGAACGAGCTTAAATTAGCTTGGATCGAAGGACGAATCCACAGTCCACAGGAAGAAATGGAACTTTTAAATGAAATGATTAAATCAGTCGTATAAAGTTATGAGCCAAAATGGGATGATCCGGTTAATCAAAAGCTCCGATCTACCTGCCCTAGAATGGGATGGTGCATACAGTCACTTTCGTCAAGTCTATCGAGAGGTTTATGAACAATCCCGTATTGGCCGTACCTTGCCTTGGGTAATTGATCTCCCTTCTGAAGGAATCATTGGTCAATTGTTTGTTCAACTTGACAGCCAGAACAAGCGTTTCGCCGATGGTTCATCAAGGGCTTATTTGTTTTCGTTTCGGATTAAACCAAAATTCCAAGGACAAGGATGGGGGACAAGGTTATTAAGTTCTGTCGAAAAAGATTTGATCGATCGAGGATTTCATTGGACAACACTGAAAGTCTCGAAGCTTAATGAACTTGCGCGTCAATTTTACGAGCATCGCGGGTATGCTATTATTGCGGAGGAGCAAGGAGAGTGGAGGTATGTGGATCATCAAGGAATCCAAAGGGTGGTCATAGATCCATCCTACTGTATGGAAAAATGTTTAGTTAAGGAAAAATCCCCTTGCGAAACATAGGACATCATGATAAAATAATCGCACTCGTTAGCGGGTTATGATACGTTGTTGCTGAAAAGTGGGCATCCCCCACTTTTCTTCTTGTAACTGAGGAGATTGGTTTTTTTGTTGATCAATATGGAGACCAGAGAGAGATGAAGAATGAGTTTGTTTTGGCTTTCAATGAGCTGTTAGAAGAAAAACAGTTGCCCAAAGATATCATCATGGGTGCATTAGAATATGCGATGGTTTCGGCATACCGCAAGGCCGAAAATGCCTCTAATGCTCAGCGTATTGAAGCCAAGATCGATTTGCAAACCGGGCGAGTTACGATTTACGCGGAAAAGGAAATCGTAGAAACCGTACAAGACCCTCGCACGGAAGTCTCTTTGGAAGAAGCACGCAAGATTGACCCGAATGCAAAAATCGGCGGGATGATCATTGTTGATAGCACGCCCAAGGATTTTGGGCGAGTGGCAGCTCAAACAGCTCGTCAGGTCATTCAACAAAGGATTCGCGAGGCTGAGCGAGAAGCACAGCTACAATACTTCAAGCGACAGGTAGGGGAAATCGTCAGTGGAATGATCCAGGCTATCAACCAAACCGGTTTGACTTTGGGTTTGGAAATGAAAGCTGAAGGGATCATGCCGCGCAAAGAGATGATTCCGGGAGAGCGTTATCGTGTCCACGAGCGCATTCGGGCATTATTGCTAGAAGTCAAAGACACGGGTAAAGGGCCTCAAATCATTCTCTCTCGTGCTCACCGCAACTTTCTGAGAAGACTCTTAGAAAACGAAGTCCCCGAAATCTACCATGGAATGGTGGAGATTCGTTCCATAGCGCGCGAGCCCGGTCAAAGGTCAAAGGTTGCTGTTGCAGCCTTGCAAGCGGGAGTTGACCCGGTTGGGGCTTGTGTAGGAATGCGAGGCGTCCGCATTCAAGCCATTGTGCGGGAGTTAAATGACGAAAAAATTGATGTAATCGAATGGAATCCGGATCCGGCTATCTATATTGCAAAGGCATTAAGCCCGGCTAGGGTCACGGGAGTGTACCTAAGCAACCGTGGCAAAGGCACCAAGACAGCCACGGTCGTAGTCCCGGAAGATCAGCTTAGTCTTGCAATTGGTCGGGACGGCCAGAATGCTCGATTGGCAGCGCGTTTGACTTCGTGGCGGATTGACATTAAGAGCTTGCCAGAAGCTGCGATTGATGCATTGAATAAAATCCAAAAAGAGCCTGAATATGCAACCTTTGCGGAGCTAGAAAAAGATGTGATTCCGCAAATTGAGCAAATCTTGAATAAAAAGGCAGAGGGTAGGCCAGTTACTCCGGAAGAATACCAACTAATGAGTCAGTTTGTTGATCGAGTTGAGCGAGGCATTTTGAGGCAACGCGAAGGGGTCTTGAGGGCTGAAGAAGAAAAGCAGATTAAAGCCGCAGCCAATATTCCAGACGAGGCTTTCGAGATACCTTTGGAGGATATCGGTTTACCTCTGCGTTACACAACCCTGCTTAACGGGGTAGGTTATCTCTCGGTTGGCGATTTGATGCTCCAACTGAAGCTTGATCCAAATAGGATTCTAGCTTTGGAAGGAATTGGTGCAAAAGCCATGGCGGCAATCGAAGAGGCTTTAGCCAATTTCTCGTTGCCGCAGGCTGAGAGCACCCTGGAACAGGTCGCTGAAGAAGCGACTTTAGAAGAAACGGTGGTGGAGCAAGAACAGGCTGAAGGTGTTGAAGCCGTTTTGGAAACCGCACAGGACGTGCCCCAAACTGAGACGGCTATCAGCGAGGAGAGCTTCGAAACGGTTGAGACTGAACCGCTTGAAGAAGCCGAGGTTGTTGAAGAAGTAACGGAGGCTGAAACGAGCTCCGTCGAAGCTCAAGCAGTCGAGTTTGCGGAAGAAGCAGTTGAACAGCCTGAGGAGCCAATCGAAGAGCCAAGCTTAGATGAAATCTTCAAGTGGGCTCCGGAGCAAATCGAGATTGATTACTCCTTGGTTGCAGAAGACGAGGAGGAAGAATCGGAGTCGGAGAAGAAAAAGAAAAAGAAGAAAAAGAAGTATATCGAATATGAGTACGATCCTGACCAGTCTACGACCGTTGCAAGGAAAAAACGCAAGCGTGGTGGTTCAGACTGGGATGACGAATGGGATCTCTAAAATAAATCGTCACGATGGTTAAGAAGCCTTCCAAACCGAAACATATCCCGTATCGAACCTGTGTAGGTTGTCGGGAGGTACAACCAAAACGATCTTTGATTCGAATTGTGAGAGGACCGAATGGCGTCGAAGTGGACTTGACTGGTAAAAAGCCCGGCCGCGGGGCGTATCTTCATGATCAGAGATCCTGTTGGGAGAACGCTCTCAAGGGTAGTCTGGCGAAATCGTTGAAAGTCCAGTTGTCGGCGGAAGAGCAAGAACAATTATTGGCGTTTGCGAGAACTTTGCCTGAATAAAGAAAAGATAATCGATTAGATCGAAATTGTTTTCTGTAAATTTGCGCCTGCCTTCTCGCCGCCATCCAGTGTCCTCTCGAAGGAGGTGTGTTATGAGTAATAATGGGCAGAGCGTAAAACAGATTGAATTGCCAGCCACCATTACCATCCGAGACCTGGCAAAGGTTATCGATACAAGCCCAATTGACATTATTAAGAAGTTAATGGCAAATGGTGTCATGGCAAATATCAACCAGCAGATCGATTTCGATACGGCTGCCATTGTAGCTGCTGAGATGGGCTATGAGGCTACTTTAGAAGCGGACAAAACCGAGCAAAAAGAAGATATGGGGGAGATTCCCCTTTGGCGACGGATCATCATGGCGGAAGATCCCAATCAGCTTGTCCGCCGTCCTCCGGTTGTTACCATTCTGGGACATGTCGATCATGGAAAGACAACCTTGTTGGACGCGATTCGTCATACCAATGTAGCAGAAGGAGAAGCTGGGGGAATTACCCAGCACATTGGCGCTTACCAGGTTGAGCATAACGGGCGGTTAATTACCTTTTTGGATACGCCAGGACATGCTGCGTTTACTGCCATGAGGGCGAGAGGCGCGCAAGGGGCAGATTTGGTCGTCTTAGTGGTTGCCGCCGATGATGGGGTCATGCCTCAAACCAAAGAGGCTGCAGCCCACGCAAAAGCAGCTCATGTACCCATTTTAGTAGCCATCAATAAGATTGATAAACCCAACGCGGATATTGCTCGCGTAAAACAGCAATTGGCAGAAATCGGTCTGGTCCCCGATGACTGGGATGGCGATACCATTGTGGTGCCCATCTCAGCCAAGCAGAAAAAGGGGCTAGAAGACTTATTAGAGGCCATCTTGTTGATTGCGGATAACTTAGAAATCCACGCCAATCCCAAGGGTAAGGTGATTGGTACGGTGATTGAGGCGAAGGTTGATCGAGCCAAAGGTGTATTAGCTACCTTGTTGGTTCAGAACGGTACCCTCGAGGTGGGGGATGTTGTCTTGGCTGGAACAGCTTATGGGCGAATCAAGGCAATGTTTGATTTCATGGGCAGAAAAGTGCGCAAGGCTCCCCCATCGACCCCTGTCTCCGTGATGGGATTAAATGATGTGCCGCGCGCAGGAGAAATGTTTGAAGTGGTCGAGTCGGAGCGTGAGGCGCGTTCAATTGTGATGGAACGAATGCAAACTGCCAAGCAATCAGAAAGCGCTGCCAAAAAAGCGATGACGTTAGAACAGCTCTTTGACCGCTATAAATCCGGAGAAGTGCGCGAATTGCGCTTGATTATCAAGGCTGATGTTCAAGGTTCGTTAGAGCCAATCATTAACTCACTAAAGGAGCTTAGCGGGGGGGAAATTGCTATAAATATTCTTCATGCTGAAACCGGGAATATCAGTGAGAATGATGTTATGTTAGCCGCGGCGTCGGGTGCTGTCATTATTGGATTCAATGTTCAAGCGGATGTTGCAGCTCGAAATATGGCTGAGTCGGAGGGTGTATCCATCCGACTTTATGATATTATATATCGCTTGACGGAAGACGTCGAAAAGGCCCTAAAGGGCATGTTAGAACCGGAAGAGAAGGAGATCATCCTCGGCCATGCAGAAGTGCGAGCCATCTTTCGCATCTCCAAGGTCGGTAATGTCGCCGGGTGCTATGTACTCGATGGCGAGATCCGCCGCAATGCACGGATTCGGGTAATTAGAAAAGGAGAGACGGTCGGAGAGGGGGCGGTTTCTTCGTTGAAACATTTAACTGAAGATGTGCGAGAAATAAAGCAAGGATTTGAATGCGGCATTGCCATCAAGGGTTTTGATGCTTTTCAGGTCGGTGATGTGCTTGAATGTTATGTTCTGGAAAAAGGTCAGGCAAGTAAGGATGTGTTCTAGGTGAGGGTATCGTGGTCTCGAAGATACGCTTGGAAAGAATTAACGAACGAGTCAAAGAGGAACTGGCAGAATTGCTGCTACATAGCGTTTCGGATCCTCGGTTAACGGGTGTCTATGTGACCGATGTGCGCATAGACCGTGAATTGGCTTATGCAGATATCTATGTCTCTGCTATTGAAGGTCAGGAACGCTCGAAAGAAATCCTTGAAGGACTGGAACATGCGCAAGGATTTCTAAGGCGGGAGCTTGCTCGTTCGGTTGAGTTGCGAATTTTTCCAAAACTGCGTTTTCACTGGGATCCGACTCCAGAAAGAGCGGAGCGGATTGAAAAACTCCTTGCTTCATTGCGGGAGGAGTCTAGCTTAAAGGATAAGGAGATCAATAGCGGGAAAGTCAATGATCAGTCATCCAAATGACTTAATTGGTGAGGCGCTCCGAAATGCTGAACGGTTGTTGTTGGTAACCCACATTCGCCCAGATGGCGATGCGATCGGTTCATTGTTGGGTCTAGGACTAGCATTAATGGAAGCTGGTAAGTCTGTGCAGATGGTTCTGGATGACCACTTGCCGCTTCAATTCCGGCACTTAAGTGGATCGGAGAAAATTCAACGGGCAATTCAGGGGGACTTCGAGTTAGCCATTGCCTTGGATTGTTCCGACCGCTCTAGGTTAGGAAGATTCGGTCAAGATGCCATTGAGTGGACGATTAACATCGACCATCATATCACCAATGATGGATATGCAAAAATCAATCTGATTGAACCTCAGGCAGTCGCCACGGCTGAAATCATCGCAACCAATCTGGAAAGTTGGGGTTTGCAAATAAGCGAGGCTGTAGCCAACGCTCTTCTTATGGGAATCTTGACCGACACGATTGGCTTTCGCACCTATAATATGCGTTCGGACGTTTTGAGATTGGCTGCGAACTTAATGGATGCAGGTGCTAATCTGCCCGAACTTTATGCGCGGACAATTTATCAAAAATCTTTCGAAGCGGTTAAGATGTGGGGCAGTGGCTTATCTAAAATACAAAGGATAGATGGGGTTGTCTGGACGATCTTGACCAATCAGGATCGTCAACAAGCTGGTTATGCGGGTAAAGATGATGCGGATATGATTAATCTATTAACCGCCATCGATGATGCTAAAATTAGTGTTGTCTTTGTTGAGCAACCAAACGGCAAAGTAAAGGTAAGTTGGCGAGCTGTGCCAGGGATTGATGTCTCCCAAGTAGCTTCCCAATTCGGAGGCGGGGGTCATCCTGCTGCTGCAGGGGCAGAGCTTGCAGGTGAGCTTCAAAATTTATCTGAAACTATTATAGAAAAAACCTATCTTCATTTACTAAAAACTCAAAGGAATTCAGAAAATTCTTAGGAACACAGGGTGAAACTATGAATTCAGATCAAAACATCAAGAATATCGTCTCAGGAGTACTCGTCGTAGATAAACCAATCGGTTTGACGTCGCACGATGTGGTGCAAATTATTCGCCGCGGGACCGGAATCCGCCGGGCGGGCCATACCGGTACTCTGGATCCACGTGCATCGGGCGTCTTGGTTGTTCTCATTGGTCCAGCGGTGCGCTTGAGTGAATACGTGGCTGCCTCTGATAAACGCTATCAGGCGACCATTCGGTTAGGCAGCTCAACCGATACCTATGATTCCGAAGGTTCGGTTACAGAAACCAATGCTTGGGAAAATATCACCGAAGAAGAATTCAACCGCGTGCTGCAAAAATTTGTAGGTCAAATCGAGCAAGTCCCACCGCCGTACTCGGCTGTAAAGGTCAAAGGGAAAAAAGCCTATGATTTCGCGCGTGAGGGTGAGGAGGTCGAGCTAACCCCACGCATCATCCAAGTTTACCATCTCGAAGTGCTAGAATGGGCGCCGCCGGAAGTGGTCATTGATGTGTATTGTTCTTCGGGAACTTATGTCCGCTCGTTAGCCAATGACCTTGGTAAAGAATTAGGCTGTGGTGCTCATCTGATCGGGCTGCGGCGCACCAAAAGCGGTAAATTTACGTTGAGGGATGCGATTCCGTTACGTAAGCTGCAAGAGGCGTTTGAAACTGGCACATGGTACCGCTACTTAATACCGGCTGCCGAAGCGCTGGCAGAATGGCCAATGGTTGAACTCGATGCAGATCAGGTGGAACTAGTTCGTCACGGACACCGGATTCCTGGTGAGCCAAATGAAAAAGGGTGGGCACGTGGTGTGAGTCAACAAGGTGACCTGGTAGCCCTGCTTGAGTACGACGCTGAAACCGGAGAATGGCAACCCCGTAAGGTGTTCTTCCAGTAACGTTAGATTTTTTATGCGTCATCTTTATTCGCTGGATGATCTCTCACTGAGCGGTTCTTGTGTTTCTATTGGCACCTTTGATGGCGTTCATCTTGGACATCAAGAGATCATCCGTCAGTTAGTGAGCCTAGCACAGCAAAAAAAACTTCCGGCCGTTGTGGTCACCTTTTTCCCTCACCCCGACCGGGTACTTGGGAAGAAGGAAGGCCGCTTTTATCTAACGACTCCTGAGGAAAAAGCCGAAATACTCGGAAATTTGGGCGTAGAGATTGTTATTACTCACCCTTTCAATCTAGAAATTGCCGATCTCTCAGCGAGCGAGTTCTTGCAGCGGCTAAAGGAAAAAATTGCTTTTCGTACCTTGGTGGTGGGTTATGATTTCGCTTTGGGCAAAGGACGAGAAGGGACAGTCGATCGCCTAGCAGCCCTTAGCCAACCATTTGATTATGAATTGCATGTCATCCCTCCGGTACGGATCAATGGCGAGGTTGTCTCTTCGAGTTTGCTCCGTCTTCTTTTGGGTGAGGGAAATATCCAAAAGGTCAATCAATTGCTTGGCCGCCCTTTTTCCTTGAGCGGCACAGTGATACAGGGAGATGGACGAGGCAGAACACTGGGCATTCCAACTGCCAATTTGGATATCTTGGCAGAACGGGCTGTGCCGCTGCATGGCGTTTACGTCTGCCATGCCATTGTGAATCATCAGCGCTATGGCGCAGTAGTTAATGTTGGGGTACGACCGACTTTTGAAAATGAGCCGGTCGCTCCTCGGGTAGAAGCTCATCTTTTGGATTTTGAAGCGGATTTGTATCAAGAGAAATTATCCTTAGAGTTTCTGGGCCGGTTGCGTGAGGAAAGACGATTCGCGTCTAAAGATGCTTTAGTGGAGCAAATACAGCAGGATATTCTCCAAGCCCGCCAGATACTCAATGCAATCGTTTCGGATCGCAAGAGCGAAGGTTGAGGTGAGAGCTTATTTAGATTTACTGGCGCATATTTTGAAGAACGGTGTTAGAAAAGAAGATCGCACCGGAGTTGGCACCTTGTCGGTCTTCGGTTACCAAATGCGCTTCAACCTGGACGAGGGATTTCCAATCCTAACCACCAAAAAAATCCATCTGAAATCAGTGATCTACGAATTGCTTTGGTTCTTGCGGGGAGATACCAATGTGCGTTACCTTCAGGAACATGGCGTGCGAATATGGAATGAGTGGGCAGATGAGAACGGCGATTTAGGCCCAGTTTATGGGGCGCAATGGCGAGCCTGGCGAGGGGAGGATGGAAAGACGATTGACCAAATTGCGCAGGTGGTGCACGAGATTCAGCACAATCCACATTCGCGACGCTTGATTGTGAGTGCATGGAATGTTGCCGAGTTGGATAAGATGGCTCTGCCGCCATGTCATTGCCTCTTTCAATTTTATGTAGCCAACGGCCGCCTTTCCTGCCAGCTCTATCAGCGGTCGGCAGATGTTTTTTTGGGAGTTCCTTTCAATATCGCTTCCTATTCGCTGCTAACCATGATGATAGCGCAGGTAACCGGGCTGCGTGCTGGTGAGTTCATTCATACGTTTGGGGATGTTCATCTCTATTTGAACCATATTGAACAGGCAAAGTTGCAGTTGAGCCGCGAACCCTACCCATTGCCAAAAATGAAAATCAATCCCGCAGTTAAAGACATTTTTTCATTCCAATATGAGGATTTTGAATTAATCAATTATCAAGCCCACCCTCATATTCCGGCTGAGGTAGCGGTTTGAAGCTTTCGATCCTTGTTGCCATGGATGAGCGGGAGGGAATTGGATGGCGCAATCGAGTGCCCTGGTATTTACCCGATGACTTGAAGCGCTTCAAACAATTGACGATGGGGCATCATATTATCGTAGGACGCAAAACCTTTGAGTCAATCGGGCGACCTTTGGTTGGGCGTCGCATGATTGTCCTTTCCAGAAGCCAGCATGCTGCCCTTGCGCAGGAAGTTGTGTGGGCCGATAGTTTGGAGAAGGCGCTGACGATCTGCCGGGTAGCGGGAGAAAATGAGGTTTTCATTGCCGGTGGGGCAGAAGTTTTTCGTGCAGCACTGCCTCTTGTCCAGAAACTCTATGTTACGAGAGTGCTAACGGTGGTAGAAGCCGACACTTTTTTCCCGCCCTGGGAGGAACGTGAGTGGCAGATTGTATTTCGATGTTATCATCCAGCCGATGAAAAACATGCTTATGCCTTTGAGTTTATTGACTACATCAGGCAAGGGCTTTGAACTAGACCTTTTGTCTGAACGATATTTCGTTGTTGAAACTAGCTTTTTTGGAAAATGTTGCGTGTCGTGAAGTTCAAAAAATTTTTTCCTATCAAATTCGCTGAACAATAACACAATTATCCAATTTTCCTTGACAGAAAGACAAAACTGGGTATAATCTCGCACAATTTAGCTAAAAAAACGCTGAAGAGGAAAAGTAAGCTACTTACGGCTTTTCAGAGAGCAAGGGAAGGTGGAATCCTTGTAAGCACGAAGAAGCTGAATGGTCCTCTGAGTGCTAGGTGAAAGGAAATCCCGAGTAGCCAAGGCCGGCGCAACCGCCGTTATCATGGGAAAGGGTATCGGTTATTTCATACCTGTACCCGTTAATGAGTGAGGCTGGCCTATTTCCCGTTGCAACACCAACGGGATTTTTCATTAATGGCTGCCTAACTGGGGTGGCACCGCGGACAGCGCGTTCGTCCCCAACTTGGGACGAGCGCGTTTTTTATTTTTCAATCATCCAATAAACTTTTGAGAAGGAGGCTGAAAATGTCTGAACAAACCCGTTTTCTACTCAATGAGAGTGATCTACCGAAATATTGGTATAACATCAATGCCGATATGCCGGTCGCTCCTGCGCCAGTCTTACACCCGCAAACCTTAGAGCCCGTCACTCCGGATTTCTTGTCTGTGCTTTTCCCGATGGAATTGATTCTTCAAGAAGTAAGTACAGAAAGGTATATCGAAATCCCGGAAGAGGTGCGCGAGATTTATAAGCTCTATCGTCCGACGCCTCTAATTCGGGCACGACGTTTGGAAAGGATGCTCCAAACCCCTGCTCATATTTACTATAAATACGAGGGAGCTTCCCCAGCCGGAAGCCACAAGCCCAATACGGCAATTGCACAAGCCTATTACAACAAAATCGCCGGTACTCATGCCTTGACCACCGAGACGGGTGCTGGGCAGTGGGGCTCTGCCTTAGCTTTAGCTTGCAACTTTTTCGATCTCGACCTAGAAGTTTATATGGTGAAGGTTTCCTACTATCAAAAGCCATATCGACGTATTATGATGGAGACCTATGGCGCGAAAGTCTATGCTTCGCCGACCGATCAAACCCAATTTGGGCGCTCCATATTGGAGAAGGACCCCAACTCAAATGGTTCTTTGGGGATTGCAATCTCGGAAGCGGTGGAGGTTGCAGCTACCTCTGGTGGTAAGAAGAAGTATAGTTTAGGAAGTGTCTTAAATCATGTTTTACTCCATCAGACAGTGATCGGCGAAGAAGCCTTGAAGCAGATGGATCTAGCGGGCGAGTATCCAGATGTCGTGATTGGTTGTGTTGGTGGGGGATCCAACTTCGCTGGGATTGCTTTCCCATTCCTGCGCCAGAACTTGTTGGAAGGGATGAAAACCCGCATTATCGCTGTAGAACCGGCTGCAACACCTTCTTTGACAAAGGGCGTTTACACCTTTGATTATGGCGATACGGCACGGATGGCGCCGATTGTCAAGATGCATACGCTCGGACATACCTTTATGCCTGCGCCGATTCACGCTGGCGGCCTTCGCTACCATGGTATGGCTCCTACGGTCAGTGCACTTTATGATGCTGGATACATTGAAGCTGTCGCGGTCAAACAATTAGCGACCTTTGAGGCAGCTTTACAATTCGCTCGCGCTGAAGGGATTATTCCTGCGCCGGAAAGCGCACATGCAATCCGTGCGGCGATCGATGAAGCCCTTGATGCCAAAGAGAAAGGGGAAAAACGGGTTATCTTATTCAACCTCTCTGGGCATGGCAATTTCGATATGTCTGCTTACCAAGCCTATTTAGAGGGTAAGCTTGAGGATTATAGCTACCCAGAGGAAGAAGTCCGGAAGGCAATGGAACATTTACCAAAGGTTCAACTTACTGCATAAACGTTGCAAATCCTATAAATCAAGAGCAGGTTCAAGAAGGCAAAGGTTCTTGAACCTGCTCCAAATATAACGATATAGGTTGGAAATCGAAAAGAGCCGTTAGTCTGCAGAAGCAACCGGGATGGTGAAATAAAAAGTGCTTCCAACCCCTAATTGGCTTTCAAACCAGATCTGTCCTCCTTGAATTTCAACGAGATATTTTGTGATATTGAGACCCAGACCTGTGCCGGGGTTTTCACGCACTTTCGGGTCATCGGAGCGAAAGAATTTTTGGAAAATTTTTTGTTGGTCTTCGGCTGAGATTCCCACTCCTTGATCGCGCACGGAGGATAAGACGACACGTTGTTGCAATCGTCCTTCTTGCGGGTTAGTTGTTTCGTAGCATTTGACTTCAATTAGTGTTTCAGGGGGTGAGTACTTAATCGCATTGCTGATGAGGTTGTTGTAAATTTGGATTAATCGATTACGGTCACACCAGACCAGAGGTAAGTCCGTAGCCAGATTCAAGATGATCTGTTGTTTTTTCTCTTCAAGCTGGGTAGAGACTGTGCGAATGACTTCTTGGAGCACCTCTTGGATTGAAGTAGCTTCGAACTCCAGATGTAATTTACCCGCTTCAATCCGGGAGATGTCGGCTAAATCTGAAACAAGATTTGCCATCCGGTTGACGTTCGCGCGGATCGTTGACAGGAAATTTGCTTGTACTTCGTTGATCGGTCCAACAGCACCTTGAGCGATAAGGTCAGCATATCCCTTGATTGCTGTCATCGGCGTCTTAAGTTCATGCGAGACCAGAGAGACAAATTCGCTTTTAGCATGGTTAGCTTGTTGCACTTCTGAATACAAGATGGCATTGGACACTGCAATGGCTGCGTGTGAGCATAGACGGACGATAAAAGATTGGATGTCTGCGGGGCAAAAATCGGGTTGCTGACTTTCTAAGATCAAAAGCGCGAGGACGCGTTTCTCTCTAACCAATGGGAAGAATGCGGTGCTTTCTCCATTTTCAAAAAATGTACTTTTCCGATGCACTTGGGCATCGAGAAACGATGTATCAAACGATAACGCTTCAATCGGAAGCATGGGGGACAGATTGGCTGGATAACCAACTGAATGAACGATGTAGAAATGATTTTCTTTGATTAGACCGATGACTCCTGCGTCGGCTTGCGATTGACGGAGTGCGTGTTGCAAGGTGATGCTGAGAGTCCGTTCGATGTCTAAACTGGCATTTAGTTCACGATCGATTTGTTGTAGGATGGCTAATTCACTTAATTTGGATTGAAGTGCCTGATCGGTTTGAGCATACTTTAGCGCATTGGCGAGGGCAATAGAGACTTGATGACCAAGAGTAGCGATAAGGTCTAGATCGTCTTGAAGAAAAGGTTGATTTTTTAGGGAGCGACTCAACAAGAGTAAACCCATTAGGCGCTTTTCTATATAGAGTGGATTGATTAAGAGCTGTTTTATCGTTTCATCTTGCGTATTTACGGTTACGTTCTCAATCAGAGGTTGTCCGAGTTGGGTGGCTTTTTGAATGACTTGTAGGGTTTGTGAGTCAAGGTAAACTTTTTGTAAGCCATTGGGGGTTGGTGATAAATAGTCTCCACTTGCCTCATCGACAATCATTGCCAACCATTCGTCACAAGGAATGAGCTGCTGCCCTTGTTTTTGCACCACATCTAGAATCTTATCCAACTCGAGGGAGGCGGTTAATCTGCGTCCAATTTCGTTCAAGACCGTCATCCTCTGCGCTTGAATTTGGGTGGCTTGCAAAAGCTTCGTTTTGATCAGGGCTGCGGCGGTTTGGTCGGCAATTGCCTGTAAGATTTGAAGCTGTTTCTTTGAATAAGTGATGCCGATCGAACGATGACCAATACTGATTGTCCCTAGGGTTTCTTTACCTGAGAGCAATGGGACACACATCCACGACTGGAGATAAGGAAATTTCGGCGGTATTCCATGCAAGCGCGCCGTTTGAGTGTAGTCGTCCGTTTGTAGAGGTTTTGCTTTTTGAAGGACAACTTTTTCTAAGTACTCATTTAGGTCAAGAGGGATATTTTCCTGGTCGAAACGACGTTCTTGGTCTTCAATGACAAACGCAAAGGAGAAGAGCTGTCCAATAGGATTATAAGTCGATAACCAATAATCGGTTAGAGGTATGATGTTTTCGGTTTGGGCAAAGATCAATTCCAGCAAATCATCGAAGTGCAAGGTGACATTGATTCCTTGCGCTAGACGATTAATAATTTGCATTTGTTGAATTTGTTGTTCGACTTCCTCCCGTTTAAGTAAGTGATAAATTGAAAAGGCTGCTATTCGGCAAAGCTCTTCGACAAATTCATGCGCCTGGCGACCATACTTAAGTTTTTGAGTCGGTGCACCTAAACCAAGAAAGCCAGTTAACTGGTTCTGGTATAAAAATGGATAACAGACATTGACTTCTAAAAGAGTCAATTTGGCACGATCATTCTGAGATAATTTAGGGAGAGTCTCATCAGCAAATAACGCAATGGCTTTGCCCTTTTTCTTTAGTAGGTCAACAAATGGGGAGTTTTCGGGGAAGGTGATTTCTTCTGATGCAGGATGATTGGATGAAAATAGCCTGTAATGATTTGAGTCACTTTTGTATAGGAACAGGTAGAAAAATTGTGGGTTAACCGTCTCACCTAGGGTGGTTTCCAACAATCGATACAAATCGAGAAAGTTGTCAATATTGACCAACGAGAGAGTGAATTCTCGTTCAGCATTCCGATATCTCTCCTCCATTGGGGGTGAGAGAATTCGAAACCAGGGGCGATTGGAAGGCAGTTTTGTGGTGACCATAAACCTTTTGCCTGATTGAAATAAGCTCGATTTTTGTATTAACATACCATAAAAGGTGCGGTTTGAAACTTTCAAAACGGTAAACCTGAAAGGTATAATAAGAGAGTGGTTGTCATAAAATTGTAACAATTATCGTCAAAAACGCATCTAACTTTGTGCAAAAATCCACTTTACGAGAAAGGGAACGAGCATGAAAATTAGCTTGAGTGGTCTTCCACATAGCTCTTCAGCAGAGGATTCAAAAATCGAACGAGTAAAAGTCTTAATTCTAGGCTCTGGTCCGGCAGGGTTGACTGCAGCTCTCTATGCTGCTCGGGCGGATACGAACCCGGTTGTTCTAGCCGGTATTGAGTTTGGGGGGCAGGTCTCCTTAACTTATACTGTCGAAAATTATCCTGGTTTTCCCGATGGCATTGGCGGACAAGAGTTAGTAGAGCTGTTTCAAAAGCAAGCTGAACGCTTTGGGGCAAGAATTGAATTCGATCTCGCCACTGAGGTCAACTTATCAGAGCGGCCTTTCGTGGTGAAGGCTTATTCCAAAACGTATCTTGCAGATACTTTGATTGTTGCAACGGGTGCGACTCCCAATCATCTCAATGTTGCGGGTGAAAAAGAACTGACGGGGAAGGGTGTCTCGTACTGTGCCACCTGTGACGGCTGGTTCTTTAAGGATAAAGATGTCATTGTCGTGGGCGGCGGAGATTCCGCTCTCGAAGAAAGTATTTTCCTTACCCGCTACGCTAGTCAGGTTACGATTGTTCATCGGCGAGATACCCTGCGCGCAGGTGCTATTTTACAAAAACGGGCGATGGAAAATCCGAAGATTTCGTTTCTTTACAACACAATCGTAACGGAAATCATCGGTGACGAGAGTGTAAAGCAAGTCCGATTGAAAAACGTGCAGACCGGCGAAGAGTGGTTAAGGGATACCGATGGTGTTTTCATCTTTATAGGACATTCGCCCAATACACAGCTGTTTGAGGGGCAATTGGAAATGGATGCAGGGCGCTACTTGGTCATCGATTCGTTAATGCAAACCAACATTCCGGGCGTATTCGCAGCGGGTGAAGCAGCCGATCCGCATTTTCGCCAGGTGATAACGTCTGCGGGGATGGGCGCAGCAGCAGCAATGCGCGCAGTACATTATCTACAGGAACAAATGGCCGAGAAGGTCAAAGCCTGAGAGGAGGAAAGATGAGATCAAAGGTATCGATCATTGGGGCGGGAATGACCGGAGCTACCACCGCGCATTGGCTGGCACAACTTGAAATTGCCGACATTGTGTTGATAGATGTGGTAGAAGGACTAGCACAAGGCAAAGCCTTGGACTTACAACAGGCAATGCCAGTATTGGGAAAGGATGTCAAAATTCAGGGTGGAACGGATTATGCGTTGACAGCCAATTCTGATGTGATCGTGATCACAGCTGGTTTGCCTCGGAAGCCTGGCATGAGCCGGGACGACCTCTTGATGGCCAATGCCGAAATTGTCCGTCAAGCGGCTATCAATACCCTCCAGTATTCTCCGCAGGCAATTTATATCATCCTAACCAATCCATTGGATGTCATGACCTATCTCACTTGGAAGGTGACCGGTTTACCCGCTGCAAGAGTTTTTGGTCAGGCGGGCATTTTAGATTCGACGCGAATGGCAACTTTCGTAGCAGAGGAATTAGGGGTTAGTGTAGAGAATGTGCATTGCTATGTTTTGGGCGGACACGGGGATGAGATGGTACCCCTTGTCCATATTTCCAATGTGGCTGGTGTGCCACTTGACCATATGATCCCTGCGGATAAGCTTGCAGCCATTGTCGAGAGAACACGTAAAGGCGGTGGTGAGATTGTCAGTTTATTGAAGATGGGCAGCGCGTTTTATGCGCCGGGTGTGGCTGTAGCGAAAATGGTTGAAGCGGTGCTGAGGGATAAACATCTGATTGCTCCGCTCTCTGCCTATCTACAAGGTGAATACGGGCTTAGTGGGATCTACTTTGGTGTTCCTGCACAAATTGGAAGAAACGGTGTTGAAAAAATTCTGGAATATCCTCTGACCGAAAACGAGCAAGCGGCTTTGCGAAAATCTGCAGCCAATGTTGCCGAGAACATTGCAAAACTTAACCTCTAACAAGAAACTGAGTTTTGGAGAGAACATGAACCTAAGAAAGCAAATCGAAGAACAACTGCCAGGGTGGAGAGCACGATTAAAACGCTTGATCACAGACTATGGGAAAGTCAAGGTTGCGGAAATCAACATTGCTCAAATCCTTGGCGGCATTCGGGACGTGAAAGCCCTCGTGACTGACATTTCTTGTGTTGACCCAAACCAAGGCATCCGTTTGAGAGGATATACGATTCCCGAATTGCTCGAACTGCTCCCAAAGCGTCCAGGCAATGAGATGCCTTTTCTTGGAGGGTTATATTACCTATTGTTAGTTGGCCGAATGCCAACCTATGAAGAGGGAATGGAAATCGAAGAAGAATGGAAGAAAAGACAAACCGTGCCTGAATATGTTTATGATGTAATCCGGGCAATGCCAAAGGATACCAGTGCTATGAACCTGTTTTCTTTGGCGATCTTGGCAATGGAGCGGGAGTCGCATTTTGCGCGGGAGTATGATCTTGGCTTGCGAAAAGAGGATTATTGGATCCCTACTTTAGAAGATGCTTTGGACTTAACCGCCCGTGCCCCAGCAGTTGCTGCTTTTATCTATAATTACAAGTTTCGAGATGGACAAATCATAAAGCCAAAGCCAGATTTAGATTGGGCAGCCAATTTTGGCTATATGATTGGAATCGAAAATAAACAATACTATGACTTGGCTCGGTTGTATTTTCTTATCCATTCCGATCACGAAAGTGGGAATGTTAGCGCACATACAACCTATTTGGTTTCCTCAACGCTTTCAGATGTGTATTACGCTGTCTCTGCCGGGCTAAACGGACTGGCAGGTCCATTACATGGGCGCGCCAATCAAGAGGCGATGGAATGGCTCTTAGAAGTTTATCAAAAATATCAAGGGCTTCCCACCAAAGAGCAATTAACAGAGTATGCTTGGCAGACGCTCAACGCTGGCAAGGTCATTCCGGGCTACGGGCATGCAATTTTGCGCATCACCGATCCGCGCTTTACAGCTCAGCTTGAGTACGGTCAGAGAGTTATGCCCGATTATGATTTGTTCCGTTTGGCAAAATTGGTTTATGAAGTCGTCCCAGAAGTGCTGCTTCAGCAGGGCAAGGCAAAAGATCCATGGCCAAACGTTGATGCGATCAGCGGAGTCCTGCAAAGGTATTTTGGAGTTTTGGATAGTAAAGAGAACGATCGGGGTGGTTTTTACACCGTTCTTTTTGGAGTGAGCCGTATTTTAGGTGTGACAGCTAATACTATCTGGGCGAGGGCACTTGGCGCACCGATTGAACGGCCGAAGTCGGTTACTACTCGGATGCTCGAGACTCTAGCGGAGCAACAAAGTGGGACTGCGATTCCACTTCACGAAGCCTATGCACACGAGCGTGGCTGTGGCTAAGGCAAAGGTTATGGAGCCGGCGTGCTGAGCACGCCGCTCCACGTGAACACACGTGGTTCGCTATTGGCACCGGCCGGTTCCCAGATTGGGTTGCCGTTCTCATCCGTGCCAATTTGACGAACTGTGGTCACCCACCAGCGGATCACATGTGGTCTAGTGTCGCTCGGACGAAAGCTGGTTGGAACAATATACTTCGTATCGAAGACGTAATCAACGATTTTGCGTTCACCACCGTCTGTAACATCCACAATGTTTACTTGGTAGGCTTCATTCTCCCTTAAAGCTCCAACAGAAGCCCATTGTAGCGTAATGGTCTGATCCGCCAATGTGAATGGCGCACCGTCTTGTGGCAAGAGTAAACTCGGGGGTGGATAGGGTGGCGGTGGTGTATTGGTTGGGGTTGGACCAGGAGTGCCGCGCCGCTCACAAAGGGGGATGATCAGCGGTTGTCCAGAACGGACAATGTCATTGACCAACCCATTATAGGATTTTAAGACAGCGATGGGAATGTTATAGTTAGCGGAAATTGTACTTAAGGTATCGTTATCTTGGACGATATATTCGATCTTTGTGCAAGCGGCCTCCGTTGCTTCGGCGGGGCTGAGGGTAGCGGTTGGAAATGGTGTGGGTGTCGGCGTTGGATGAGGAATCAACAAAGTTTGACCTACGTAGAGTGGGTCACAGGTAGCCGGAAGGTTGTTCAGTAAAACTATGCTCTGAATTGAAACACCAAAAGCAAAGGCAATCGATGAACAGGTGTCGTTTGCCGCTACCCTGTAACTCAAGGGTGTCGGGCTGGGTTCAGGAGTATTTGTAGCTGTAGGAGTCAAAGGGGTGGCTGTAAAGGTTGCTGTAGGCGTTGTCGTTAGCGTTGGGGTTAGGGTCGGTTCGGCAACTTGTCCGCTCTGTTGTAAGGCAAAATAAACTAACCCAGCTCCAATGGCTAAAAATAAAGCCAGAAATCCAATAGCCGCCGGCAAGGTAAGAGTAATCTCCGGCATCCGAGAACCTTGAATCGGTTTCGCGGGAGATGTTGCTGGGGTGGGAGGGTTTATGACGGTACCGCATACCAAACAGCGGTTAGCATGTTCAGAGAGGCGGGTACCACACGTTGGGCAAATTCGGGTTGTTTTGGAGGGTGTGTCGTTGGTCATCATTCAGGTTTATGGTTTTGATTCACGCAGGGGGATTATACCAGCGTCTCTAAAGACGTAAAGGGCAAAAAAATCGAAGCTAATGATATACTCATCGAGGATGAGTATCAGTGTTTACATTCACATTCCCTTTTGCACTCGCCGCTGCAGTTATTGTGATTTTAATACTTACGCTGGCTTGGAACATTTGATTTCCCCATACATTGGTGCCCTTTGTAAAGAGATTGAAGTTCTTGGAAAGAATCTCCCTGATTCCTATCGGAATCAAGTGCATACAGTTTATTTTGGTGGCGGAACACCTTCTTTGCTCAATCCTATGGATATCAAAGCTATTTTAGTCTCTTTAGAGCGGAATTTTGGATTTGAAGCCAGCCTTGAAGTTAGTTTAGAAGCTAATCCGGGCACATTGACCTTAGAAAAAGTACAAGCTTACGCGCAACTGGGGGTCAATCGCCTTAGCCTAGGCTTCCAATCTGCGAATGAGAGTGAGTTGCAGCTCTTAGGTCGTACGCACACGCTTGAGGATGTGGTTGAAGCCGTAAAGGCGGCACAATCGGCAGGCATTCGCAATCTTAATCTTGACCTCATCTATGGCTTACCCAAGCAAACGCTGGCGGATTGGAAACACTCATTGAATGCTGCGCTATCTTTAGATGTTGAGCACCTTTCCTTATATAGCCTAACGATTGAAGAAGGCACCTTATTGGAGGAATGGATCAAGCAAGGGTTTTTGCCCTATCCGGATGCAGATTTTGCTGCCGACTGTTACGAGTTAGCTAGAGAGATGCTTACTGCGGCTGGTTATGTGCATTATGAAATCTCGAATTGGGCAAAGCCGAAGCAGGATTCGCCTAACTTCTGCCGCCACAATTTGCAGTATTGGAAAAACCAGGAATACTTTGGTTTGGGAGCGGGAGCGCATGGCTACCTGGCTGGTTTTCGATTAGTAAATGTCCTGCATCCTTTTCAGTATGTGCAGAAAGTGAATGCTTTTTCTACAAGCCTATTTCCTTTCTCCCCTGCGACAGAACATGCCTACCCAGTGGATCGAGAGGAGGAGATGAAAGATACCCTTTTGCTTGGCTTACGATTGGTGCGGGAGGGAGTGGTTGAAGAAGAATTTTACCGACGCTTCGGCAAAAGAATGGAGCAGGTCTTTGCAAAAGAAATCGATCGGTTGCTCAGAAAAGGACTGGTGGAATGGGTTGAGACTGACCCGCGTCGCTTAAGACTAACCCGCTTTGGTCAGCTGTTGGGCAATCAAGCTTTTTTGGAATTTGTGTGAAGAAATTTAGTGGATTCTTCGGCTCATTTGATTTGTCAACCGATAGAGAGCTTCTGCGGCAATACCATGAGGCTGTGCAGCGCTGAGTTCTGCCAGGGCTTGCTGGGTGAGCCGTAGGGCTTCGGCTTGCGTAGCAGCTCGAATTCCTTCCGCCTCCAATGATTTTGCTAGGTCGTAAACTTCCTCCGGTTGAATATTCCCTTGTCGCCAGCGCTTGGCAAACGAACCACCCGATCGAAGCCCTAAGAGGACGGGGTAGGTTTTTTTACCACTGACTAAGTCAGAGGCAGTGGACTTGCCGATGAGGGATTCATCGCCCCAAATCCCCAGCAAGTCGTCGATAATTTGGAAAGCTAGTCCCAGAGACCTGCCAAATTGCTGAAATTGGTTTTGACACGTTGGATCACAACGTCCTAGAAGTGAACCGAGATGGGTACAGGTTGCGAACAGAGCAGCGGTTTTGCCTTCGATCATGACAAGATAGTCATCGAGGGAGATTTCCGGTTGCGTTTCAAAAGAGATGTCCAAATATTGGCCTTGTGTCAAGCGAAGGCAAGTCTCTAGGAGCAGACGAGAGGCATGGAGGACAATCTCAGGTGGGTAAGATTTAGATAAGCGATGAATGGCTAGGTGACTAATGGTGAACAAGGCATCTCCGGCGTTCACGCCTTGGGATAGGCCCCATTTTGCCCAGACGGTTAATCTTCCCCGCCGATACTCGCTTTTGTCTTCAATATCATCGTGGATGAGGGAAAAGTTATGAACGAACTCAACAGCCGCCGCGGCTGGAAGGGCTTGCTGCCAGTCTCCTCCGCTAGCTGCAGTACACAGGAGTAAGAGGATTGGCCGAATGCGTTTACCTGTCGCTGATGGACCTGCGCCCTCCCCGACCCACCCCATGTGATAAGCCAACATCTCATGATAAAGCTGGTATGGGGATATATTCAAGTCTTTTAATTGCTCTTGAAGTTCTTGTTCCAAAGCTTCTTTCATTGTTTGCAAGAGCTTTTCTGGAGAGTCCATAGTTAGATTTCCTTCAAGGTAAGATTCTGTAGTTCAGCAATAGTCTTAACACCGGCTGCAAACATGGTAATTTGGATTTCGCGTTGGATTTCGTGAATAGTTTCAATCGTGTCGTTGAGCGATCGGGCTGCCGCCTTGAGAAATGGAGAGGCCATTGCGCCGAGATTCGCTCCTAAAGCCAGGCATTTTGCAATATCGATACCATTCCGCAAACCACCTGATGCTATTAGCGGGATTGTAGGATGGACAGCGCGCACGTTGAGGATGCATTCGGACGTTGGAATACCCCAGTCGATGAAATGAGAGGCAATGCGAGCTGCGCTTTCGGATTGAGCGCGATACATCTCAACCTGTGACCAAGAGGTGCCTCCCGCTCCAGCAACATCAATTACAGCGACGCCTGCCTCGATCAGCAATCTGGCAACTCGCTGTGAGATACCCCAACCAACCTCCTTCACGACCACTGGCACAGGTAGAGACCGACAGACCAAGGCAATTTTATCGATCAGATTCTCAAAGCGCGTATCTCCTTCTGGTTGAAGGGCTTCTTGGAGAGGATTTAGGTGAAGAATCAGAGCATCCGCTTCGATCATGTCGACTGCTTTTTTGCATTCATCAATGCCATATCGATAGTTTAACTGGATTGCGCCGAGGTTGGCAAAAAGTAGGATGTTCGGCGCCACTTTGCGGACTTGGAAGGTATATTCGTACTCGGGGTGTTCGATGGCGGCGCGCTGAGAGCCAAGCCCCATAGCGATCTGGGTCTGTTCAGCCGCTTCTGCCAATGTCAGGTTGATTTGAGCGGCTTCAGCACTCCCTCCGGTCATCGAAGAGATTAAGATAGGAGCGGCTAGGGGTTTGTTCAGAAAAACCGTCTGTGTGTCAACCTCTTCCAGATTGCACTCCGGCAGAGCTTGGTGTTCAAAGCGATAGTTTTCTAAACCGGTCGTTAGAGCAGATTGAACATCTTCTCGAAGGTTAATGCGAATATGATCGGATTTGCGTTGGCTAATGTGCGTAACTTTCTTCATGAGGCGGTGTTCCTGTTAGAGAAGGTAGAGTTGAGCCATTCTAATTCTTTTTTTGAAAACTTGACAGATTTCAAGCTGGGTATACAATACCTAAAATTCTTTTTGGAGGAAGTATCCATGTCCGATACATACGAAAAGGTCAAAGCCATTATTGTGGAACTGCTTGGCGTTGATGAGTCTAGAGTTACTCCCGAAGCTCGTTTTCGTGAGGACTTAGAAGCCGATTCTCTCGACTTGGTCGAACTCATCATGGAATTCGAAGATAAATTTGGGGGGCAGATTTCTGACGAAGATGCCCAAAAGATCACCACAGTGGGAGAAGCGGTTAAGTACATCGAAGAACACATGGGTAATTCATAAGCAAAAGCGCTTACCGAAGAGAGGTGGGCTGTCCCAGGGAGGTTTTCCGAAGGACAGCCCCTTTTTTATCAAGCCATTGCGGTTGGATTGAGCAGGTCGGGAATTTCTTCGGGATGACGAGCTACTTTTACCCCAGCATCCTCAAGTGCCCGAATCTTATCTTTAGCTAAGCCGGAGCCTCCTTCGATAATTGCTCCAGCATGTCCCATCCGCTTACCGGGGGGAGCTGTTTGTCCGGCAATAAATCCTACAACCGGTTTGGTCATGCGGGTGGCAATGAATTCGGCGGCCTTTTCTTCGTCGCTTCCCCCAATTTCACCGATCAACACTACCTGTTCTGTGTGGGGATCGTCCTCAAACATCGAAAGGACATCGATAAAGTTCGTGCCGTTGATGGGATCGCCCCCGATGCCGACACAAGTGCTTACCCCAATGCGGCGCAGTTTTAGAGCATAGAGCACTTCGTAGGTCAGCGTTCCAGAACGGGAGACAATGCCCACATTGCCCGCAATGGAAATATCGCCTGGAATGATGCCTACTTTTGATTGTCCTGGAGAGAGTAAACCAGGGCAATTTGGACCAACCAGACGACATTTTTTCTGGTCTAGATAGTTGCGCACGCACATCATGTCTTGGACGGCGATTCCTTCGGTGATGCAGACGATTAAGGGAATGCCCGCGTCGGCTGCTTCAAAGATGGCATCTGCAGCAAATCTGGCTGGGACGAAAATGACGCTCGTGTTGGCACCGGTGGCTTCAACGGCGATGCGCACCGAATCGAAAACGGGAATTTTTCCATCTAATACCCACTCACCACCTTTGCCTGGCGTAACGCCTGCCACGACGTTGGTGCCGTATGCAACCATCTGACGAGTATGGAACATGCCCTCATTGCCGGTAATCCCTTGCACGAGGAGGCGGGTATTTTTGTCGATTAATATGCTCATTGGAGTTCTCCTTTCGATGCGGCAACTGCTTTTTGAGCTGCGTCAACCAAGGTCTCGGCGGTGATCATTTGGGCGTTAGATAAGATCTCCCGCCCTTCTTCAGCGTTTGTTCCCACTAAGCGAACGACGAGGGGAACTTTTGGTTTGACCTCTTGCATGGCAGCAACGATACCATGGGCGACTTCATCACAACGAGTGATGCCACCAAACACGTTCAGCAGCACGGCTTTTACATTCGGATCGCTGAGGATGATGCGGAAGGCGGCAGCGACTTTATCTGCGTTGGCTCCTCCGCCAATATCAAGGAAATTCGCTGGGTTGCCGCCAAATAATTTGATAATGTCCATTGTAGTCATGGCTAAGCCGGCGCCATTGACCATGCAACCGATATCACCGTCTAGTTTGATATAAGACAGTCCGTATTTCCTGGCTTCAATTTCGGATGGCGCTTCGGCGTCCAAATCGCGCATTTCCGAAAATTCAGGATGGCGGAAGAGTGCGTTGTCATCAATGATCATCTTGCCATCCAGTGCAATGAGTTGGTTTTCGGCTGTAATAACCAAAGGGTTTATCTCAGCTAAGGTTGCATCGCACTCTGTATAAACCTTCCAAAGGCCATGGGTGATGGATATAAAGGACTTCCAATGTTCGCGCGGCAAATCGATGCCCGCGGCTACGTCTCGAGCTTGATAGTCGCGCAGTCCAAGTAACGGATCAACATGCACTTTGATGATTTTCTCAGGCGAGACTTGAGCCACTTCTTCAATATCTACTCCACCTGAAGAGGAAGCCATGATGACCGGTTTTCGGGCGGCGCGATCATTGGTTATTCCGAGATAAATTTCGCTGCTGATATTTGCCGCTTCGTCGACCAAAACTTTTCTGACCGGCAGTCCTTTGATTTCCATGGAAAGGATTTGGGTAGCAACTTCTTCGGCTTCGGTGGGATTTTTTGCAAGGCGAATACCCCCAGCTTTTCCCCGACCACCGACTAAAACTTGAGACTTTATCACCACTTTACCGCCAAGCTCTTCAGCGATTTGTTTGGCTTCTTGGGCGGTAGAGGCGACACGCCCTTTTGGAATCGGTATTCCATAGCGGGAAAAAATTTGTTTCGATTGATATTCATGCAGTTTCATGAACTTTCTCCATTTGGGTCATAGTTTTTTGATCAACTCCCTTGTAGTTATATTATAGCTTTATGGAATCGAAAAGTGCAGAATCTGACTGCTTCCAGCATCGGTTATCCAAATTCCACCATTCGGATCGATGGCCAGGGAGGCTGGCAAGGAAAAACTCCCAGCCACAGTTCCAACCTCGCCCCAATATTGAATGAAATCTCCATTGGCGTTGAATTGAAGAATACGAAAGCCTTCTGGGTCGGTGCAATAAACAAAATTTTGGTTGTCTACAGCAAGGTAGGGCTTGTTGTCAAGAGACTGACCATACCAACCGAAGATTTCCCAACTGTTTTGGAAGATGAAGTTCAATTGATCGTCAATGGAAAAGACTTGAATGCGTTGGTTCCATGTGTCAGCTACATAAAGTCGGCCATCTGGCCCAAAGGCTAAACCGACCGGTTCATCAAACTCACCCGGAAGAAGGCCGGCCTTGCCATAAGCAGCCAGATAGTTGCCTTCACTATCAAAAACAACGATACGTTTGTTGCCGGTGTCTGAAATGAAAAGGCGATTTTGGGCATCGATCGCGATATCGCGTGGACCCCAGAAAGCCGTGGGGGTTTCGGCTTGTCCAAAATATCCCCATTGAGTAACGAATTGCCCTTCTGCAGTAAATTTTTGAATGCGGTGATTCCAGGTATCGGCAACGTAGACAAAACCAGCTTGATCGACGGCAATCCCCCAAGGTTGATTAAACGTTCCGCCAGGCGCATCCATGGTAGTTGCATCGCCAAAAGTACCCCAGATATGGAGGACATTGCCATTCGAATCGAGATGTTGGACACGGTGGTTATCTGTATCGACAATATAGAGACTTCCATCCGCTGCAATGGCAAGGTCACGGGGACGTTGGAAGCGACCTGGCTCGCTACCGCTACCCCCGATGATCTTATCTGGCTTCACGTTTGCTTGTTTGCCTTCATACGGATCGGCGGGGAGATTGGCTTCTGCGGGCATGCTGCCATAGTTCCATAAGGATGACACAATATCTTTGCGGATATACAATCTCATGCGACTGGAAGGATACCAATTTGTCAAGCTCATATCCTTGCCGGTTAATTGACCGTAGCGGGTGTAATCTCGGTTTAGCCAGATTTCAAAGATGGCTTGACGCATCTCAGGACTGCTAATGGCTTCGCGGATTCTTTGCCAATTGAGGTCAAAATAATCTTGGTTAGGCCACCATAAGCGGATGAAGTCATACCGGTAATATGCTTGCCCAACAACCGCTTCGATTTTGCCATAATTCTTTTCACCAACGAGAATAATGGGAGCATTGCGCAATTCACGTGTCGGAGTATCGCCATAGTACTGTTGGTTTGGATAGTTGCGGAAATACCACCAATAAGGATAGGTGGTTTCATCATCATAGGCTACTCGAATAGCAAGCCCACCCGTCGTGCGGCGGGAAATTTCTTCGATCTGTTCAAGAATATCCTTCGGCCCTCGCGCAGAATGGGCATAGACAAGATATTCCGTAGCGTTATCATAATTGACAAAGGAAGCCAATACGCTTGTATGGATGGTCAAGATGGATAGCAAGATGAAGAGGGTGAGAATGCAAATCTTAATCGCCTCTCTCGCTCTCCAAGTACGAAGTGTATAGTAGAGATAACCGCCAGAAGCCAGCGTGAATAACAAAGCGCTCAAGAAGGAGGTGGTTGCTTGGAGTTGTTCGAGTTCCTTTCCTCGGAATGGAGGGTTAGCCCCTAGCGCTAATGAAAGGGTCATGGTAAGGGAAACTAAGAATACAGTAAAAACGAGGGCAAATAACCCGCCTCGCTGGCGTCGGACGTATTTCCAGCGAACCGATTCTATGACTTTGCCCAGTGCCCAAGCGGTTAGGAGAATCATTGGGAGTGCAATATGGAAAGTAAGCCAAGGCATTTTTTCACCAGCAATGGTGAAGGCGATTAAGCTGGTAATCGTCCAGTAAAGGAAGAAGACAAAAGTGAGGCGGTCTTCGGTAGAGAGACCATGCTTTGTTGGAACCTGTGCCGAATGGGTTGGGTCTTGCTCAAGTGAAGAGGAGGGCTTCAGGCGCTGCTTCCAGAGAGCATAAGCGATGGCGAAGAAGACGCCGATCAAGGGCAGATATTCATAGATGGGGATTTGGATCAGACTGTAGTAATACCATGGCTGGCTGCCTCGATTGACCCCTTGTTGATCCAGCCAATAGCCCAAAGAGCCTACCAAGCCGGTAAAAATCCCGAAGCCATTGGTGAAAATTGTAGAATAGAACAGCACAAAGATAGCATAAAAGAGCGTTGTGTTGATCAACCAAATTTTGGGTCGCCAAGCTAAACCGATTCCAACGGCAATGAGACTTAGCAGCACCACAAAACTAGCAACAAATACAATATTTTGGGTTGATGAATAATCGATTGGATTGCGCCCCAGAAACTTAACTGGGAAAGGGGCAAGCATGGGCAATACTTGGCTGCCCAGAAGGATGGCAAGGTCAAAGGAAGGCTCATTCAATAGAGCAGACCATGAGTAACCTCTGATGACGATAAAGATACAAGCTAAAATACCGATGATCGCAATCGAGACAAGAACAAGAACTCCTGTTGATGGTATGGAGAATTGGGCAGTTTGTTCCAATGGGACATTGGGTTGCGAAGCCGTGGACTGGGAGTTTCTCTCAATCAGAGTAATTCCAATCGCTAATGCCAAAAAGAGCAAGGAAGCAATCAACACACTGAAAAATAGTGTGCGATAAGAAGAAATGCGCCAAGGTTTCTTGGATACCTGAATGACCAAGGTAATGGCTAAAAAGATCAACGCTTGGGCGGTATAGATAAAGGCCGTCTCTTTTGAAGTGAAGTGCAAGACCGAAGCGATAGTTACCCAAATGAGATAACGGGACTGGCTCGTGTGGAGGTAGTTGAGGATAGCCCACCAGAGCAACACAGCAAAAAAGCCAATGAAGGCTTCGTTGCGTGCGTATCTTCCGTAATAGAGGATATAGGGCGAAATCAATAAGAGAACTGCTCCCACAAGATAGCCAAACCTACCCAAAATTTTGCGGTAATACCAAAGAAAGGCGATAGTAAGGACACTCAAAGTTGCGGCAGGCACCCGAGCCGTGAAGTCGTTATCACCAAACAGGAAGTAACTTAAGGCAATCAGATGAAATTGGAGAGGCCCATGGGTGATTGGGTCATGGCGATAGCCTTTGCCTTGTGAAAGAAGCCAGGAAAAATACACATGCGAAGTTTCATCGTGACTCATCACCCGCACACCGAGAAGATAAAAGCGGGTGAAGATCGTTAGCACTAAGATGCAGGCAAGGAAAATTAATTCCCAGCGTGTGATGGGATGTGAAGATGGAGCTGGTTTTTGATTTACGGGTGCATCTTGATGATGGTTTTCAATGTTCATATTCAAGGACATCGCCATTCCTTAGAAGTTTAGTTTCGTTCTGATTTTCTGCAAACACGATGATTTTATCCTGATGACGAAATTCAATCAATGTTCTTAAGGTGGGTTGATGTAAATCCCAGATAGGCAGCAGAGGGATCGTTGGATTGCGCAGCGATTCGATACCCGCTGGCAACCTTGTTGCGACGTTTGTCTGCTTCAATCAAGAGATAGAAGTTGATGGCTGTGCCAAGTTGAAGAGAGTGATCGATTGGTTTGAGATAGATTTCAACCCCTGCGGGGTCGAATACATCTTGAAAGAGAGGGGCTAAATAACGGTTTTTGGATCGTTGTGACAGCATTAAGCCGACCCGTTTCTGAGTGACAATAAAATTGTCTGCTCTGGTGATTTCAGCAAATTCACGATTGCGATTGTTGAGTATTTCAGATGCGATTGAGAAATGATTGTTAGATTGGTTAGCGATCTCACGCAAAGGGAGGAGTGTAATCAGCGTTTGAGCCTCTGCCTCTTGGATGTCTTGGCAATCCGAATAGCTTAGTAGGATTACATGCTGCGATTGGGGGATGTGCATTGTTTCTAGTTCGGTTCGATTGGTGATGTCTGCCTGAACAAACTGCATGTTTTGATATTTCAGTTGCAAATAGCGACAGGCTTGTTCCATTTTCTCAATGATAAATTTTGACATCACAGTCGTTTTCGAATTTTGGGCGATATAGCGATCGAATTCTTGAAGGAGAAATGGAGCGCCGTGATTCCAACCCAAAATTAAGGTCATCTCGGGTTTTTCTTCCATACGAGGTACAACCTTAAGAACACTTTCGTCAATAGTAAGGTTGGGATCGAATGAGGCGATGAGGGTATCATCAATTTGATCGTCTGCTTTAAAGGGTATATCTGGGCAGGAGCCAAGGTAACCGTGATCAGCATGGCTAAAATAGGGCGCCAGTCCCTTTGGACATCACGTTATCAAACCAGTATTGCAAACGTAAAGCAATTTTTTCATTCTGCTTTCCTCAATTTGGGCAAATGTTTTTGAGCGGAAATCGATTGAGGTGGTTTTTTTAATTTTTTCACTTCTGAGGGGGTTAGGTAGCGCCATTGACCTGGTTTCAGGTTCCCTAAGGTGACCTCACCAATGCGTGTGCGGATAATTCTCAACACTGGTAGTCCGGTGAGCGCACCCATCTCACGAATTTGACGCTTGCGTCCCTCTCGAAGTACGACCCGAAGCCAGACTCCCTTTGGCATGGTGGTAGCGATCTCCACCTCTGCTGGTTGGGTGCGATAGCCATCCGAAAGGACAATCCCACGCCGCCAAGCTTTGAGTTGATCTTCATCAGGCCGTTTGGCAACCAAAACGCGGTATTCTTTTTCATGCCCATAGCGGGGATGAGTGAGCAAATTTGCGAATTCCCCATCGTTGGTCAAAAAAATTAATCCTTCGCTATCCACATCCAGCCGTCCAACCGGGAATAGGCGAGCTTCAACCTCAACAAGATCGCAGACCGTTTTCATACCTTCGGGCGAAAAGGCGGCTGAAAGGACACCGCGTGGCTTGTTTAGGGCGATGTAGATGTTTTGGGTTTTGATCGCTACTGGTTGGTCATCTACGACGATCTTGTCTTTTTGGGGGTCAGCTTTGGCACCCAATCGAATCGTCAAGCCATTGACTTTGACTCTTCCCTGAAGAATCAAAGCTTCACATTGTCGTCTTGAACCATAACCGGCGCGAGCCAGGATTTTTTGAACTCGTTCTTCCATCTTCTCAAAACTCAGATTGGGTATTCTCTTCCACTTCTAAGGCCTTTTCATCCCTCTCATTCTCCCAATGGGGGAGCTGCTCAATGGATGAAAAGCCAAAATGTTGTAAAAATTCTGTGGTTACAGCATAGAGAATGGGGCGGCCAGGGGCTTCGGCTCGACCAACCTCTTGAATCAGGCCTTTACTCAATAGAGTTTTCAAGACGCTATCACTGTTTACGCCACGGATGGTCTCAATTTGGGGACGCGTGATCGGTTGACGGTAGGCGATGACAGCGAGAGTTTCTAAAGCAGCTTGGGTGAGGCGGGTGGTTGTCTCTAAACCTAAAAATTTTTCGATAAAGGATGCTATTTCTGCTGCGGTGGTCAGTTGGAAACGGCCTTGGTGTTTTTGAAGGCGCAGATATGAGGGTGCTTCGGTGGACAGGTATCTTTGCTCCAACGCTACGAGAGCTTGCTCGATCTGCAAGGGTGAAACTTGCAACGCCTCAGCGAATTGATGCACGCTGACTGGGCTTGGGGAAACAAAAAGCAAGGCTTCTAGCAGGGCAGGAAGATCGAAACTTGATAGAGGTTGGTCATTCATGCTGTGATACAATTTTGCCAAATCATTTATTTGTAGTCGAGATGATGAAAAAACTTACTCTTCACTTTAGCCTGCTTGTTCTTCTGCTCAGCACCTTAGCGTGTCAGATGAGTCAACTTGGCGTTCGCGAGTTTGAACGCATTCCTGTCTCAACGGAAGAGGCACTTGCCATGAGCGAAACGCTTGAAAAAGCTATCCTTGAAGCTGAACAGCGGGATTCATTCACAATTGAGATCTCCGAGCAACAACTAACCTCCTATCTTGCCTTACATTATGCTCAAACCGATCAGATACCCATTAGCGACCTACAAATCCATTTCCGGGATGGACAAATATGGGTTAGTGGACTCGTCGAGCAAAACAATCTACAACTTCCGCTGACGATTGCCCTTAGCCTCGGTGTCGACCTCTCTGGCAATGTAGTGGTTGAGTTTAACCAAGCCCAGCTTGGACCTTTTCCTTTGCCTAAAGCCGTGATGGATACGGTGACAAAAGAAGTTGGCAAGGCTTTCCGTGAACAACTTGCAACGGTGGGGGAAGAATATCTCATCGACGAAATTTCAATTGATGAAGGATCGATTCTGATTCGTGGTCGCAAAAAATAACTTTTTCCCATTCTGGTCTCATTGCATGAAGATTATACCACTCAGATTTTTCTGGTTACACCTTCTGTTCTGGGCTGTTAGCACAGTTTTCTTGGTAGGGTGTGCCGTTACGGCCGAGGGGCGTCCGGGCGATATTTGGGTTGAAATCCAAGCCGATGGGCGGGTTTCTCGCCTTGAGGTTGCACCGAATACTACGGTTGGGCAGGCTCTTCAGAAAGCAAAACTCTCCCTTGGCCAACTCGATCGAGTTGAACCGCCCCTTGTAACGCCCATTAATGAACCCACCACGATCATTATTACTCGAGTCAAAGAAGCCTTCGAGGTTGAGCGTATCATTCTCCCGTTTGAACAAAAAGTCGTTCAAACCGAGTCGCTTCCAGAACAAGTGAACCTGTTGGCTCAAAAGGGTCAAAACGGTGAAGCGGAGATTACCTATCGGATTTTATATGAAGACGGTGTAGAAGTTTCCCGTACAATGGTTAATGAGATGACCATCCTAAAAGAGCCGGTACCTGAAATCATCATGGTTGGGGTGCAAAAGCCATTGATCAGCTATGACATCCCTGGCCGCTTAGCTTATTTACTCGGCGGGAATGCTTGGTTGATTGATGGGAACACAGCCAATCGGAAATTAGTGGTGAACACAGGGGACTTGGATGGGCGCGTCTTTCGCCTTTCCCAAGATGGAAAGTGGCTATTGTTCACTCGCCGTGAGAATGAAGAAGGGCAGATTAATTCGTTATGGGCAGCTCATTTGGTAGATTTGGACAACCCGACCAAGCTGATTAACTTAAAGGTTAAGAACATTGTTCACTTTGCAGATTGGGTGCCCTTGCCAGGGGCATTGCGGGTGTATTTTTCAACGGTTGAGCCGAGAAACACAGCACCGGGGTGGCAAGCCAACAACAACCTGCTTAGCCTGGATTTTAGCCCGAATGGGTGGGTATCCAAATTGAAGACCATCGTTGAAACCAATTCGGGAGGTGTGTATGGTTGGTGGGGAACCCAATATGCGTTAGCACCTAACGGCGAGCAAATTGCTTTCGCTCGACCGGATGGTGTGGGAGTTCTGTTGGACGATGGCACTTTTGATGTTCTCCTCAACCTGACTCCCTATCAAACCGGAGCTGACTGGGCATGGGTGCCAGGATTGACTTGGAGCCCTAACGGAAAATTTCTTTACACCGTTGATCATCTCCCAGAAGAGGGCCTCCCTAACCAAGAAGAATCAAAATCCTTTGCTGTGACTGCGCTTTCCTTGAATGCGCGCCTTCCGATCCATCTCGTCCGACAGACTGGCATGTTTGCTTCCCCAATTCCTTCTCCAATCATAGCGGATGATTTGGGACAGCGTTATCGTCTAGCCTACTTACAAGCTAAACAACCGGAGCAGAGCGAGGTCAGCCGTTATCAATTGATGGTTATGGATCAAGATGGCTCTGACACGCAGGTGCTCTTCCCTCAAGAAGGGGAAGCGGGGTTAGAGCCTCAAATCGTTTGTTGGTCGCCTGCTCCCATGAGCGATACGGGATTGTATGCCATTGCGGTCATCTATCAAGGCAATCTTTACCTTGTCGATGTGCCACAGCAGGCAGGAGAGCAAAGCAAAGTGCGTCAAATTAGCGGCGATGGCTTGGTCAGCCGAGTTGTATGGAGTTTCAATCAGTGAGGTGAGCGATGCGTATTTTAGTAACCGGAGCAGCCGGGTTTTTAGGGTCTCATTTGTGCGATCGATTGCTTTCTGAAGGGCACGAAGTCATTGGCATGGACAATTTTATAACCGGCAGTCCAGACAATTTAGCCCATTTAGCCGGCAACGAGCGGTTTTCGTTTATACGGCACGATGTTTCTAATTTTATCTTTGTGCCAGGCGAGGTGGATGCGGTACTGCACTTTGCCTCTCCAGCTAGTCCAAACCCCACTTCTCGGTATGGGTATGTCAATCTTCCCATCCAAACCATGAAAGCAGGTGCACTGGGAACCCATAATACCCTCGGGGTGGCTCGAAAATACGGAGCAAAGTATCTCTTAGCTTCGACTAGCGAAATTTATGGCGACCCTCTAGAGCATCCCCAAAAAGAAAGTTATTGGGGGCATGTTGATCCGATCGGTGTGCGTTCTGTTTATGATGAAGCAAAGCGGTTTGCAGAAGCGCTAACAATGGCTTATCATCGCTTTCATGGTATTGATACGCGCATCGTGCGGATTTTTAACACCTATGGTCCACGCATGCACTTAGAGGATGGGCGCGTGGTACCGAACTTCATTCAACAAGCCCTGCGAGGTGAACCTCTTACGGTGTATGGTGATGGTAGTCAAACGCGCAGCTTTTGTTATGTTGACGATCTGATCGATGGAATTGTCCGCTTGTTGTACTCAAACGAACATCTGCCGGTGAATATCGGAAACCCTCAAGAGACAAGCATTCTGGAATTTGCCGAGGTGATCAATCGGCTGGTTGGAAATAAGGGTGGTATCGTCTTTCGCCCCCAAGCTAGATTGGAAGGCGATCCGCAACGGCGGCAACCCGATATTCAACGTGCAAAAGAAATCTTAGGCTGGGAGCCGCGCGTTTCCCTTGAAGATGGATTGCGAGAAACCATCGCTTATTTTCGATACAAAATGGGATTAGAATAGTGTCCATCCTGCGCAATCCGAAAGAAAGAACTCGCTTTATTAGGTTTGCGATTGTCGGTACAGTTGGGGCAGTTGTGGATTTCGGTTTTTTTAACCTGTTTGCACATGGACTGCATCTCAATGCTGTATTATCAAGCGTTTTTTCATTTTCATTGGCTGTGCTCAACAATTTTACTTGGAATCGACTGTGGACATACCCCGACTCGCGCTCAAAGTCCCTTGCTTCCCAGTTGATTCTATTTGCAGCAATCAATGTAGGTGGTTTAGCGATTCGAACGCCTTTATTTGTCTTTTTGGAAGGAAGATTGGCGCGATTTTTTGGACAACTGGAAGTGTTGCGTGCCATACAAGTCAAACCGATTTGGTTAGCTCATAATCTTTCGCTGGGAATTGCTATTTTGGTGGTGATGTTTTGGAATTTTTACATGAATCGTTATCTAACGTATAATGATGTTCCAGCGTAAAAAAGCAAGGGAGGGAGGTTGGTCAAGCGATGGAACAACCAGCGCGTAAAAAACTTGTAGTCATCTACACAACCAGTGGAGATGCGGCGGCGTTTTTAGTTTATCCCTATATCTTCAACCGCCAAGGAGAATGGATTGGATGGGTTACACCCACTCGTCAAGTTTACTCTGTGCATGGGCATTATGTGGGGTGGTTAAGCGATGAGCCGCGCATTTTGCGTAAGCACTCATCGGGTTATTTGAAACCTCGATTAACGCCACCGCCACCGCCAAAACCGATTAAACCTCCTGCCACGACACCTCTAGCGCCGATGATGCCGGATATCCCCATTGGGGCGTTTGATGTCTTAGAAGACAATCCAAGCTTGTTGCCACCACTTGATTTTGGCGACTTGAAAGAAGATATGGACTAGATGGAAGGAAATTCACTACCCCCTGCTGGTGAAGTCCAACCTTTGCCTGAAACTGCCACGGAGACATCCTCGCAAATTTCGAGTGGTGTACGCTCTCTACGCGATCTGATCGACCGGGTTGTTGGCAAGGGATTAACACCACCGCAGGTGCAGGAAGACTCAGGCATTGCCGAAGTAATTCCCTTTCCTTTCTTAGCCATTGTCAATCAGTATGAAATGAAAATGGCTTTGCTCTTGGCACTGATCAATCCGGCCATGGGTGGTGTATTATTGATCGGACCGCGTGGAACAGGTAAGACAACGGCTGTGAGAGGATTATTGGACTTACTCCCTTTGGTGCCCAAAAGCCTGTGCTATTATGGCTGTTTGCCCGAAGATATTGAAACCATGGGGATGGATGCCGTCTGCCCGGATTGCGCCCGCAAATATGCTGAAGGAAAACCCTTGGCGGTGATGGATCGAGCCAGATTGGTCGAGTTACCGCTCAATGCCCGCTTGGAGGATGTTATCGGTGGCATTGACGAACGCGCTGCTCTTCATCAAAGGCTGCGTTTGCAGCGAGGCATTTTGGCTCAAGCGGATCGCAATGTTTTGTATGTTGATGAAGTCAACCTTTTGAATGATGATATTGTGGATGCTCTCTTAGATGCAGCCGCTCAGGGTAGTTACACGGTGCGACGCGGTCCCGTTTCTGCCACGTATCGCTCCAGGTTCATTTTGATCGGCTCCATGAATCCAGAGGAGGGTCATTTGCGGCCTCAAATCCAAGACCGCTTTGGATTAAGGGTGATTGTTCGGGGTTTGGATAACGATGAAGAAAGGCTTGAAGCCTATCGACGGGTTAAGGCATACTTGGCAAATCCCCGATTAACAGCAGCTCAATATCGACTGGAAACTGAAATTGCCCGTGAGGAAATTCAACTTGCCCGCGAGTTGTTGCCGAAAGTAGAGTTACCGGATGAAGTCGCTAAGGTCGGGTTGAAGTGGATCAAAGAATTAGGGATTGATTCCTTACGAGCGGAGATCACTCTTTTTGAAGCGGCGCGCGCTTTCGCTGCAGCCGACTCACGCCAAGTGGTCGAAGTGAGTGACTTAAAGCAAGTTGCCCCGATGGCCTTGCGATTGCGAAAATCTTCTTTTATGAGCGATTATTTGAGCCAACAAGAAGAAGAGCAAGTTCAACTCAAGGCGATTATGGAGCAAACCTAAGCTTTCTATAATGTGAGGTTGGTCAAATGGAAGAAGGTGTCAGCAAAAACTCAAAGACACTTTTTATTAATGCCTGGGCAGCTCATGCTCGTGGTGATGATGAAGAAGCGGAGCAGCTTTTTCGTCAAGTGTTGGTCATTGAACCCGATTCGATCGAGACCCAATATGGTTTGGCAATCGTCCTGAAGGCTAAGGGAAATCCTCAGGAAGCTGCTCGTCTCTTCGAAAAGATTGTTCATCAAATCGAACATCAAGCAATGACAGATCGTAATCGTTTCAGAATGCTGCGCAGGTTAGCCCTTGGTCAACTCAATTACATCCGGGATCAAGATTGGAATTTAGAAAGAGAGGTATGGCAACGATGAACCTATCCCATCGCGAACGAATTGAAGCCTGTATTTCTGGAAAAGCACTTGATCGTGTGCCGGTAATGTTATGGCGCCACTTTCCGGTCGATGATCAAGAGCCTTTGCGGCTGGCAGAGGCGACCATTCAATTTCAAAAGCAATTCGACTTTGATGCGGTTAAGGTCACTCCAGCTTCTTCCTTTTGTGTGAAGGATTGGGGAGCTGAGGATGTCTGGCGAGGGGCATCGGAAGGTACACGCGACTATATCAAACATCCCATTCAACGGGTCGAAGATTGGATCAAATTGCCGGTTCTAGATCCAACTGCTGGCTGGTTGGGCAAGCAGTTGGTCTGTCTCAAAGCCATTGTGCATGAATTGGGCAAGGAAACGCCGGTCATCCAGACAATCTTTAACCCATTGACTCAAGCCAAAAATTTAGCCTCACGCGACAAGGTGTTTCTGTGGATGCGAAAGTATCCTGATGCCTTCAAACAAGGTTTGAAAACAATCACCGAGACGACCATCCGTTTTATTGAAGAAGCGCGAAAGACAGGCATTGATGGCATTTTCTACGCGGTCCAACATGCTCAATATGGACTGATGAGCGAAGAAGAATATCGTGAGTTTGGCTTGCGGTATGATATGGAGGTGTTAGAAGCAGCAAAGCCATTTTGGTTCAATATGCTGCACTTACACGGTGAAGATGTCATGTTCGATTTGTTCGTCAATCTACCCATTCAAGCGATCAATTGGCATGATCAGGAGACGCCACCTAGCCTTGTTGAAGCCAAAGAAAAATTCAAAGGAGCCGTGTGCGGAGGGTTATTGCGCTATACCTCAATGGTGTTAGGAACTCCAGATGAAATCACTGCGCAATCTAGGAAGGCAATAGAACTCACGCAAGGCGAACGTTTTATCTTGGGCACTGGTTGTGTGGTACCCATAACAGCGCCTTATGGCAACCTGTTGGCGGCGCGCAAAAGTGTAGAGATTGTTTGATCGATGCGAGTTATTGCCGGAAAAGCCAAAGGACGTCAACTGAAACCCGTTCCAGGCGATACAACCCGCCCAATCACCGATCGCACCAAAGAAGCCCTTTTCAACATTATTGGTGCCGATATCCAGGGCGCCAGTTTTTTGGATTGCTTTGGTGGGACAGGCAGTGTAGGAATTGAAGCCTTAAGCCGAGGGGCAGCGCTGGCTCGTTTCTATGAGCTAAATCGGAAGGCCATCCAGACCATTCAAGAAAATCTACGCCTAACAGGTCTCAGCCAAGTCGCTCAGGTGATTCAGGCGGATGTCCTAAAAGAGTTAGAAAAACCAGCCGATCAAGCGTTCGATTATATTTACATTGCACCTCCACAATACCATCAATTGTGGAGAAAAACGCTAGAAATCATCGACCGCAATCTCGGCTGGTTATCGACAGATGGTTGGTGTATTGTCCAAATCCATCCGCTTGAGTATGAAAACCTAGCTGAAGCTTCGGTTCTCCAACAACTTGTCGAATTCGATCAGCGCCGGTATGGAAGCACGCTCCTAGTCTTTTATACGCGCGCTTGATAGGAGCGCTATCCTTTGAGAAACTCCTCTAAAGCTTCTTTGCTGATGCGGTAAGCATTGCCAATTTTCTTGGCTTTTAACTCACCCGCATTAATCGCTGCGATAACATCCTCTTCGGAGACGCGTAAAAATGCAGCCGCTTCGCTAGGCGTCATGACTGGCGGAATCGAGGGCGGTGTAGAGGAAGGTGAAGGTGCGGGCGCTCCCGCTTGACCGGGTTGCATCCCTTGTAACGATTGACTGATCACATTTCCGATACCCATGCCAGCGCCAATCCCAGCTGTAAGACCGGCTCCACCGCTGGGATTCTGAGCGGCTTCACGCAGCGCGTCGGCAGCTTGTAATTGGGTGTAGGTTGCCATGTCCAGCATGCCCATGGCGCGCAGCTCTTCGGCTGATTTGGTGGAAGGCTTGAGGTTTTCGATATAGAAAGCTTTCAGGGTTAAGCCTAGAGCAGCAAAATCATCTTGGGCTTTGGCTCGCACTCCTGCGCTAAGTTCTTCGGTTAATCCAATTAGCTCAGGGACGCTGTGTTTTGCGGTGGTTTCACCCAATAGGTCGCTCAGTTTGGAAAGAAGGATTGCGCGTAAACGGTCTTCGATGTCGCTAATACGGTATTTTCCCTGCGCTCCGACAATCTGGGTCACAAATTGTTGCGGGTCTTTAACCTGGAAACCATAAGTGCCAAAACCTTGCAACAAAGCTACGCCTAAGCCCATGTTGGGATTGCGGACGATGATCGGTTGCGGTGTACCCCACTTGCGGTCGATAAAATCTCGCATGGAGACAAAATAGACTTCGGCGGGGAAGGGGGTTCGTTCATTGAAGAAGGTTTTACCAATTCGTTCGATGAGCAGGGGGATGTTAAGAGTCGTAATGGTGTGGCGACCAGGCCCGAAAACGTCTAGGGCATTGCCATCCCGAAAGAACACAGCCACTTGGGTTTCGCGGACAATGACCTGGGAGCCGATTCGAAAATCGCCTGGCCCGCTTTCAGGAAAGCGGTGAACCAATTCATCTTTCATTTCGTTAGGATATTCAATGACATCAAATACTCTAGCCATACTAACCTTACCTTTCTGTGCACATCTGGCTTAAGATTCCGCGGACCTAAGAGGATTTATTCCTGAAATATAACCTTGGCGCGATTCTCATATAAATCCACACACTGTTGTGCCATTGTTCGGAGGTGGCGAATTGCCGCAGCAATTCCCTCACTACCAAAAGAGGCTTCAACGTTGTCGATGGCGCGGCTTACTTCGTCTGCTAGGGTAAGCAAAGAAGCATCATATTGGTAGAGTCGTTCAAGTTCGTCACTATTGATTTTCACGGCATCAAACAAACCCGAATAGCCGCGCGGTGCTCGCCGCACACGGTCGATGAAGGCACGCAGTTTAATGGCTGCGCTTTCTAAATCATCGACCAGAGCTAAATCACCTTGTGAGATGAGGTCTCTTTGCAGGGTAGAGATTCTTTGCCACAGTTCCTCAAAGCGATTGGCAATCGAGTCGCGCAAAATTTTATCTTGGTCGCGACGTGTTTGGCGGTCAATATACCCTTTGAAGCCCGGTACGTAACTGAGAATTTTTTTAAACGGGTCTATATCTCCGCTGACCTTTTTCAGAATTTGCTCAATCTCGTCGCTCATTTTTTCTCCTTACTTACAGTTTGGGGGAAACCTTGCTGGTTTGATTATAGTCTACGTTACTTTGCTGTGCAACCTATTCTACGGATATCAATTCAAGAAGTTGCAGAGTCATTTCACATCACTCAGGGTATAATTTTGATTAAGTCCAACCTATTTACTTGAGGAGAAAGATATGACTGCGCCAGAATATCAAACCATTATTGAGCAACTTGAAGGAAGTGTGGCGATTGAACATGGAAAAGCTGTGATTAAGGATCGGGAGAAACTGCGCAAGAACGCCCATAAACTAGCTGAAATTTCTGCTCTTGAAAAAGGAGCCCTACAAGGATGGGCGCGTTATCTCACTCGGTTAATTGCTCTAGAAGTCGGTTTGGTGCCAGCCTCGATCCATGATCTGTATATGGCGCGTGGGAGAGGCGAAGTCCCTCCGAACTTTACCGTACCGGCAATGAACTTAAGGGCGCTTTCCTTCGAGGCTGCCAGAGCGGTTTTTCGAACGGCGCTTTCTATGAATGCTGGGGCGTTTATCTTTGAGATTGCTCGCTCGGAGATCGGCTATACCGATCAACGTCCCTCCGAGTATGCAACCAGCGTTCTCGCTGCCGGCATTGTGGAAGGTTACGAAGGCCCAGTTTTTATTCAAGGCGATCACTTCCAAATCTCTGCTAAAAAATATGCAGCTGATCCTGATAAGGAATATAGCGCAGTAGAAAGTCTGATCAAGGAAGCCATTAGCGCCGGGTTCTATAATATCGATGTAGATACTTCGACTTTAGTGGATATCAGCAAACCCGACCTTGTTGAGCAGCAACAACTCAACACGAAACTTTCTGCCAGCTTAACGAAATATATCCGCTCGTTAGAACCAGACGATGTGACGATTTCGGTAGGGGGTGAGATTGGCGAAGTGGGTGGTAAAAATTCAACAGAAGAAGAGTTGCGCGTGTACATGGATGAATACTCCAAAGCACTAAAAGCGCTAGGGGATTATGTCGGGATTAGCAAGATCAGTATTCAGACTGGCACAACGCATGGTGGGGTTGTGTTGCCAGATGGTACCATTGCCCAAGTGAGTGTGGATTTTGATACCTTAAAGCGATTAAGCCAAGTAGCGCGCTTAGAATATGGACTGGCTGGCGCAGTTCAGCATGGGGCTTCCACTTTACCGGAGGATGCCTTTGGCAAATTCGTCGAAAACGAAGCCTGTGAAGTGCATTTGGCGACCAATTTCCAAAATATGCTCTTTGAACGTTTGCCCGAAGACTTGCGCAAAGAAATGTATGCTTACCTCGATGCAAACTATGCTTCGGAGCGTAAAGAAGGCATGACCGACGAGCAATTTTATTACAAGACACGCAAGAATGCCATCGGTCCGTTCAAAGCCCAAACGTGGAATTTACCAGCTTCCTTCAAGGAAGAAATCGGAAAGGCGTGGCAAGCCCAATTTACCAAGCTTTTCCGTCTATTAGGTGTGGCAGACACTCGCAAATACGTTGAGCAGACTGTAAAACCCGTAAAGATACAACCAAATATCAAAGATTACTTGGGAGAATTGGTCACGGAAGAGGATGTGCGCGATTTAGCGGATTAACCATATCCACCATTGAATCGGGATAGCCTACGCCCCCGTCCCAACCCGAAATAGGGACGGGGGCTTTGTTTTGGAGACTATCTGAGCTGCAACGAACAGTTAGATTAACCGTAGAAAATATGGTACGTTAAGCAGAGAGAGGAGAAGGTTCCGATGAAAAAAGAACGTAAGAAAATTGTGTGGTTTCTTCTGCCGTTTTGGTTAATTTGGCGAATCATCACTGGAATCGTGGAAGTAACCGGACGAATCATCGCAGTTATCTTAGGCTTTGTGTTGATGGTAGTTGGGATACTCATCAGCGTAACGATCATCGGCTTGGTGGTTGGGTTGCCGATGATCCTAATTGGATTGCTACTTGTTTTGAGGGGAATCTTTTAGCCCGAATTCGATCCCTCCAATTGCGCAAGAAATTGGTTGACTTTTTCCACTTTTTCTAGGGACAGCGGTTTTTGCTTGGCTTCCTTGCGTAAGAAGTCTTTGAGTTTTTCCAATTGAATCGCCGGCGCTGGGGGTGCTTCTGCGGGATCGATATCGATTGTAACTCTGGGGTTCATAAACACTAACATCCCCCGTACTGGAATAGATGTCTGCTCATCAAAAATGGGCTTTAAGAATTTTTGGATTTTTTCGATTTCAAAAGGTAGTTCAAGGTCTGGTCGGCCGAGGCTTTCTTTTCCGAAAAAGCGTAAGAACGCGCTTCCCCTGTGGTGCCAGCGGCCGTTCTTGAAGGTTATGTGCCCAGTTAGGTGGTAGGGGAACAAAACCCATAGCCCAGCTGGTCCGCTCAATAAATGATAGGTAGGGGTGTAATAGTGACATAGGGTATATTTTTGATCTAAGCCCTTTAGGGCTTGGTTAATTTGTTCGTCTGTGCTTGGGTTTCTACCCCAGCGATTGGTAAAGAACATTCCAATTTGAGCAAAAATAAAACCCAAAAGTAAGGCTAACAACGAGTAGGTTACCTGGTTGGGAAAGCGGAGTGAGATGATTAACCCACTGATCAGGATCGCCATTCCCAATAGTGTCGAGATGATGGCAATGCGACGATTTCTTTTTTTCTTCTTCTCATTGGTGATAATCTTCATAAACGAATCCTCTCTTTGGTGAATGTTTATTCCTCAGCTAGGTAAGTTGGTAAAGCGGATAAACGCTCGGTGATGGCTGTCTTAAGTTCGTTTAGCAAGGATGCTTCGACCGCTTGACGAGCAACCCGAATAGCGTTCACCAGTGCTGTATCGTCAGACCGTCCATGCCCGATAAAAACCAACCCATCCACGCCTAGCAGCGGGGCTGCACCTACTTCGCCAGGGTCCATCACCTTTTTGACGTTCGCAAAAGCTGGCTTTGCTAGCAAGGCGCCAATTTTGGTTTGGGTCGATTTCATCATCTCAGAACGAATTAAGTCGGTTAGGAATTTAGCCACGGCTTCACTTGACTTGAGGAGAATGTTGCCGGTAAAACCATCGGTCACGACCACATCGGCTTCGCCGTTGAAAAGTTCTTTGGGTTCGATATTGCCAATGAAGTTGGGCATTAGCTCTTTAAGCATAGGGTAGGTGTCTTTAATCAATTGGTTGCCTTTTCCGGCTTCTTCTCCGTTTGATAAAAGCGCAACGCGAGGTGGGACTTTCTGAAGCACTTTTTCGGCATAAACAGACCCTAGGATGGCAAATTGGACTAAGTACTCGGGCTTACAATCCGCATTGGCACCGATATCCAAGACGATACAATGCCCGTTGCGCACAGGAAATTGGGCTGTAAGGGCTGGCCGCCGTACTCCGCGAATGCGCCTGAGTTGAAACAGAGCGGTTGCCATCGCTCCACCTGTATTGCCGGCTGTAATAAATACATCAGCTTCACCTCGCCGCACAAGGCCCATACCGACCGCCATAGAAGTGTCGGATTTGCGGCGGGCGTTTTCGGCCGGTTTATCGGTCATTTCCAAAACTTGAGACGCGTGTACAATGTGTAAACGGGGTGCTGGAGCATATGCGGCTAATTTACTTTTCAGTAAATCTTGCGGACCGACTAAAAAGATTTCATCCGAATAGATTTGACTTGCCTTTACTGCGGCACTGACTTCGGGGTCTGGGTGACGGTCGCTTCCCATTGCATCTAGAACAATGCGCATCGGTTACTCCTACAGGAAGAATTTGCTCTCTGTTCTCAGCATCGAGCAGGGGACGCAGGGGCATTCATGGGGAATCCATAAAGGCTAGGGTTTGATTATAAAATTCATTTTTCTTGACAGCAGACAATAGCGGATTATAATACAAAATATCTGCGCTGGTGCTGGAATTGGCAGACAGGCATGGTTGAGGGCCATGTGCCGCAAGGCGTGTGGGTTCAACTCCCACCCAGCGCACCAGAAGAGACGAGCGAAAACCGCTCGTCTCTTCTTTTTTATTCACTGATGTGCATTTTACGTTCTAAGAATCGTACAAATGCGGACAAGAGCAAGGTCATGGACAAATAAAGGAAGGCAGCCACATTAAAAGCTTCCATAACACGGAAAGTGCTCGAACGGCGTAAGCGGGTCAACTGAGTTAGTTCATTGACTGCTAAGACCGTCGCCAACGAGGAATCCTTGAGTAGGGCAATAAAGTCATTTCCTAAAGGCGGTAGAATGCGCCGAATGGCTTGGGGGAGAATGATCAAGCGCATTGCCAGAAAGTAATTCATCCCCAATGAACGCGCAGCTTCCATTTGTCCTTTGCCGATGGATTGAATACCAGCTCGAAAGACTTCGGCTTCAAAAGCTCCATAACCGATTGCCAAAGCGATGATGGCGCGTAGTTCCATCGAAATATTGCGAATGCTGTAGGTCGCCAAACCATTGAAAAATTGGTGAAAGCTACCCGATACGAAAATGGTAGTGCCCCATTGACCGATACGATTGATAAAATCCACACATATAGGGACAAACCCAAAGGCAATAATCAAAATTAAGACCACCAATGGAATGCCTCGGACTACTTCGACATAAATGGTGGCGATGGTATGAATGACAATGTTTTTGGAAAGGCGGGCGAGACCTACAAATAAGCCAATTACAGTGGCAATTGGAAACGCGAGCAGGGTGATCCGCAAGGTGGCAACAACACCGGCAAGCAGGTATTGGAAAGTCTCAGAATAATTCCTGTCGGTGAAAATCAGATAGATAATGAGCAAGCCAAGAAGAAGCAAGATGATTGCCCACCAAGGTAGGGTGGAGATGGAGAGCTTTTGTGGTTGGTAGGAGATTTGTTTTTGGGATTGAGCCGCTTGCATAAGCTTTATCCTTAATTCCAGTGTGATAAAGCCGGGAGAGAAGACCCTCCCGGCAGAAGTTCAGAAACGGCTTTTCGGGGGATTTACTGGGTTAGCCCCCACTTTTTATTGAGCGCTTCTAAAGTACCATCTTCGATCATCGATTGCAAAGCCGCGTTTACAGCTTCGCGCAGGTCACTACCTGGAGGGAAGACAAAGCCAAGCTGTTCATCCGAGGTTAACTGCCCGGCTATTTTAAGCTTATCAGGGTTTTCTTCGATGAAGCCGAGTGCGCTGACATTATCAATGACCACTCCATCGACATCCTTTGAAAGCAAAGCCAAGACAGCCGCGCCAAAATCTTCAAATGATTTCACTCTCTCGGCTGGGAAATGTTCTTTGGCTACAATTTCATTTGTCGTTCCCAGTTGGGTGCCGATCAGGCGGTTTGCATCTGCTTTGATCTCGTCTACCGTTGCCGTCTCGTCGGCGCGAACAAGCAAAACCTGTCCTACTGTGACATATGGGATGGAGAAATCGACAATTTCATCGCGTTCGGCTGTTATCGTTACACCGTCAGCCAACATGTCGTACTCACCAGCTTGCATGGCGGGGAAGATGCCATCCCATGCCGCTTGCTTAAAATCCGGAACACAGTTAATCCGTTTACAAATTTCGCGCACGGCGTCGTAATCCCAGCCAACCCCTTCGCCCGTCGCTTCGTCAATCATGTTGAACGGTGGATAAGCGTTTTCAACAGCCACTGTTATGGTCCTTCCGCCTAAATCGGGCAGCTTCGAGCCCGATTCGGCTTGAGGTGCTTCGGTCTCGGCAGGAGCTGGCGGTGGCGCTTGGGTTTCGACCGCAGCGGTAGCTGGGGGTGGCGCTTGGGTTTCAACCGCAGCGGTAGCTGGGGGTGGCGCTTGAGTTTCAACCGCAGCGGGAGTTGCGCTTGTGCCACCACAAGCCGTTATAAGGATACTTAGTATGATTAGGAATGGCAGGATATAGGACTTTTTCATCGTTCTCTCTCCTTATTCAAGAATGGGATAGCCGTTTCTGATCTGAAATGTACTCCTTTGGCGAGGATGCGATAAGCATAGACGAAAAGTGCGATTTTTGCAAGGCTTATCGCTTATAATTAGCTCGTATTTTACCCTAATCAGAGGTGTACCGATGGCAATATTTCCAGAAAAGGATTGGTTTTTAAAGCTGAAGGATAAGCTAAACTCGGATGATCAGTATGCCAGAATCGCCCATAGTTGGGAATGGGATTTGCTGTTTGCTATTGAAGCAGATGAAAACTTATCAGAAGCTGTGTACGTTTATATGGATCTTTGGCATGGTACCTGTCGGGATGTCAAAATCGTTGAAGATGTCAATCAAGCCCAAGCTACTTTTGTGCTTTCTGCTCCCTACAAACATTATGTTGCCTTGTTATCGGGGAAGCTCGATCCCATGCAAGCGATGTTGACCCGCAAGCTGCGCGTGCAAGGCAATATGGCAATCATGATGCGCAACGTGCCAACGGTCTTAGATTTTGTGCGTTGTTGTCGTGAAGTTACGGATGGCTTTGTGGGTGTAACAGCCTGAAAATAAAGACGCCACCTTCGTGATAAATCTGTTCAAATGCGGGGGATTGAGAGATCTCCCAGGCTGAGATCGATCCTCCTTTTGCGCCAAGGTAAAGATATGCTAAGCCCTGTTCCGACATGATCTTAGCGATATAGGCAGCGTCTCTAGGTTTCTCGAGCACCCTTTGTGAGATTTGATTGATTTGGCGTACTTGCTCACCTTGGTCAGATAAGGCAAAAAGCACGGGAGGAGGAATGGTAGGCCGATGAGCTAAAGCTGGAATCCAAGCCCCCCCGTCTTGACCAGCATATAAACCATATCCCCATAAAAAGGGTTGGATTAGGAAGGATTGATCGATGGGGGTTGCGGTGCGAATAAAGTTCATCGCCTTGAGGTCATCCGAGCGGACAAGCATCGTAATCGGGTTGAGCAAGGGGATTAACGTGCGCCCTCCAAGAAAAGCGGAGATCAGAATGGCACATAGAGAAAGGGTGATGGAAAGCCACCTTGATTTGAGATTAAAGAGTCTTCTAAGCCATTGGAAAATCAGGGCAGTGCCTTGAGCGCCAAGTGCAGAGAGGGGGAGATATAAACTTATGGTCACGGAGGTCATGTTCAGGAAACCGATACCCCTCGAAATGAAATGGGTGAGATAAATGGTGGCAAAACAAAGCCCCATCCAAATCGCCAAGACTAGCCCACTCCTTGAGTGGCGTAACAATTCGATGGCAAACCCTAGAGCAGCCAAAGCGAGCACGATTTTACCCAACGCTGGGGTAAGCAATCCGAGAGGGATGGTTTCAAGAACCGTTGGGGTTTGAGTCCATGTTCTGAATTTTGGTAAAAGCAAAGAAACGAAAGCCTCTGGCAGCCATGGCGCTGAGAAAAACAGTGTCAGCAAGGCAAAGATGAGCAGCGAAAAAGTCAGTCGCCCCCATCGCTGTTTGTCAGAGATTCCTATGGCACTAGAGAGTTTGGCTAAGGCAGATGGAAAGAGAAGCAAGGCAAAAAAATAACTAACGCGATAGTGAATGATGATCAAGCCCGAGAATAACAAGGCAACCAGCAGTAACCAGATGGACAAATCGAATAAGCGATGGCTAAGGCGAGGCACGACTTGCTGATTAAAAAGATAAATCAAGGTGGGGAGAATGAGCATGCCGCATAATTGCGTATAGCGACCCCAGCTTGTGTAGTAGGCCGGCATCGGCGAAAAGAAGGCTACCAGTGTGGCGGCAACAAGTCCAACCGAGCGATGTCGATAAAAAGCGTGGGCAAACGTATAGGCACTATACACTGCTAGGGCGTTTAGGATTTGACCGAAGACTAGCATTGATTTTGGCACTGGCAAACCTGAAAGCCAAGTAAAGAAGGCTAGATTGGCATGATACCCCGAGTGATATGAAGTCGTGGTGAGGTTAAGATAAGGTGTATAGGAAGACGGATAGGCGCCATACTGAAGGATGAGTTCGGTAATCAAAGCATGATGCACTGAATCGACCCACGCCGGAGCGGCGAGATTGCGCGTCATGAGCAAACGGATGAACAAGGCAAGACAAACAATCAAGACAAGAAGGAAATCGGCGATGCAAAGCTTAACAAGCCACGTGCGAAAATTGCGCATAGCCAATATAGCTATACCGAGGAAACCGCCATAGAACAGAAACCGCACAAAATTGCCTTGCCAATGGAGATTAAACAAACTCGTCCAAGCCATACCAACAGCGAGTAAGGCGATGCTTGTACTGATCACAATATAAAGGGTCAGCGATGGGTCATCTGGAAGGGGAAGGCGCAGCAATTTGAGAATAACAAAGCCGGGTGTTATAAAGAAAGCAAGGGCTGGAAACACGATCCAAAAATCTTTCCCAAACCTTATGAGATCGATCAAAAAACTTTGTAAGGTATAGCGATATTCAAGAGAAAAGGCTAAATCCGCACTGCTGGCTTGATGATTAACCGTTAAATTGCCAGAAGGATAACTATCCAGTCGATTGCCCCACAGGTGTACCGTGACAGATGACTCTATCACCAGGGCATAGTTTCCTCGAGGAAGATATTGGTTTTTGGGGATGAGAAAAGTGCATTTGCCCTGATGGCAGGTGCTTAAGGGTTGGGTGATCGTAAAGAGATAGTTTGGTTTGTCGGTCAGGTGAAATAGCCTTAAAGTGAGTTTTGCATCCGGTGGGGCAGTTTCGGCAGGAGTTATCCAGAGGGAGATTTTACTGAGAGAAGCTTGTCGGAGATCGATGGTCTGAGTGGCAAGTTCACCACTTCGTAGGGTGTATAGGTGGTCAACATGCCACTCGTGTGAAGATTCCGGATCATAAAGGCTGACACATCCGCTGAGAAAGAGACTAAGGATGAACAGCCAAAGACGCTTAGCCAGTGGATGCGACTTCTCCGATTTGACTGCGCAAGTAGGCTTCCATAAAGCCATTCAGTTCCCCATCCAAAACAGCGGTAGTATTGCTCGTTTCATACCCGGTTCGATGGTCCTTGACCATTTGGTAGGGATGAAGCACATAAGAGCGGATTTGGCTGCCCCATTCCACTTTTTGGAATTCACCCCGCAGTTGTGCTATCTGTTCTTCTTGTTCTCTTTGCTTAAGTTCTAATAAGCGAGCGCGTAAGACACGCAGAGCGTTTTCGCGATTTTGAACTTGAGAGCGTTCGTTCTGGCAGGTGACGACGATGCCAGTTGGGAGATGGGTAATCCGCACCGCTGTATCGTTCTTTTGAACGTTCTGTCCCCCTGCGCCAGCGGAGCGAAAAGTATCAATACGTAAGTCGTTCGGATTGATTTCGATTTCGTGATCATCTTCGACTTGAGGTAAGACCTCGACCAACGCAAAGGAAGTATGGCGGCGATGAGAGGCATCGAAAGGAGATAAACGCACCAAGCGGTGTACACCTTTCTCAGAGCGCAAATAACCGTAGGCGTATTTGCCTTCGACGGAGATGGTAACACTTTTGATCCCAGCTTCTTCACCGATGCTGCGATCGAGGATATCAGTTTGGAAGCCGTTTCGTTCTGCCCAGCGTAAATACATGCGCTCTAGCATCTCTGCCCAGTCCTGAGAATCGGTCCCACCGGCGCCAGCGTGAATTGCCAATAAAGCATCATGGCGATCGTATTTACCAGAAAACATGGCAAAGAACTCGCGTTTTTGGATTGCAGCTTCAATGGTTTCGATTTCCGATTCGAGTTCTTGCCGTAGGGATTCATCCCCTAACGATGCTAGTTCTAAGGCATCGTTGATCTTTTGGCGCAATTCCACCCAAGGTTGCACTTCGTCGTTCAGCCAAGCAATTTTCTTCATCACCTCCTGAGCTTGGTCTGGATTTTGCCAAAAATCTTCAGTCTCAGTTTGTTTTTGCAAAAGAATGAGTTTTTGTTCTTTTTCTAGGATGTCAAAGACGCACCAGAAGATGATGGATTCGTTCAGATTGTTCTCTTAGTCGTTCGAGCAGGTCTTCCATAAGTTGTGTTCTCCGCGGTTACGATGGTGTAGGAGATAGGATTCCGTCCAAGAAAGCTTGGGGATTGAAAGGCTCTAGATCTTCAAAAGTCTCGCCTAAACCGGCGAAATAGATAGGGACGCCAAGTTCTTTTTGGATCGCAAAAGCCATGCCTCCTCTTGCAGAGGAATCGAGTTTGGCGAGAATGACGCCGTTGATTTGAACGGCTTGTTTAAAAGCCCGAGCTTGTTGGAGGGCATTCTGTCCAGTCGTGGCATCTAAAACCAACCAAACGTAGTGCGGTGCACCGGGCAAAGCTTTTCCAATTACACGATGCACCTTTTTTAGTTCTTCCATCAGATTATAACGGGTGTGTAAGCGACCAGCCGTGTCGATGATGACGACATCGGCTTTGCGGGCAATCGCTGCTTGAACCGTGTCATAGGCGACTGCACCAGAGTCGGCACCTGGCGAGCCGGCGATAATTGGGAGGTCAAGGCGCTCTGCCCAGACTTGCAATTGATCGATTGCGGCTGCTCGGTAGGTATCTGCTGCTCCAAGCAGAACTTTTTTGCCCTGTTGGCGAAAGCGATAGGCAAGTTTTGCAATGGTCGTGGTTTTTCCTGAACCATTTACCCCAACAATGAGAATAACAGTTGGTTGGCAATTGAGTTCAATTGGGGGAGGTTCTTGAATGCGCTTGCTTAATTCTTGGCGGAGCAGGGCTTCTAATTCTGAACTCTTGATGATGTTGTGATCAATTTGAGCTTGCTTGAGAGCCTGCATCACCTCTTGGGTCGTTTCAATCCCTAAATCCGCTTGAATTAAAAGGGCTTCTAAGTCTTCGTAGATGGATGAATCAATATCTCCACCCCCGAAGATGGACTTGATCTGATTGAAGGTCGCTTTGCTGGTTTTTGTAAGTCCAGCTTTCCACTTGCTGAAGATGCTAGTCACAAAAGTAGATTATATCATGATGTTGTCTTAGCGATCTGATGCTATAATTTTACCCATGACAAACGAATTAACCCATATAGACCCTGAAGGCAAAGCACGGATGGTGGATGTGGGGGAGAAAGGCATAACTGAGCGTTGGGCGGTTGCGCGCGGGGAGGTCTTGATGCGACCGGACACCCTAGCAGCAATTCGAGGTGGATTGACCAAAAAGGGCGATTTGCTTAATGTCGCTCGCATTGCCGGCATTTTGGCTGCTAAGAAAACGTCGGACTTGATTCCATTGTGCCATCCTCTGAATCTTGACTTAATTGAGGTTGAAGTATGGATCGATGAAGCCTTGCCAGGTGTGCAGATTCAATCTAAGGTGAGGACGAGTGGTAAAACTGGTGTGGAGATGGAAGCCTTAACCGCTGTCAGCGTGGCAGCGCTGACTGTCTATGACATGGTCAAGGCGGTGGAAAAAACCATGCGCATACAGAACATTCGCCTTGTTGAAAAACATGGCGGACGTAGTGGAGATATCCGTAACGAATAATCGGTTATTGGAGGTTTTGTGAACATCCGTGTACTCTACTTCGCCACGTATAAACAGAAGATCGGTAAATCTGAGGAACAGTTTACGTTTGAGCAGCCGCTCAATGTGGGACAATTCAAGCAATTCTTGCGCGACCGTTATCCTGAGCTTGCTTTAGATTTTTCAAGCATTTTGGTCTCTGTCAATAAGGAGTTTGCCTTTGATGAAGATTTGATTCAGGATGGCGCTGAAGTGGCGATCTTTCCCCCGGTCAGCGGCGGTAATGAGGCTATGCCAACCATCCTAGAGCTAACCGAGCAGGTCTTTGATATTGATCAAGTCTTAAAGCGCCTTGTTCGTCCGACCACGGGTGGAAGCTGTGTCTTCGTTGGTTTTGTGCGCCAAGTTACCGAACGAAAGCGTCCAGTTGAGACTTCATACTTGGAGTATGAAGCCTATGAAGCAATGGCAATAGAAAAAATGCGCCAAGTGGCAGAGGAAATTCGCCAGCGTTGGCCTCTGGTTGAAGGGGTGGCAATCATCCAGCGTTTAGGACATTTAGACCCGGGAACACCGACGATTTTAGTGGCATGCACGGCTGCTCACCGCGATCAAGGTATCTTTGAAGCGGCTCGCTACGGAATTGATCGAGTTAAAGAGATTGTACCGGTTTGGAAAAAGGAGGTAGGAGCAAAGGGCGAATACTGGGTTGAGGGGGAGTACATACCCAAGAAAGGGGAGTAGCCTTTATGTTGTCCATTCGGTGTTCAAATTGTGGCAAACCCTATCCACCGGAAGGCGCGCCCGACCGTTGTGTGATCTGCACCGGAATCTATGACCTTACGGAGTTACCCCTAATCGAGCCATCCAGTTGGAAAGACACTGCCAAAGGAATTTGGAACTATTTACAAGTGGAGGCCTTTGGCGAAGCTCCGGCGACGATGACATTGGGAGAAGGATTGACCCCATTGGTATGGGGTTCAATTGAAAGTGAAGATGGAAAGACGAGCGAGGTTGGCTTTAAGTGTGAATTTCTGAATCCAACGGGATCGTTCAAGGATCGGGGGAGTGCAGCTTGTGTGCAGTTTCTCATCAGCCGAGGCATTCAAACCGTATATGAGGATTCGTCTGGCAATGCGGGGGCTTCTTTAGCGGCATATGCAGCGCGGGCAGGGATGGAAGCACATCTCTACGTACCGGCGAGCGCATCGGGGGTCAAAATGGAGCAAATGAAAACGGTGGATGCCGTTGTTCATCCAATCGAGGGGTCTCGATCAGCCGTAACCGAAGCATTACGGCGTGATCTGAAGGCTAAGACAGCACCAACAGCCTGTTACGCTAGCCATGCTTCTATGCCTTTTAATTTGGCAGGATATGCTACTCTAGCGATAGAGTTGTTTGAACAAATCGGCCGTGCACCGGGCAGCCTTGTGTTACCGGCTGGCCAGGGAGGGTTATTATTGGGTGTGGCTTTAGGGTTTGAGTGGTTAGTTGCGCGTGGTAAAATCGAACGTTTGCCCCAAATCTATGGCGTGCAAGCACGGGCATGTGCTCCGCTTTGGGCAGTTCATTCTTACGGCGCAGCCGGGTTGGCGTGGGTGTCGGAAGGGGAAACGATGGCAGAAGGCATTCGCATCAAGTATCCCTTGCGAGGGGATGCGGTTTTGCAAACGGTCGAGCGGAGCGGTGGCTCGTTTTTTGCTGTGGATGAAGAGGAAATTCTAGAAGAAATGAAAACTGCAGCTCGTATGGGCTTGATGATTGAAGCTACCTCGGCGGTGGTGTTTCCAGTCCTAACCAAGCACGTTCATGTCATGAAACAGCCTGTTGTTGCCATCCTAACTGGTTCTGGATATAAATCACTGGAGAAATATGAGGCAATCTCTCCCGATTAAAGATGAATACTTATTACAACGTGCCTTAACGCATCGTTCCTATTTGAATGAGCATAGCGAAGTAATCGAAGATAACGAGCGGCTTGAGTTCTTGGGGGATGCAGTGTTAGATTTTTTTGTGGCGGATTGGGTGTATCATCATTACCCTGAAATGGCAGAAGGCGACTTGACGAAACTCCGCTCAGCATTGGTAAAAACAGAGCAGTTAGCCGAGTTTGCCAGACAATTGGGTTTGGGCGAAATGATGCGGTTGGGAAAAGGAGAGGTTGAGTCAGGGGGGCGAGAGCGGGTAAATCTATTATGTGCAACCTTTGAGGCTGTGGTTGGGGCGATCTATCTTGATGGAGGGATTGAGACGGTACAAAACTTCCTAAAGCCCATTGTAGAGAAGACAGCCGAAGAAATCATTGCGCAGAATAAAGAGCGTGAACCCAAAAGCGTTTTACAAGAATGGGCACAATCGAACGGATATGGCCCACCTTCCTATCGGACTATCTCGGTGCGCGGACCGGAGCATGCAAAAACCTTCGAAGTTGAGGTATATATCGGCAATCGCTGTTATGGCAAGGGGGAAGGTCCAAACAAACGGGTAGCCTCCAAGAATGCTGCCAAAATGGCACTCAAATGCTTGGGATTGGATAAGTAAGCATGGCTCAACGGTTGAAGTCTTTAGAGTTGCAGGGTTATAAAACCTTTGCAAATCGGACGCTATTCGTTTTTAGTGAGGCGGTTACGGCGATTGTTGGCCCAAACGGTTCTGGCAAGTCCAATATCGCCGATGCTATCCGTTGGGTTTTAGGAGAACAATCTTTCACCCTGCTGCGTGGTCGCAAAACCGAAGATATGATTTTTTCTGGTTCAGAGCTACGGGCAAGAGCGGGGATGGCGCAGGCGACCATGGTTTTCGATAATGCTGAACAATGGTTGCCGATTGAATTTAGCGAGGTTGCAATCACTCGCCGTGCGTACCGCGATGGTCAAAATGAATATTTGATTAATGGGCAAAGAGTTCGCTTAAAGGATGTCAATGAGCTGTTAGCAAGGTCGGGTTTAGCGGAACGGACCTATACGGTGATCGGGCAAGGGTTGGTCGATGTTGCCCTAGCGCTGAAAGCCGAGGATCGGCGCCAATTATTTGAAGAGGCCGCAGCAATTGGTCTCTATCGCGATCGCCGAGAAGAGGCTTTGCGTCGCCTGGATGCCACAAAGAGAAATATCGAACGGATCTATGACCTCTTATCCGAAATCGAACCCAGACTCAGAAGCTTGGAAAAGCAGGTCAAAAGGTTGGAAGAATACGAACAGGTTCGCTCGGTGCTCAAACAGCTTTTGTTGGAATGGTATGGTTATCACTGGCACCGTGAACAAAAGGAATTGATTTTACAAAAAGAATTTGTCAAACAACGCGAACAAGCCATTCACCAGATGCGCATTCAATTGGCAGTTAAGGAGGAAGAACTCTCCCAAATTCGCCTGCAAACCAATGCCAAACGAGAGCAACTCTCCCAATGGCAGCAAGCGCTCAACCGTTTAATTGAGGCTCACTATCTGAACGCTCGGCAATTGGCAGTGTTTGAGGAACGCCTTTCATCCTTGCGCTCAACTCGGATGAACCTCGAGGCGGAATGCAATCGCTTCAGGGAAGAGGAGAAATATTTGGAAGAGAAACTTCAAGAAGCCCAGCAAGAGCAGGCAGCACTTGAAGCGGAATATCAAGGGGTTTTTGAGCAAACTAAAGTTGCTCGAGAGAAATTTGCCCAGCAAAACGAGCAGTACAATCAAAAGAAAGCGGCTTTAGAGGCAATCAATGCTCAGTACACTGCACTGCTGCGCCAAAATGCCGAGTCGGAAGCTCGCCTGCATGAACTGATGCAGCGGCGAACCCAACGGGTCAACCTTTCCAAAGAGAGAGAAGCAGAGGTAGCGAATTTGGAAAAAGAGCTTTTGCTCAAGAAAGAAGAGCTTGAGGGCTTCCGTCAAGAGAGAGCCACCCACCTAGAAACCTATCATCGTTACCAGCAACTCTTAGAGCGTTTGGAACAAGAACTCCAAGTCAAACTCGATCAAAGAATTGACAAACAAAAACAACGCGCAAAACTTGAAGCGGAAAGAGTGAAATTATCCACCCAGTTGACTGTGTTAGAACAAGCCGATCAAGCTCTGACGGACTACAGTCAAGCGGTCAAGGCTCTTTATCGTCAGCGAGAACGCAATGGCATCGTCGGGGTTTTGGGTTCGATGTTGCATATTCCGCCTGAGTATGAAATCGCTGTAGCTGCTTATTTAGGTGAATTTGCCGAGATGATTTTGATTCGAGATGCGGATCGGGCAGCGAAAGCCGCAGAATTTTTATCTAAGGAAAACTTGCGTGGAGTTTTATTGCCCTTAGAAGGAAAAGCTGTTTCCACTGAAGTACCCGCTTTAACGAAAAAAGGCACAATCGGATGGCTGAAAGATCTGATCCAGATTGATTCACCCTATCAAGATGTGTTGGAGAAGGTCTTTTACCGGGTGTTATTAGTTGAGAATTCAAAGATAGCGCAGGAATATCAACGCACTTTGAGTGATCCTCCGATTCTGGTAACCCTAAATGGGGAATTGTATTATCCGCAAGGTTGGATGGTCAGCGCCGGGAAAATCGAGGCTGGAAAGTTACGTCGCCCACGTGAGAAGCAAGAGATCCGTCAACGGCTTCATCTGCTCGAGAAACAAATTACAACTTTGGATCAAGAAATCAATGATTTAGAAAAACAAATTGAGCAAACTCATACTCAAAAAGCAACACTGCACCAGCAGCGAGCTAGGATACAAGAAAAGTTAAATGCAATCGAGAAAGAATCTAATCAACGCAATCAAGAACTTGAAAGAACGCGGATTCGCCAGGAGCTCATCGTTCGGCAGTTAGGTGAATTGCAAATCGAGAGCATCTCATTGCAAAATGAAATCGAAACGGAAAAGAAGACTATTGAAGCGATTGGACAGCAACTGCCACGTTTGGAGGTTCAGCTCCGTGAGCAGAGCCAGCAACTTGCCGAAGTGTCGCTTGAACAATTGATCCGCGAGGTGGATCAGTGGGAAGCCTATCTACAGACGGCAGAGCGTTCATTAAGCAGCGCACGGAAAAGGACACAAGAGCGTTTACAGCAACTTGAACGCGTGAAACAACGTATCTTGCACCTTGAAGAGCAGCAGCAGGACACGGAGCAGCAAATCACAGACATTGAAGCGAAGATAGCTACCTTGAAGGATCAAGAGCAGGAGAACCAACAGAAACAAAATGAGCTCTTGATAAAAATTGAACCCTTGAAGCAAGAAATTGAAGGCGAAGAATCTCAGCTTGAGGCTTTCAATGGCGAGATTCAGGAATTACAGCATTCCCTTCTTCAGCAGGAACAGTCCGTTGCTCAACTTCGTATTACTCTAACCCGACAACAAGAGCGGTTTGATGCACTGCGACGGAAGATCGAAGAGGATTTTGGCTTGGTGGCATTTGAATACGATGAGGATGTCAGTGGTCAGCGTCCTTTACCGCTTGAAGGGATGGTGGAGACGTTACCCAATGTCCTTCAAATTTCACCTGATTTAGAAGAGAACATCCGGCGTTACCGTCAGCAATTGCGCCGTCTTGGTCCGGTCAGTCAAGAAGCTAAAGTAGAGTATGAACAGGTGAAAGAGCGGTATCGATTCATGCAAGAACAAATTGCTGACTTGCTCAAGGCTGAAGCAGATATCTTGGAAATACTTCGTCAGTTGGATCAAACCATTCGGCAAGATTTCCTAAAAACTTATGAAGCTGTTGCAGAGGAGTTCAAGACCATCTTTATGCGTTTATTCAAAGGGGGAAGTGCTAGATTGTTCCTAACCGATCCAGACGACCTCACCAATGCCGGCATTGAGATTGAAGCACGCTTGCCAGGCAAACGAACTCAAGGGTTGTCCTTGCTTTCAGGTGGAGAGAGAAGCCTAACGGCAGTGGCTTTAATATTTGCTTTGTTGAAAGTATCCCCGACTCCCTTTTGTGTTTTGGATGAAGTCGATGCGATGTTAGATGAAGCGAATGTCGGCCGCTTTCAGGAAGTTTTACGTGAGCTAAGCCGAAACACCCAATTTATCATTGTGACTCATAACCGTAATACGGTGCAAGTAGCGGATATTATCTATGGCGTTACCATGGGGCGCGATTCAACCAGTCAAGTGATGAGCTTAAAGCTTGACGAGTTAGATCGAGTCATCGGATAGACACAACTAAGGACTTAACAAGACGTTGCGTGCTCTCTGTTTTCTGTGAGAAAGCGCTGCAACGTCTTGTTTGGATCGGTATTCCTTAAGGGGTAGGCGTGCCCTCAGGCGTTGGTTGGGTGGTAGGTTGTTGCATGGGTTGATTCAGCGTCATGCTAAGGGAAGCGATAGCTTGTTGAACTTCTTGTGGAATTGCCGGTTCAGAGGCAACTCGGTTCTTCCAGGTTTCATCAATCTCGATTTTCGCTGATTCTCTTAGGCCGGATATCCATTTTTGGAATTCACTTGCCTTGAATTGCTCCCACTCGCTGTCTGAGAGCCGCCGTGTTTCGCGGCCTAACAGTTGGATAATGTGGAAGCCAAACTGCGTTTGGACCGGTTGGCTGATCTCGCCGATTTCCTTCAGGGAGAAGGCTGCATTTTCGAATTCTGCAACCATCGTACCGCGGTGAAACCAACCTAAATCGCCGCCACTGTCTTTATTGCTGGTGTCTTGTGAATATTCGGCAGCCAGACTTGTCCAATCTTCACCAGCCTTGAGCTTGCTCAGCACTTCTTGCGCCGTTGTCTCGTCGTTTACGAGGATATGTCTTGCCCAAATCACTTCTTGCTCTTGGAATATGCCTAACTCAGCCAAAATAGCCTCTTGCATTTTTTCGTATAGCAATTGATTGCGGACAATATTGCGTAAATCCTCTTCGCTGAGCTGAATATCTTCTTGATAATTTTTGAGTAAATCCTGATATTCTGCTTGGAACGCTTCGTATGTGTAGGGCGTGGGAGTGAGTGTTGGCTCAGCAGTAGGAGTAATTGTCGGCGTTAAGGTTGGTGTAATGGCGGCTTGGGTTTGCGTAGCGGTAAAAACCTCTGTCAGGGAGAGTGTTGGGGTTGCGGAAGGGAAGGGAGTGTTTGTGGAGGTTGGAGTGGGGGAAACTAGAGCATATTGAGTAGGTGAGAGCGTGGATGTAGCGCTTTCGACTTGTGTAGGGGTGGAGGTTGGTGTCCCATCGCGATAATACCCGAAGACCTCTTCGATCATCTTGTCAATTTCTTCTTCACTTATGCTGATATTGCGCTTTTTTGCTTCTTGTTCCAGCAATTTCGTCTCGATCATATTATCCAAAACTTGTTGCCCGATAAAATCTGGCTCAAGTTGTTGCTGGAGCTGATTAAGCTGAGAAGCGTAATAGGACGTGAAGGACGGATCGTTACCGTAAATCTGAGCAAACAATTGGTAGTTTTGCAGAATATTGACCATTTGATTGATGACGCGTTGACGGCTAAAGCGTACCATTGTTTGCCATTCTTTGGTGGTGATCTTCTCACCGTTGACAACCGCCACGGAACGAAGGTTGCGTAACACCATTTGATCTAAGATGCCATACCCTACGATGAGGATGACCAATGCAATTGCTACAATGCTTCCGATGATTATCATTCGATTGGTGCGTCGTTCACGCTCCAACCGCGCTTGGTGCTTTTTGCTCTGCAAATAAAGTTTCGGATTGCGCGCCATAACTATCCTCGTTAAAAGATTTGACCTACGGAATCAAGGGACAGGCTCAATTCCGCAGGTCGAGAATGAAGGGTTAGGCGATGATCTCGCCGGTGAATTGCAAAAGCGCTAAGTGCCGTGCTCGCTTGATGGCAGTGGCGAGTTCACGTTGGTGTTTCGCACAGGTACCCGTTTGACGACGGGGCCGAATTTTGCCGTCTTCGCTAATAAAGCGCCGTAAAAGTTCAACGTTTTTGTAGTCGATGACCGCATTGTGGTCGGTGCAGAAGAGGCAAATTCTCGGTTGAGCATAAAAACGACGAGTTGTCGCTTGCGTTTCTTCCACTTGTTGTTGATCTGTACTCACGGTGTTCCTTCTCCTGTCTTAAAAAGGATATTCTTCTTCACTCGTAAATTCACTTTCTAGATGGTGATTGCCTTCCTTTTTATCGTCCAACATGATCATCTCATTGGCGACGATTTCAGTTGTAACGTGTTTGACACCTTCGGAGTCCTCCCATTGGCGATTTTGCAATCTGCCTTCAATGTATACCAAGCTTTTCTTGGTCAGATATTGCTTGCAAATCTCAGCAAGATTTCCCCAGGCGACTACATTGAACCATTCCGTCTCGGTACGCTTGTCGCCATCTGAGGTGTTCCACGAACGGCTTGTCCCTACGCTAAAGGTTGTCACAGGCCGACCGGAAGGTGTATATCGCATCTCCGGGTCACGGCCGAGTCGACCGATTAAGAATACTTTATTCAATCCACGAGTCATACCGTTTTCCTCCGAAGGGAACAGCCAAACCACTCCTTGGCTTATCCAGAGATAAGCTTGCAATTATTGTTGGGTAATCAAGAAGCGCATCACCTGTTCCAAATAGCGCAGATTGCGCTCAAGTTCAGGAACAAACGCCGGTGGCAAGGCCAAGTTCATCAGAACATAGTGACCTTCGGTTTGTTTACGAATTGGGTACGCCAACTTGCGTTTGCCCCACTGATCGATCTTTTCAATGTTTCCGTTATTTTCGGTGATCCAGTTGGAGACTTTTTGAATCACCTCGCCCAACGCGTTCTCCTCAAGATCCGGTCGAGCAATAAAAACTAATTCATATTTACGCATAAAGGCCTCCTTTCCACGGGATTGCCCTCGGACGTCTTGCACGCCGAAGGCGGAAAGTAAGCCACGCGTTCCGCGTGGCTTTCATCTATTTTATCTTATTCTGAGAAAATTGAATAGGTCTAAAGACAAAGTAAATCTTTTGGTGAGTTAACCTGCAAAATCTTTAAGACTATGGTTTAATCAAAGATGAGGAGGTGTTTATGGATCTCCATTCTTTAAGCGACAGCGATAAAGCGTATTTATTAAAGTTGGCGCGCCGCACCTTACAAGAACGTTTCGGCATTCTTTCATCGGAAACTCTGCCTCCCCCTTCAGAGCTGCTGCAACAACCCGCCGCCACGTTTGTAACTTTGACAATTAAAGGAGAATTAAGAGGTTGTGTCGGTACGCTTGAAGCCTATCAACCTTTGGTGGAGGATGTCAAAGAACATGTCATTGCGGCAGCCTTTCATGATTTTCGATTTCCTCCCGTATCCAAAGAAGAATTACCCCTCATCGAGATAGAAATTTCGGTATTAACAAAACCAGAACGGTTGAACTACAATAACCCGCAGGAGCTCCCCAAGCTCTTGAAACCCTTTGAAGATGGAGTCGTTTTGGCTTGGGGTGGGCGGAGGGCAACATTTTTACCTCAGGTATGGCACAAAATCCCGGACACGGAAAAGTTTTTGGATCATCTCTGCCTGAAGATGGGGGTTAATCCTCAGTTATGGCGCAGGGAAATCTTAGAAGTTTGGATTTATCAGGTTATTGAATTTCGTGAAGGGGAAATACTCAAAACTGGGTAAATTGAGCCACATTGAGGACAAAGATGGTGGCGCGCTTCATGTTGGGGTCTTGAGTCTGGCTGGTATGTTCGCGTATGATTTTCAAGGCTTCTTGAAGCCGTTCGTCCTCAAGACCGATCATCAAGGTCGTTGAACCTTTGCGAAGAAACCCCCCTGTAGAAGCAACTTGGGTAACGCGAAAATCTGCTCCGACCAGAGATTGACAGACTGCTTCATTATCAACATCTCGAATGATGGCGATGATGAGTTTCATGCGTTAGTACTCCTCGTAAGACTCAATCGGGATGAAAAATACCGTTGCTCCGCCAATCGTGATGGGGGTTGAGATGGGGATTGGCAAAGGAGTTCCTTCTAAGGGTGTAGCAATATACTCTGTGCGTTCGTGGCAATAAGTGTGCATGATCTCTAAGAAAGACGCGATTTGTGTTTCTGAGACGAGCACGAAAAGAGTGGTATTTTGCCTGCCCAACCATGCACCATGGGTAGCAATGCTAACAAATGTAAAACCGGCTTTTTGTAATCCGTTGCAGGTTTTTCGTTCGTCCTGACTTTGGATGATGGCAATAGCGAGAAAAGTTTGATCTTCTAGAGAACTCATCCGTTGCTGTTTCTAACCTTAGGCAGTATACAAATTAATTTTACCTTATGTAGAATGAAAATTGGAGCTTTTTACGAACATTCCATAGGTAGGATGGTTTTAGGAAGCTTGTTTGGTTTCTTATCAATACTTTGAGGTAGGCGGAACGAATTAAAAATTGGTGTGTTCTAAAAAGGGAGATTAAGAAAGGGTTGTGCTAGAATACGTACCATAAGGAGCAAACGTGATGAGCAAGATAGACATTCGCGGCCGTTATTTTGAAGAATTTGCCATTGGACAAACCTACACCAGCGTTGGCAGAACCGTTACTGAGCATGATGTGCTGACCTTTGCTGGATTATCCGGAGACTATAACCAAATTCATACGGATGCGGAGTTTTCAAAGAATACCCCGTATGGACAACGGATTGCTCACGGGCTTTTAGGTCTATCGATTGCCAGTGGTTTGGCGATGCGAACTGGTATCCTGGAAGGCACTGTTCTTGCATTTCGTGAGATTGAAGAATGGAAGTTTACTAAGCCGGTTTTTATTGGTGATACCCTAAAAGTCGAATTAGAAGTGATTGAGACCAAAGCCTTGCCTCGTTTAGGCGGAGGGATGATCGTTATCCAAGTAACTGTGCTCAACCAACAATCGGAATCGGTGATGAAAGGCAAATGGTCTGTGTTGGTTGCCTCAAAACCGAAGTCTTAAGGAGCTAGCATGAGCGAGTCGTTCGAAACTCCTTCTGAAACGGATGCCGCCAAACGCTTTCGGAGGATTATCTCAGAAGGAGATGAGGAGACGTCTCCAAACATTGAGGCGCAAGACTTAACAACGGGTCAGCTTAGCCACCATCCCACCGGTCAGCCTGATGAGACGGGGGGGTGGTTTGAGGAGTTGCACGAGGAGGGCAAGCCCGAAAGACCGGCACCCATCCCCCAGCCTGACCTTGACGAAACTTTAAAGGACAAAGAAGTTGTTCCTGAACCCCCGCCCCCTGAGCTAGGTAGCACACCACCCCATTCAGCGCCGGCCATTGGAACATTTGGGCTGCCCTTGCCCCGTCGGGTTACTGAAACAGACACGGATGCCACTCGAGTGACTCCGCGCGTTGGCACAGCGGACGTGACACGGGTTCATCCAGTTTCCCCTGAAGCAGCTCGGATGTCAGTTGGCGGGCGTCAAGCGCCTTCACAGCCTAGAACTTCTTCTCTTGCGCAGTCTACCAGCGGGGGAAAAACGTCTATTCCAACAACAACCCAGGTCTCGCAACCAACGAACCAAAAACGATGGAACTTTGATTGGAGTCTGCTTGGCGGTTGTTTGGTGCGCAGCTTTGTGTTAGCGCTTTTTGGAAGTGCGATCCTAGTTGTTTGTTTGTTTTCTATCATGCTCGTTCAATATTTCCGCATTCTGCAGGAATTACCCGATATCGAAAACCTTAGAGATCGGGCTTCAAAGTTTGAAACGACTCGTATCCTTGATCGAAATGGAAATGTCCTTTATGAAATTTTGGATCCCAATGCAGGGCGACGAACCTACGTTCCCTTAGAGAAAATCTCTCCTTATCTAGTGGCAGCTACGATTGCTACCGAAGACAAGGAATATTACAATCACCCCGGCTATGATGTTTTCGCAATTTTTCGCGCCTTTTATCAAAACCTCAGCAGTGGTGATACTGTTTCAGGCGCATCAACCATAACGCAGCAATTAGCGCGTAATTTGCTTTTTAGCCCCGAAGAACGCAGCAATCGTTCCTACCAGCGAAAGGTGCGGGAAGCGATTCTGGCTGCGGAGCTGACACGGCGCTACTCGAAAGATGAGATTTTAGAGATTTATCTCAACGAGAACTATTATGGCAACTTGGCTTATGGTGTTGAAGCTGCCGCTGAGACGTATTTTCGCACCAGTGCCGATAAATTAACCTTAGCTCAAGCAGCATTTTTGGCTGGATTACCTCAAGCGCCGGCTATTTATGACATTTATACCAATCGCGAAGCGACCCTGAAGCGCTTTAGCGACGTGTTGGTCTTAATGTATCGGGTAAGTCAGGAACAAGGGTGTATCTATGTCAGCAATTCTCCGCAACCCGTCTGTGTTGACCCGGTTACAGCAACAAAGGCACGTGAGGAGATGCTCAATTATTCCTTCCCTTCTCCAAATATTCCCATGAAGCATCCGCATTGGGTGAATTACATTCGTCAGCAACTTGAGACAGAATATGATGTACAAACCATCTATCGCTCTGGCTTTAGTGTCTACACTACGCTGGATAGTGAATTGCAACAGTTGGCCGAGCGCTTCGTCAAAGAACAAGTTGATCGGCTAAAGGATAAGAATGTAAAAAGTGGGGCTTTAGTCGCCATTCATCCACCTAGCGGCGAAATCCTGGCTATGGTTGGATCGGCTGATTTTGAAGACGAAACGATTGACGGACAGGTCAACATGGCAATTAGTCCTCGTCAACCGGGTTCATCGATTAAGCCGATCACCTATCTAGCTGCTTTTGAGAAGGGCTGGACACCGGCGACTTTAATTTGGGATGTTCCTTCGGAATTTCCACCCTCCGGGCGGCCTGAGGATACTCGTCCACCCTATAAGCCGATAAATTACGATGAAAAGTTTCATGGACCGGTCACGGTGCGAGTAGCGCTGGCGAATTCGTATAATGTGCCGGCGGTTAAGGCGTTGCAATTCGTTGGCATCTATGATGATCCGCTTCTTCCGGGCGAGGATGGATTCTTGGCAATGGCGAGACGGTTGGGCATAACAACCCTAAATCGGGAAGATTATGGTTTATCCCTTACGCTAGGAGGAGGGGAAGTTACCTTGCTGGAATTGACCCATGTTTACGCAACCTTAGCCAATATGGGCCGAAAAACGCCTTTGATTTCAATTAGCAAGATTTTGGATCATGACGGAAATGTGGTGTACGAAGCACCACGTGGTCCGGTTCAACAAGTGTTACGTCCGGAGCATGTCTTTCTGATCACTTCGATCTTATCTGACAACGAAGCGCGCGCTGCGATGTTTGGGCGAAATTCGCCGCTCAATCTTCCGTTTCCAGCGGCTGCAAAGACCGGCACGACCAATGATTTTCGAGATAATTGGACGTTGGGCTACACACCCGACCTTGCCGTAGGCGTTTGGGTGGGCAACGCAGATTATACGCCCATGAGCGATGTGAGCGGCATCAGTGGAGCGGCACCGATTTGGTCGGAGTTTATGCAATCTGCGGTGCCGAAATTAACCGGCGGTAAAGTAACACCGTTTGTACGTCCAGCCGGCATTGTTGATAAGGTCATTTGTGCTGTTTCTGGAACAGAACCTTCCCAATGGTGTCCCAAACAAACCACAGAAATTTTTGCTGCCGATCAACCGCCGCTCCCGAAAGAGGAGGATTTGTGGCAAATGGCAAGCATTGACACCTGGACTGGATTGAAAGCTTCTGCGGTTTGCTCAGAATTTACAAAAGAGGAATTTGTGCTCAATGTGACCGATCCATTTGCAAAACAATGGATTCAAAAAGACCCTGATGGAAAACGGTGGGCTGAACAGAACGGGTTTGAGAAAAAGATTCGCTTTGTGCCGGAGCGGGAGTGTAAAGCCGATGACCCACGTCCAAAGCTGGAATTTATTTCACCAAAGGATGGTGATACGATTACCCGTTCCGTTGTCGATATCTATCTTTGGGCAGACGCTACACAATGGTTCAAATCCTTTCAATTGGATTTTGGTATTGGCGCCGATCCGAAGGAGTGGACGACAATTGTAAGGAGCAACACTCCGGCTCAGCCGAATGACCCAGTTGTTAGTTGGGATCTGACTGAATTGCCAAACGGCTTGGTTACCTTGCGCTTGATCGTTCAGAGCGAGAAAGATACGTACGCAGAAAAGAAAATTCAAGTGATTCTCCAAGTTCCAACTCCAACCCCTACCTCGACCCCCACCCCAACCGAAACGTTAATTCCTACCCCAACCTTTACTCCAACGTCGACCAGTACACCTGTGCCAACCCAAACCGAAACTCCTACCGTGACTCCTACGCCATAAACCTTAATCCAAGGAGACCTTATGCAAATCATAAAAGTCGATCTCAACCAACGCGAGTGGGTGAGACGGTTTATTGCTTTTCCCTTTGAGTTGTACTGCTCTTCTCCCTACTGGGTGCCTCCACTTTGGGATGAAATGCAAAAGAATCTTGATCCTCAGCGACATCCTTTCTATGAGCACTCTCAAGCAGAGTTTTTCTTGGCTTTAGATCAGAACAGAGTCGTTGGACGGATTGGTGTGCAAGAAAATCGGCGGCATAATCATTTTCGCAAGACGAAAGACGCTATTTTCTGTTTTTTTGATGCAATCGAGGATGAACAAGTTTCGAATGCTCTATTCGAGACGATTTTTGAATGGGCAAAACGACGAGGATTGGAAAGGGTGATTGGGCCGAAAGGATTATTAGGCTCTCAGGCAGGGGGAGTGCTGGTTGAAGGGTTTGATCGCTTGCCAGCCTTATCAATGCCGTATAATTATCCCTACTATGATCGCCTCATCACAGCCGCAGGATTTGAGAAGGATACCGATCATTTATCCGGTTATGTCCGAGCAGATCACCAATTTCCCGAAAGGGTAATTCGTATAGCTGAGAAAGTTCAGGCAAGAAGAGGGTTTTGGGTAAAGAATTTTACTTCCAAAAAAGAGATGAAACAGTGGATTCCAATTGTGGCACGCGTGCACGCTGAAGCCTTTGCCAGTAACTATAGTTTTGTTCCCCCTACCGAGAAAGAATTAGAGATGATTGCGCACTCGATCATTAGTATCGCTGATCCTCCTCTGGTGAAAGTAGTGATGAAAGGTGAGAGTGTGATTGGGTTCCTGTTTTCCTACCACGACCTTTCGCGTGGGCTCCAGAAGGCAAAGGGCAAACTGATGCCATTTGGGTGGTTTTGGTTGCTCTTGGAAAAGAGAAGGACAAAATGGTTGAATGTCAACGGAGCGGGTCTACTCCCCGAGTATTGGGGTTCGGGAGCGAATGTCATCCTCTATCTTGAATTACAGAAGACGATACGTCGGTATCCTTTTGAGCATGTTGAGGTGGTTCAAGTAGACGAAAAAAACTTAGCTAGCAAGTCTGATATGGAAGCAATTGGGGTAACCTGGTATAAACGGCACCGAAATTACTGGCGGACCTTGTAAAAACTGATGCTTTGAACCATTCACAATTGTGGAGGAGCGAATGAAAGCTTGGTTAATTGAACGAATCGCCAAAATCGAGAATGGCTCACTTCCTTTGGCAATGGTTGATTTGCCAATTCCACAACCCGATGACAAACAGCTTTTGCTCAAAGTCGAAGCCTGCGGAGTCTGTCATACGGAGATTGACGAAATCGAGGGTAGAGCCGCACCACCTCAGTTACCGATCATCCCTGGACATCAGGTCGTGGGACAGGTGGTGGAAAAAGGAAAACAAGCTAACAAATTCCAAATCGGTGATCGTGTTGGTGTGGCATGGATCTACGAAGCTTGTGGACGGTGTGTCTATTGCTTGCGAGGCGAGGAGAACCTGTGTGCTGAGTTTAAGGCAACCGGGCGTGATGCAGCCGGCGGGTATGCGGAATATATGGTCGTCAATGAAGATTTTGCCTATGCGATACCCAAACCCTTAAGTGCCTATCAAGCTGCTCCGTTGTTATGTGCAGGGGCAATTGGCTATCGCTCTCTACGGTTGACTCAGCTCAAAAATGGGATGCGATTAGGCTTGACCGGTTTTGGCGCTTCTGCCCATCTGGTGTTGATGATGACCAAAGCAATGTTTCCGGACAGTGAGATTTATGTTTTCTCTCGCAGCCCAGCCGAACGGGAATTTGCCCTGCAGTTGGGAGCGGTTTGGGCAGGTGCGATTGATGAGACTGCTCCTAAATCACTGGATGCGATCATCGACACGACACCAGCTTGGAAACCTATCCTAGAAGCTCTGCGGAATCTCTCTCCTGGTGGCCGTTTAGTTATCAATGCGATCAGAAAAGAAGACGTTGACCGTCACCTCTTGGCGCAGCTCGATTATCCATCTCAGTTATGGATGGAAAAAGAAATAAAAAGTGTTGCCAATGTAACCCGCCAGGACGTCTTGGAGTGCTTAGAAAGGGTTGCCCAAGAGAATATTCGCCCTGAGTTCCAAATCTATCCTTTTGAGCAGGCAAATCAAGCGCTTTTAGACTTGAAGAATCGCAGAATTAAAGGTGCTAAGGTATTACAAGTGTCTTCGTAAACCTATTGAGCGCTGTCTTTTAAGGCTTCCTCGATGATTCCTTCGAATACCTCGTAAGGCTGAGCCCCGATAACCGCTTTACCGTTAATCAAAAAGGAGGGTGTACTGGTTAAGCCCAGTTGTCGGGCGAATTGGGTTTGTTGAAGCACGGTTGCGGAATAGCGGGCGGTATCGAGACATTCAGAGAAAGCCTCTATATCTAGGTTAAGCTCTTTCGCCAGACCTTTAAGGGTTTCACTACTGTAATCTGGGTTATTTCCACCCTGGCGCAAGGCAAACAGGAGATTATGATATTCCCAGAATTTTTCTTGTTCTGCAGCGCATTCACTAGCGATAGCAGCTCTGACAGAGTCTTCACCTAGAATAGCTAGGTGAATAAATCCCAAATAGACCTTTCCAGTATCGATGTAATTGGTGAAGATTTTCTTTCCGGTGTCTAGGTTGTATCTTGCGCAATACGGACAACGAAAATCGCTGAATTCGTACATGCGCACCGCTGCTTGTTCATTACCGATGTAATTCTTGGTTTGATTGGCGAGGAGAGCAAGCATTTGCTGACGTGAACTCTCATTTTGAGCGGAGTTATTTTGACTTTGGGCGACAGTTGGACGAACAGCTTGAGCTAAGTTTGAGCCAGAACGGACCGAATAGCCAAGTAGGAAGCCGACTGTAAAGGTGAGGATGATGATAATTGGAAAAGTCCAGCTATAAACGGCGAGGACGAAAAGCGGTTTTCCGCTTGCAGGTTGCCGTTTTTTCTTCGGGATTTCTGGGAGAAGCGGTGTATTCGAGGTTTCTTTGTCCATAGTGCGTTAAGTATAACGGATAAATTTTTGCTTTTGAAGGGTAAATTTGTGTGAATTGGCTCAATTTCGACTCGAGAGGAAGCTGTTTTCGGCGTTTAAGGAAATGGGTTTGAGAAATTGAGGCTTTTCATGCACCCGATCCGCATAATACCCTCGGTAGGAAGGAGGCAATAGCAGGGCAATTTGAATCATAATCTCATCGGTAATCTGGTTGCGAATTTTTTGATTGATGGGTTCGTTGGGAACATCGATGATAAAAGGTTGACCGACACGGACACGAAAGGGTATCTTATTGAAACTTCGCAAGTCCTGCAAATATTGCTCAGCACCGTAAAATGCAAGCGGTAGAATTGGAGCATGTGATTTTAAAGCAAGAAAGACGATGCCAGCATTGCCCTTTCTTAACCGCCCATCTCCGCTGCGAGTGCCTTCTGGTGCAATGGCGACAATTTTTCCTTCTCTCAAGGCTTGCAGACAACGCTTGGCAGCCGTAATGTCGGCTTCGCCGCGCCGAACAGGAATGCCATCCCACAGGTCAAATAATAAGCCCATCAGGGGATTGTTCCAGGTCTCAACTTTTACCAAACCCGTGATTGGGCGCGGTTGAAGATGGGTGTATACCACCGGCACCTCAATAAAGTTTACGTGGTTTGTGGCGATAATTAGCGGACCAGTACGGGGAACTTTGTTGAGTTCGTAGGCTTCGATATCGAGGACGATTGAGCTGCCTTGCTTGATGACAAAGTTCAAAAAGCGGGTGATGGGAGAAGCAACGGTTTGCGGGATCATTTTGGCACGATAACCTGAAGGGCATTCGCCAGATTTTGAATTGAGGCGGATTTTCCTTCGGTGCAGATGGTCTCTCCGTCTGCATGTATTGGCAAGGAGCCTTTGAGCGCTGTTACCTGAAGGGTTTTCGTTTGTTCAAAGAGGACACTTTTTTGGGAGATTTGTGAGCCGCGGATGAAGTGAGGAATGAGGGCGAAAATTTGGGCTTTGGGAACTTCTTGGGCGATACATACATCGAATAACCCATCGTTATTCAGGGCGCGTGGCGCCATCAGAAAGCCTCCACCCATGCGTCTGCCATTCATCACTGAGACCATCAGGGCAGAGATCGTTTGGGTTTTGTGATCAAGTTGAAGCTCTAAGGTTGGTGCGGTGAAGTAAATAAAGGCTGTTTTAATGGCGGCGACAATATACGAAAGAAAACCAGTAAGGCGGCTACGAGCTGCAACAAACCCGACCACAGCATCAAAGCCTATTCCCACTCCATTGCCAAAGTACCGTCCTTGTGGATAATCACCGCCCTGAATCAATCCAATGTCGATTGAACGTACTTGATGGTTCAGCAAAACTTCAAAACCTTTTTCTAATCCTTTGGGCACTCCGATTCCAAAAGCAAAATCGTTACCTCGGCCAACGCTTAGGACTCCTAGGGCAGGTATTTGGCTCCCCTGAGACTTTGCTTGCATTAGGCCGTTGATGACTTCATTCGATGTCCCATCGCCGCCTGTGGCAACTAGAATATCGAACTCGCTTGCTTTTTTGGACGCAATCTCAATGGCATGAGCAGGGTATTGGGTGACGATGATGGCAGCGTTTAGGCGGTTTTGATCGATCAATTTTTGAATGTGGGGGATAGCCCGTTCGCCAGCACCCCGTCCAGAGATGGGATTGACAATAAATAAAATTCTCATGTTGAGTTCACACCAATGGTTAATAAATCAAAACATTCAGAAAACCACACTCAGGATAACGATTATACCTAAAATCAAACAATATGCAGAAAAGATATAAAGCGGGCGGTTTTGGACGAACCTGACCAGCCAATAGATCGAAAGATACCCAACCAACAGGGCAACCAAGCAGCCCGGCAAAATAATTGGGAGGTATTGGGTGGGATTCGGTAAGCGGCTGAGATCGACTAGCGAGACCAATCCTGCGCCAGTCAGGGCAGGGATGGATAGTAAAAACGAAAAGCGTGTGGCTTGTTGGCGGTCCAAGTTCCGAAACAGTCCTCCTGCAATGGTTGCGCCTGACCGAGAGATACCGGGGAAGATGGCTAAAGTTTGCCAAACACCAATCACCAAAGCATCAAGGAGCGTTAATGAATGGCTATGAAGACCAGTGCTCGTGCGTTTCTCGGCGAGGAACAAAAGCAAAGCAGTCAGGCATAACGAGCAGCCAATCCATAGGGGTTGGTTGAACGCTTCTTCGACCAGGTCTTTAAGGGGGAAACCGATCACAATTACCGGCAATGTCCCAACGACTAATGCTAATACGAGCTGAACTTCCGGAGATCGTTCCTTACTCTGTTTTGTCAGAGCTAGTATCAGGGATTGGAACATTGTCCAAAGATCATTCCAATAGTAGGCAAAGACTGCCCCAAGCGTTGCAAATTGCACCAAAATGTTGTAGATAAAATCGATGTCAGGTGCGACTTGCCACTGAAAAAAATAAGGCAAGAGTGCTAAATGGGCGGATGAGGAGATGGGGATGAATTCGGTCAACCCCTGTAGAATACCAAGCAAGATGGACTGAAAAAGGGTCATGGGGATTGAAATTCCTCTAGTAGGGTATGGAATGATTTGTTGAAGATGGCTTGGCGGATTTCTTGGGTTAGTTTGATCAGCGTGAAAACATTGTGAATGGAAAGCAAGGTAGCCGCCAACATTTCTTTGGCAAGAATCAGATGACGGAGATAGGCTCTAGAGAAGTTTTGGCAGGTATAGCACTCACAGGTTGCATCAATGGGTTGTGGGTCTTCGGCGTAGATGGCGTTGACTAGATTGAGGCGATCTTTTCTGCGCAAGGCGGTGGTGTGACGAGCCAAGCGGGTTGGTAAGACGCAATCAAAGATATCGATGCCGCGCGCTACGCCTTGCACGATATCATAGGGTGTGCCAACGCCCATGAGGTAGCGGGGTTTGTCTTTTGGCAAAATTTCGTTGGTCAACTCTAGGATTCGAAACATTTCTTCTTTCGTCTCCCCTACCGATAGGCCACCAATAGCGTTGCCGGGTAAATTGAGGGAGGCGATAAACTGAGCAGATTTTGTGCGTAGATCCTCGAATACTCCTCCTTGTACAATGCCAAATAGAGCTTGATCGGGGCGAGTTTTTGCCTTTAGGCAGCGTTCTGCCCAGGCATGGGTGCGTGCTATGGCGCGTTGATTGATTTCTCGATCGTAAGGAGGAGGACATTGGTCAAAGGCCATGATGATATCCGCCCCCAAATTTTCTTGAATGGCGATCGATTTTTCCGGGGTTAAGCGTTGCAAGGAGCCATCTACATGACTTTTGAAGGTTACACCGTCCTCGTCAATTTGATTGATTTGGGCTAAGGAAAACACCTGAAAGCCACCCGAGTCGGTGAGGATGGGTTTTTCCCAATTCATAAATTTGTGCAAACCCCCGAGTCGGGCAATGCGTTCATCGCCCGGGCGTAGAAAGAGGTGATACGTGTTTGCCAGCACTAAAGTAGCCCCAATTTCTTGCAGTTGTTTCGGGGTCAGGGATTTTACGGTCGCTTGCGTGCCAACCGGAGCAAAAACAGGGGTGAGAATATCTCCATGCGGAGTGGAGAATGATCCAACTCTAGCATTTCCATCACTAGCGTGTAAATGAAATTCAAACATGGTTGAAACAAGGTTTCCTAATTAAGATGTTGGTAATGGTCTGTGGTTGTTCCAAAGTTTGAATTCCCGTAATATCGAACCCCCAATAAATTCTCGCAGAATAGAGTTATCGGGGACGAGTGTGCTTTCAAGGGGTAAAAACCACTCTAAAAAGGCAAGCAAGCGCTTTGCCTCAATATATTCTGGAGTGCCGTGAGGAACCTGACGTAGCAATGGCTCGGCAAGGGGTTTGAGGGCGGATAACTCGTAGACCAAAGCCGAGTTAAACATCACATCGGCGTTGTTCTGATACGGGAAGATATACCGTTTTTCGCCTCGACGTACCGATTCCCAGATACGGATGGTGTGTTGCGCGTTATAACCGCGCTCGCGCGAATCACGCACAATGCGGCGGATTAACCGCGTATCCGTGGTGGACACTCGGTTATGCCGATCTAAGTTTAATTGGGTTAAGGCAGAGACATAGATGCGAAAGATTTGGTTTTCTTGGACAAATTGGAATAGTTTCGGGTTAAGCCCATGAATTCCTTCCAAAATGATGATATGGTTGGGGGATAATTGAACGATGTCTCCGGGCTGGCTTGTCCCGCTTTTGAAATCGTAGCGAGGAAGCTGAACTTCACGCCCGGCAATCAAATTTGACAAATCTTCATCTAATTGTTGCCATTTTAGGGCGTCAACCGACTCGAAATCATAGTTCCCCTGTTCATCGCGAGGCGTGTCTTCGCGGTTGACAAAATAGTTATCCATCTCAAGAGGAAATGGTGCCAATCCACGCGCCAGCAGTTGAATCGCTAGACGTTTAGAAAAGGTGGTTTTACCTGAGGAGGACGGGCCGGCAACTAAAATGACGCGCACTTGCCCTTGACGTTCTAAAATCATGGAGGCGATGTTGGAGACCATCTGTTCGTGCAACGCTTCGGACACGAGAATGATCTCAGCAGCGCGATTGGCTTCAATGGCGTCATTTAAAGCCCCAACATTGCCAATGCCCAATCGCTCTAACCAGTCTCCGTATTGTCGAAAGGCTTCAAGCAGTTTGGAATAGCTTGGAAGGGGAAGCAGTTGAGTGGGAGCGTGGCGTCTCGGAAAGCGAAGCGTAAAACCACCATCGGTTTGACTGAGAGCAAACCACTGTAGGTATCCTGTGGTTGGCACCATATACCCATGGTGGTAATCGCGAAAACCATCCAGTTCGTAAAGGGTAACATACGGTTTGCGCCGCCACTTGAGTAACCGAACCATATCGTCTGCATTGATTGAAGCGAAGTATTGAATTGCCTCATGAAGTGGGATTTCGGTACGGATTAAGGGCAGATCGGCTTCCACGAGGCGGCGCATGGTCTGTTCTAAGCTTTGCAATTCTGCATCGGATAAGGGTGGGCGGTTAAAGACCTGACAAAAATAACCACCGGAGGAAACCGAATGGTCGATTGTCAGATAAGCATCGGGGTAGAGTTTATGAAAGGCGGTTTCGAGCAACATGGTTAGAGAACGACGGTAGATGCGCATACCATCCGCTTCGCCCATCGTAATCGGCCGGGCGGTTGAGTCCATTTTGATCGGATAGGTCAGTTCGCGCAGTTCGTCGTTGACGATGGCTCCGACGATAGGGGGCAAGTTGTCTTCTTTTAACAGTTCAAAAAAATCTCGAATTGGGGCGTTGCGTGGACCGCGAATCGTCCGCCCATCTGGCAGGGTTACTTCAACCGTTTTACGGGGTTTGACAAATGAAAAACGCTCTGATCGTTTCATCTTCGAACAAGGGTTTATTTTACTTCAGTTTAAGGGGTTTTTTGTCAAACATCCACGAAAATAATCTTCCGCAGAGAAAACTTCTCTGCGGAAGATTGGCGCTTCTGAGAGATTAGAGGTTTACTCTTCTTCCTCCACACTAACGCCGCAAGAGAGGATTAAGTCTTTGGCAGCTTTCACTTCGTCCACTCTACCCACCGGCGTACGGTGCGGAGCTGTTTTGAGGATTTCTGGGTTGGTGCGAGCTTCTTGGGCAATTGTGATCAAAGCGTCGGCAAAAGCGTCTAGGGTCTGTTTGCTTTCGGTCTCCGTTGGCTCGATCATGAGCGCTTCATGGACGATGAGGGGAAAATAATTGGTTGGCGGGTGGAAACCGAAGTCCATGAGACGTTTGGAGATATCCAATGCTCGGATTTCAGGTGCGTCCTCCCAGTGACCTTCGGCAACGAATTCGTGCATGCAGATACGGTCATACGGCACATGGTAGACATGGCGCAAGCGAGCAAGGAGGTAATTGGCATTGAGAACCGCGTGTTCAGAGATTTTTCGCAATCCCTCCTTACCGTGCATTAACATGTAGGTATAAGCACGGACCATCATACCAAAGTGCCCATGAAACGATTTGACCCGTCCAATCGATTTTGGCGGCGAATAAAAGCCGTAGATTGGTGGCGTTTCTTCGTCGCCTTCATCGGTGATGGTTACAATGGGCGAGGGCAAGAAATCAACCAAATGGGAACGGACACCAACGGGTCCTGAACCGGGGCCACCGCCACCATGCGGGGTAGAAAAGGTCTTGTGCAGATTGTAATGGAGAACATCAATGCCTATGTCGCCGGGTCGCAGGATTCCAAGCAGTGCATTCATGTTGGCACCGTCTCCGTAAACCAAACCGCCCGCTTCGTGAACCATGTGGATGACTTCTTCAAGATGCTCATCAAATAAACCTAGCGTGTTTGGGTTCGTCAGCATAATGCCGGCTAAGGTATCATCACATTGTTCTCTCAATGCCTCTAGATCAACGTTGCCGCGTTCATCGGATTTGATTTCTACCACCGTCATCCCGCTCATCGCAGAAGTGGCAGGATTGGTGCCATGGGCAGAGTCGGGGATTAAAATTTTGGTTCGCTTGTGATCGCCGCGGTCTTTATGGTAAGCGCGGATGATGAGAATGCCGGTCAGCTCTCCTTGTGCGCCAGCAGCCGGTTGAAGCGTGACTCCCGCAAAGCCACCGATCTCTTTCAACCACTCTTGAAGGTCGTACATGAGAGCCAAACAGCCTTGCACCGATTGAATCGGCTGAAGCGGATGTACAGCAGCAAAGCCCGGCTGTCTTGCCATATCCTCATTAATTTTCGGGTTGTATTTCATCGTGCAAGACCCCAGCGGATAGTAGCCGGTGTCAATCGCATGGTTAAGCTGCGAAAGGCGAGTGTACCGGCGCACAACATCTACTTCGTAAAGTTCAGGGAGCGGTAGGACTTCGCGAACCAACCCCTTAGGTAGCTCGGATTTAGGAACGTCTAAGCCGGGAAAGCGAAATCCAATTCGATTGGGGACAGAAATTTCACACAGATCGGGTTCAGGCATGACTCACCTCCGCAAGGGTCGTGACCAAATAGTCAATTTCTTCTTTGCTGTTCATTTCAGTCACGGCAAACATTAGATGGTTTTTCAAAGATGGATAATCTTTTTCGAGGTCGTAGCCGCCAATGATCCCGTATTCAAGCAACTTTTCATTTAGCTCTGCGGGCGGAATTGGGGTACGGACGACAAACTCATGAAAGAACGGTTCCGAAGACCAGAGCGAGAATCCCTCGATGGCAGAAATTTGCTGGGCGGCGTAATGGGCTTTGTGGTAGCAAAGCTCGGCTACCTGACGGAGACCATGTTTACCCACCAAGCTGAGATAAACGGCTGCAGCTAACGCCATCAAACCTTGATTGGTGCAAATGTTTGAAGTTGCTTTTTCACGGCGAATGTGCTGTTCACGGGCGGTGAGGGTCAAGACATAAGCTTTTTGCCCGCGGTTATCTACCGTTTCACCAACCAGACGGCCAGCCATTTTGCGGACGAATTCTTTTTTCGTGGTAAAAATTCCTAAATAGGGCCCACCGTAAGAGAGAGGGATTCCTAAGGGTTGTCCTTCACCAGTGACGATGTCAGCCCCGAATTCGCCGGGCGCTTTTAGCAGGCCCAATGCAATCGGGTTCACCGAAACAGCGAAAAGTGCTCCAGCTTGGTGAGTTTTTGCAGCTAATTCAGTGTAGTCATAAATGCGTCCGAAGAAATCAGGGTATTGGACGATAACCAAAGCGGTGTTCGTATCTAAGTGGTCGGCTAGTTGCTGAGGGTGTGATTGGAGATCGGCCTCCGGCTCGTCTCCGACAAATTCGATGCCGGTGTTGGCGTGGTAAGTTCTAATCGTCTGGCGATAATGGGGGTGCAAGGCTGGGGAAAGGATAACTTTGTTGCGTTTCCCGCGAAAGTGGGCGTTTGCCATTGTGACCGCTTCAGCAACAGCGGTTGCGCCATCATAATGCGAGGCATTGGAGACATCCATTGCGGTGAGAGCGGTCATGAGGCTTTGATAGTCGAAAATGGCTTGTAAAGTTCCTTGAGAGACTTCTGCTTGATAGGGGGTGTAGGCGGTGAGAAATTCTCCACGGCGGATGATTGCATCCACCACAGCCGGTACATAGTGATGATAAGCTCCCGCCCCTAAAAAGCAGATCATTTCTTGAAGGTTGTCATTCCATGAGGCTAAGTCGGATAGAACCTCCTGTGCTTCCATCTCGGTTAGCCCAGAAGGCAATTTCAGGTCTGGAAAGCGATATTTTTCTGGGATGGCAGTGAATAATTCTTCAATGCTTTTTACGCCGATAACGGCTAGCATTTCTTGCCGTTCTCTGTCTGTATGGGGAAGAAACATCGCTCCTCCTACTCTTTTTCTGCTAAATGGGCTTGATACGCAGCGGCATCCAAAAGTTGATCGACTTCTGAAGGATTTGTTATTTCAATCTTAACCATCCAAGCTTCGCCATAAGGGTCGCTGTTGATGGTTTCTGGCTTATCGGGCAGTGATTGGTTCGTAGCGATCACTTTTCCACTAACGGGCATATATACATCGGCAGCAGCCTTTACACTTTCTACAGTGGCGCAAGTCTCCCCTTGTTTCACTTCATCTCCTTCGTTGACGAGGATCTCAACAAAGACGATATCGGAGAGCTGGCTTTGGGCATAATCGGTAATGCCAATGGTGCCTTGAGTCCCTTCGACGCGTATCCATTCGTCATTTTTCGTATATTTCAAGTCAGATGGGATATTCATGGGTACCTCCTGAAAAATTTGTTTGGGATGATCATAGAAAAAGGCGCACGAAAATCCTTCGTGCGCCTCTGTCGTATCGACCTGAGAGATTCACGGAACCTGAATTTCCGTTTGCCCCGTCGGTGCCAACTAGAGAGGAAGTCTAGCTGGGCTTTCCAGAGGATACTACTGCAAGGTCCTTTTGCCTGAGAGTTTCGTTCAGCTAGCCGATCGACTGAACTTGCCCCTTCGGCGCTCATTCTTGAGCCTCTCCCCTGCAGTGTTATTCACTTTCTACTGTGGATTATATAATAAATCGTTGGCTTTGTGTAGGTTGAGGCACAAAAGCAGGGCTTTCCGATATTGAAAAGCCCTGCTTTCATCTAGACCCAACCCTGGTTCTTAATGAAATTCGTAATGACAGGAATTTCGACGTATTCGCCTTGGTAAGCTTTATATGCCCAGTAAAACATGGCGAGGACAACAATTGAACCACAGCCGAAGGTTACGGTGGCAAGGATAAAGATCACGACAAGTGCTGCAATAGATTGAACTGCATGAAATTTGATGAAAGGTCGATTTTTCTTATCTTCCATAAGGAGCAGGATAATTGGGATAAGGGGAGAGAAAATGTAACCCAACGCTGCCCATAATTTGTCATCGCTGGTGATTTCGGACGAATATTGATTAGACATTTGGGAACCTCCAAATTTAGGATATAAAGAATTGTACTCGATTATCCAAAATTATGCAGATGAAAAAAGAGAATTCTTATCCAGATCAAAACAGTCCATTGTGATTATTGTATAAATTCAAGCGGGTTGACTTTTACTCCATTGTAAATTAATTCAAAGTGAAGGTGAGGTCCGGTTGAGTTACCGGAATTGCCTAAGGTTGCGATAGCGCCCCCGCGAAAGACACTGACTCCACAACCAGCAGCAACGGAATTCAAGTGAGCGTAAGCAGATTGCCAGCCGTTTCCATGGTCAACCACAATGAGGTAACCATAACCGAAGTCGCTCCAACCCGAGTAAACCACCACCCCTGTATCTACGGCAAAGACCGGATTGCCGATCTGTCCTGCGATGTCAATGGCGGGATGGACGACTGGATCATACTGATAACCTGAAATGGTGCGTTCGGTTGTCGGCCAAACGAAACTGCCTGATCCTACTGCGCCTTCGTAAACTTCGCCACATGAACCGGAGCCATAAAAACGCGCCGAAGCCGGGTTTTTGCGGGTGATTGCTGGAGGTCCCCAATCTTTAATTGCGCGTTTGCCCCCTGGAACAACGATCCAAGTGCCGGGTTCAATCCCCGAATTCGGTTCGTTGATTTTTGTAAGATCAATATTGTTTCCGGTAAATTCCACGATTTTGTTTGCATCTGTTTTGAAGAATTGAGCTACTTTTTCAATGGTGTCCCCTTCTTGCCATTGATAGTATGTGCCATCTACCGGAAGGATATTTAATACTTGCCCGGGTTTTAGGAAATGAGGGTTATCTTGTAGTACCTCGTAGTTGCCCCATAATAGCGTGGCTGGTTGGATTTTATACCGTTCAGCGATCGTGAAAAGGGTGTCTCCCGATTTGACTGTATAGGTAATGACATCTGTTGAAGATCGATCAGGGATAATCGTGAAATAGGTTGCGTGACGGGAGATCGTTCGTTCAGCAAATTGTTGTTGTGGGTTGGCATTGGGCAGAGAGGGTGGGATTGGCTCCGAACTTGTTGAAAATGATGGGGCCGATGCGCTCTCTACGGGGGTCGCGTCGGATGCTAACACAGGAAACGATTGATGAGTAAGGCGTAACCAACCCAAATAAATTGCGCAACTCACCGCTACAAGAACAACCCCGTTGAGCAGAAATAAGCCAAGCATTTTGGTAAATTTCTGTATGCTAAGCAAGAATACCTCCACAAACAAGCTTGAATGCCAATAGGATACCTCGGATTTTAAACTACTTTTCTTCGTTTTGGAATGTTATTAAAACTGTCATCCCCCAGCGCAGACGAGGATCGCTATCCACTAAGAGGATTTTGGTGGTATAGGTAATATCTCCGTTTTTCTCCTCAAAAACTTGACTTACCTTTTCCACTTTCCCTTGCAAAGTTCGTTCAGGCAGTGCATCGGGAACAATTAGAACCGATTGTGCGGGTTCAATCTTCACCACTTCAAGCTCAGTGAGATTATTTGTCTCTACATACCAAGCAGAGAAGTCCGCTAGGGTAATAACCACCACATTAGGAGACACTTGACTGCCAACTACTAAATCAATTTTGGCTACCGTCCCATCAATCGTGGCTCGAAGCTCTAAGTTCTCTAAGCGGGTTTGTGCGGCTTGCAGCGCTTGTTCTGTAGCTTTAACGCGCGCTTGGGCAAGTTCCAGTTGATCTGGGTCGGGACCATCCTTGATGGTTTCCCATTGATCGAGGGCTTGGTTTAATTCAGCTTGGGCAGCTTCGAGTTCCACCTCGTAATTAAGCCTTTTGACTGCTGCGTTATAGTCGCTCTGGGCGTTATCTAGTGCTTCCTTGAGTTTTTTACGGGTTTCGTTGAGTAATGAATCGTTTTTATAAGGCTCGAAGGCGAGGCGAGCTTGATCTAAGCGTTCTTCCATTAGTTTGACTGCCTCTACAGCGTTTAGGCCTTGTTGATTCTGCGGAACGGTAAAATTGTCTAGTTGATATTTTGCATCGCGCACCTTTTCGTTGGCTCTGGCAACCGCTTCGAGGGCTCTGGCACGTTGGATGAGATGATCTTTGATGAGATTATCCAGCGCTTGGCGTGCGTTGAGAACGTCTAATTCGGCGCGAGCAACTTCGGCTTCGGCTTCTGCGCGATTCCCCAACCTGATCAGGACATCCCCTTTTTTGACTTGATCACCTTCTTTGACGTGGATTTCACTAACTTTGCCGCTAACTTGAAAGGAGAGGTTTACAAATGTTTTCGGAACAATTTTGCCCTCTACGATTATCTGATCTGTAGTTTTGACCAAAGCGGTATCCGCGCTTGTGGATTGTGTTAAGCCAGTAGAAGAAGAATTTGCACAAGCGCTTAGGCTTAGCAAAATCGCTAGTCCAAAAGCGTAAGATAAATACTTCTTTATCAAATCCATCCTAAACTCCTAAGCAGTTTCATAATTAATTCAGCCGGTGTTCGCCGATGTTTCAGGGACTCTTGGTCACCCTGAAAAAACCGTCAGAACAGCCGGAGCAATTTTATCACTCAAAGAAACGAAGCCATGTATTGGATGGGTGATTAGAAAATAAAAAACGGGTGATGTTATGAGAGAAATCTAGGTTTGTCTGGGTCTATAAAGAGACGGGTTCTCTGTTTGAAGAGAACCCGTCCCATATAAGGGCGATGTTTAGGCAACGATGTTTATAGAAACATTTCAGCGCAGAGATGTTTATGTTCGTTGATTGGACGGATGTTGAAACCCATTTTCGTAAATAAGTGTTTCATTGCCTCATTGTCGGGTGTAATAATTGCCTCAATGCGGCGTAACTTTTCTTCCTTTGCTACGCGAAGGATTTGTTTCATTAGCTCTGTCCCGATCCCCTTTCCTTGGTATAAATCGCTGATGAGGATACTAAAGCGGGCTTCATCAAGGGAGTGGATTTTGCTTAGGCGTCCTGCTCCTACAATTCGTCTTTCACCACTTTCACATTCTTCCCGTTCAACAACCAGGGTGATCTCCCGATCATAATCTCCGTGACAGATGCGGGCTAAGCGCTCGTGAGCAGCGCGTTGGCTCAACAGCATGGGGTGCAAGTAGCGCAGATAGACAGTGCGATCAGACAGATTTTCATGGAACTTAACTAGGAGAGGTTCGTCCTCAGGCAAGGTTGGTCGAATTGTATAGGTGCAGTTGAATTTATCTGTCCAGGTGGTCACATACTGGGTTGGGTAGGGGCGAATGGCTAGTTTAGGTAACTGCTGTTCGCTAAGGTAGGGATCGTGAATTACAACGCGTGCATCAAGGGCTACAATTCGATCCGGAGAGACTAAGAGAGGATTGATGTCAATTTCCTTGATCCATAAATTATCGGTGACCAAGCGACTAAAGCGCACCAACAATTGCTCTAAGGCGCCAAGGTCAACAGCCTTGCGGCCTCGCACCCCCTTGAGGGCTTTGTAGATTTTCGTCTGTTCCATCATGCGTCTGGCTAAGGTGGCGTTGAGGGGTGGAAGCCCAAGAGCACGATCTTTGAAAATTTCTACTAGTTGACCTCCCAAGCCAAACAGTAAGACCGGTCCAAATTGAGGATCAACACTACTGCCTAAGATAACTTCGTAGCCCTCAGGCGAAATCATGGGTTGAACGGTTACTCCTAAGAAATGACGCTTGCCATCGGGGGATTTTTCGCCAACTTTCGTATGTAAGGATGTCTTAATTGCCTGAAAGGCTTGGCGCACTTCGTCCTCCGATTGGAGATTCAACTGTACGCCACCAACATCGGTTTTATGGGTAATCGTCTCCGAATGGAGTTTCAGAACAACCGGATAACCAATTTGATTGGCGTATTGAACGGCTTGATCTTCGGTCTCAGCAATGAGGGTTTGAACAACTGGGATTTGGTAGTAACTCAGGATTTGTTTGGACTCAAATTCTGTCAGTAAGGTGCGACCTTCCTGGCGAACTTTATCAATTAGCTTTGCCGCAGCTTCTTTATTGAGAGTAGCCGTTATGTCAGTGTTATTTGCCGGCGGTGTTTCATATAAGCTAGCGAGGTTTTCAGCAAATTGAGCCATATAATTGAACATTCTTGCGGCTGTATCGGGATAAGGGAAATTCGGAATTTTGGCGCGAGTTAAAATGCGCGAACCTTCTTCGACATCTTCGCCACCCATCCAACTGGCTAAAATTGGTTTACCTAAACTTTGCGCATAGGGCACTAATTGCTCGGCTGTTTTGGTTGGGTCGGTCATTGCCTGGGGAGTCAAGATAACCAGCAGACCGTCGCTGTTGGGGTCTTTGGCGGCCACTTCGAGGGCTTTGGCGTACCGTTCTGGGCTGGCATCCCCGATGATGTCAATTGGGTTATTCTTGCTCCAAACCGGCGGCAAGATTTGGTCCAAAGCCTCCATAGTCTCTTGGCTCAGTTCAGCTAGTTGTCCACCGTTCATGATTAAGGCATCAGTGGCGATAACACCCGGTCCGCCGGCATTTGTTAGGATGGTCAAGCGTGGGCCTTTTGGGCGAGGTTGTTTCGCCAATACGTCTGCCATATAGAACAATTCAGCGATTGAATTAACGCGCAAAACGCCGCTGCGACGGAAAGCAGCCTCCAGCACCTCATCGCTGCCAGTTAATGAACCGGTGTGAGAGGCAGCAGCCTTGGCAGCTCCAGCGGTGCGCCCTGGCTTGATGACAATGATGGGCTTAATGTAAGCGACCTCGCGCGCCGCTGAAATAAAGGCACGCGCATCGCCGATTGTCTCCATATAAATGACGATGCTTTCCGTATTCGGGTCATCACCGAGATAGTAAATCAAGTCCCCCCATCCAACGTCTAGCATGGAGCCGACCGAGACAAAAGCGCTAAAGCCAACATTGACCTTCAAGCTCCAATCAAGAACGGCGGTGCATAATGCTCCACTTTGGCTGATGAAACCCACCGAGCCTTTGGGGGCTATGGTTGAAGCAAAGGTGGCGTTGAAGCCAGAGATCGGGCACATGACCCCTAAACAGTTTGGCCCAATAATCCGCATATTGCCACGGCGCGCATGCTCGAGAATCTGACGTTCAAGTTCGGCGCCTTCTGCCCCAATTTCTTTGAAGCCTGCGGAGATAATAATTGCGCCTTTCACGCCTGCTTCGACAGATTGCCGAATAATTTCCGGAATCGTGGGAGCAGGGGTGGTTACTACGACAACATCAACCGGTTCGGGAACATCCAGAATAGATGGATACGCTTTAATCCCCAAGACACTGGAGCGTTTTGGGTTAACAGGAAAAACTGCTCCGCCGAACGGGCTGCTGATTAAGTTCCATAATACCGTTCGTCCCACGGTATTGGGCGATTCGGTTGCACCGATGAGGGCAACATTTTTTGGAGTAAATAATACATCGAGCGGTTTTTTTTCGTAGTGTAAGACATCGTGAACTGGGTCGAAAGTGGGTAAAGCTGTACGATCCATCGTCCCTTTCCCTTATTGATAAGAGTAGTATTGAAAAAGATTATTCACAATCAGTATAGTATATGTTACAGATTTCACAAGGATAATCTTTCTCTAATCCCAATTACAAACGTCATAAACCAACCTATTTCGGGTTATAATATTCATTTAGTTTCTTTGATTTAGCTGGGTTGGGTCTCAAGTTATGGGAAGCAAGCAAACGACAGGACTGACATTTGCAATCGGCACGCGCATCAAGAATTTGCGAATCGAAAGAAAATTATCTCTCCATGCTGTTTCTAAAGTCAGTGGAATCTCGGTTAATGCCCTAAGCCGTATCGAGCGCAACGTATCCCTTCCATCCATCAGCACCCTGCATAAGATTGCCGAAGCGCTCAATGTTTCCATAACTCATTTTTTTCAGGATAGGGTCTGTCAAAAAAAGGTGATTTTCTGTAAAAGAGACCAGAATATCCAAATCCCATTTCTCCGAGGGGCTTGGCAAGGCTTAGCTTGCGAACAATTTTCAGGGGGAATCCAGCCTTTTTTGCTAACCTTAGAAGCTGGAGGGGGCAGTGGGCGTTTCATGATGTTACATTCGGGCAATGAATTTGTCTATTGTTTGGAAGGGCAACTTGAGTATGAAGTGGAGCAAGAGCGATACCTTCTGGAAGCCGGCGATACCCTTTTATTTCTTGGTCATCAGAAACATCGCTGGCGCAATGCGGGAAAAGGGCCTTGTCGAGCTTTAATTGTCTTATTTGACGTGCCGGAGAACATCCAGAAAGGGGAAGTTTTGTTTCTGGATGAGCTTTCCGCATCATGAACTTACTTTTATGGGAGAGTGTTATGTACAAAACGCATACTTGTGGCGAATTAAGAACCACTGATGTTGGGAAAACGGTAAGATTAGCTGGGTGGGTGCATCGTCGGCGAGATCATGGGGGAGTTACATTTATCGATTTGCGCGACCGTTTTGGAATCACACAGGTCGTCTTTGATTCAAACACTGCTGCGGATGCTCACCGTGCAGCCGATGTTCTCAGGATGGAGTGGGTGATTCAAGTAGAAGGGATAGTGCGTCGTCGCCCGGCTGGAGCAGAGAACCCTTCTCTATCGACAGGTGAGATCGAAATTGATGCCCATTCCCTGCGTGTCTTAAACCCTGCCAAGACGCCTCCGTTCTTGATCAACAAAGACGAAGAAGCGGATGAAAATACACGCCTCAAATACCGCTATCTTGACCTGCGGCGCGAGAAAATGCGTCGTAACCTAGAGTTGCGGCACCGAGTTGTCAAATTTATTCGAGATTACCTAGATGAGCGCGGCTTTTGGGAAATTGAGACGCCGATCTTATTTAAGACAACCCCTGAAGGGGCACGCGATTATCTCGTGCCGTCAAGATTGCATCCAGGTGAGTTTTATGCATTGCCCCAATCCCCGCAACAGCTCAAGCAATTGCTCATGGTTGCTGGAGTAGAACGCTATTTTCAAATTGCACGCTGTTTTCGTGATGAAGATCAACGCGGCGATCGACAACCAGAGTTCACACAGTTGGATTTGGAAATGTCTTTTGTTGAACGGGAAGATGTAATGCAATTGACCGAGGATTTGTTCACCAAATTGGTGGCAACCGTTGTGCCAGAGAAGCGGCTATTGGCTTCGCCGTTTCCAAGGTTGTCCTATCGTGAAGCAATGGAACGATTTGGAAAAGACAACCCTGACTTGCGCTACGGGCTAGAATTGGTCAATGTCAGTGATCTCGTTGCTAATTGTGGTTTTACTGTCTTTGAGCAAGCCATCCGCAGTGGTGGCAGTGTGCGGGGCATCAATGTCAAGGGCTGTGGAGATTACACTCGAAAACAGATTGATGAATTAACCGAATACGTGAAACAATTCGGAGCGAAGGGATTAGCCTATATCGCCTTTCCACGCGGGGGGGAAATTCGCTCAACATTTGTCAAATTCCTTTCGTCTGAGTTACAAGCAGCTCTATTCCAACGCATGCAAGTCGAAGAAGGCGACCTGTTGGTTTTTGTTGCCGATAAAGATGAAATTGTCTTTGAGTCACTTGGCCGCTTAAGGGTTCATCTAGCCGAAAAATTGAATTTGATTGATGAAAACGTTTTGGCTTTTTGCTGGGTGATTGATTTCCCATACGTGGTATGGAATGAAGAAGAAAAGAGATGGGATCCCAGTCACCATCTGTTTACTGCGCCAATGCCAGAGGATATTCCACTCCTGGATACAGATCCGAGTAAAGCCCGTGGGCAGCAATATGATTTGGTATTAAACAATTATGAAGTAGGCGGTGGCTCAATCCGAATCCATGATCGCGCATTGCAGGAGAAGGTCTTCAAATTGATTGGATTGGACCTTGCTGTGGCGCGAGAGCGATTTGGTCACATGCTAGAAGCCTTTGAGTATGGAACACCTCCGCATGGCGGCATTGCACCCGGTATTGACCGAATTTGCATGATTTTAGCTGGTGAACCCAATATTCGCGAAGTGATTGCTTTTCCGAAAAATCAAGCAGCGAGAGATGTGATGGCAGATGCACCATCGCCTGTAGAAGCAAAACAGTTGGAAGAGTTGCATATTCAGGTTGTGTTGCCGCCCGATTTGCAAAAATCTTAATCTAAAAAGTCTACTCAGCGCTTGAATTTTATGGTATAAGAAATTTAACCCTACTGTGTTCGTGATGCTGCGCTCGGGTTTTGGGCCAACACCCACAAAAAGGGTTCCAATCTTGCAAATGTGACGCGATAGGCGAAAGCCAAGGCGGATCATTTGAGGAGGAACCCACCTGCGAAGGCAGGTTCAAAACTTCGCTGCACACGGCACGGTGGGGTTTTTGTTTTGGTTGGTCGCTAATTTACCAAAGCGATAATTGCGAACTGCGGTACTGAATCGGATCGGTGTTCAACCAAGCATCAAAAAGATCTGGATGGATGTTCGGCTGTGAGACCAGCCAGCGGATTTGGCGAAAACGGATAACATGGATGCGCTTTCCAACCTGTTGCTTCAAAAAGGGGTATTGTTGGAGTTTATACATCAGCAGGTTAACCCGACTCCCTGGAATTACTAGATAAGTTTTTACTTCTTGCTTTTGAGATGCGGTGAGCAAGACGCGTAGGGCGGCTGTAGGTTGAATTGACCAGAGGGCTGCTGGGCGATTAACAGGGTCAAGCCAGAGAATGCAATCATCGTCTTTAGTGGTGTAACCAAGGTGATGTCCGATCTTCAGAATATGTTTGCGCATTTCGTTAATTTCGAGGGAACGTTTGGTCGGGTCTTCTTCTTGCCGCAAGTTCCACCGATGCGAGTGTTGATCATAGTCTGCATACGACTCGAGACATTCTTGGATAAGTGATAAGGAGGGTATGCTAATATACTCAGATTGATCACATACGGCTTGATCGATTTCTTGAAAGGTAGCCGTATTATGATGGAGGAAGTGCTCAACGATTCGTTCTTCCGTTTGATCAGACAACGGTGAATGATCAAGATTCGGTTCAGTCATCCACCAGCGGCGATTTTCGAGGCTTTTTTCTTCGCCATTGATGGCGACTAGGAATGGAGAGGTGTTTAGAGTATCTTCCAGAAGCGCAAAGAAAAAGTTTGGATAATCTGAGACGCTTTGGAAAGGGACAATTTCGAGAATGGAATGAGAGGGTGACTCAATGTGATTGCCCGGATGGCTGGAATGGACTAGGCTGGCTAAAGCTACCGCATGGATTTGAGCGGTAGGAGCAGGCTCTAGGGTTTGTTGGATAGCTTGGCGGATGATCTCGCCAAGATGGATTTTTAGGGCTGAGAGAAGTTGCTGGCGATCCTTGGCTAGATGTTGCTCGATCGGGGAATTTGGAGGATAGATCGACCAATGGATTTGTGCCCGTCCTTGATCGTTTCGGAGCGTTAGACTATCCAATCGAAACCCTGCTTGATCGGCGGCGATTAAGGTTGCCGACAAAAAATTTGCTTCATATTCCTCCAATAGAGCAAAACAAGGGGTCTTTTTTGGGAGATGGGAAGCAAGCTCTTGAAAGGCAGCCGTTAGGGCGCGGCAATGCCATCCCCAGTCATATCGTTTCCGCAGAAAAGCCGATCTCAAGGACTTGCCCTTTGCCTTGCCTTCTAACCAGCCACTCCAGATGGCGGAAAGAGTCCAAAATGCCTGATTCGGTCGGGGTAGCGATGTTACTACGGCAAGGATTTCATTGGCCGGCAAGCGATGAAGCAATTCTTTCAGGCGACCGGGAAAGATCAAAATTTCGCCTGGTTTCGGTCGTTGTGAGGCGCTTATGGTGACTGGTAGAAAGTGGCACTCTTGAATTGCTTCCACCCATAGGGCGGTTGATTTTTCTAGCGCTTTCCACACGTTAAGTTCTAAAAACTGAGTAGGTAAAGAAAGCTGTTTTGGACGGTGACGTTTTGAAGGAAATGCCCATAAACCGTTACTGAGATCAAAACAGCCAATTAACAATCCATAAAGAAGTTGTCGTTGTCGTTGGTTCAGGTTCAGTTCATCTATCTTGTTGAGCAAAGTTACCAAGGCATACAAAGCGCGGGTTGGATAAACGCTTAGGGCATCAATTACAGCCGGGTAAGCTGGGTCGTTCTTGTCAAGCACTTTGCTGGCTGCTTGAATTTCTATCAGCGAACGACGCGGCAGCCGTTGGAGGTTGAGATCATCTTGAACAGTAATTGCAAACAAGCCTTCATTGCCACATTGAGCGCACTGATACTGCTTGGCTGTCAGGCGGTGTAGGTTCGTTGAAGTATCTCTTTCCCAAAGATAAGCTTCAACTTCAATTTCTGACAGGCAAATGTTACAAACTGAATGGTAAAGAGAGCGCAAGAAAGTTTCGAGACGGCTTTCTAGTTTTCTTAGCGATGAAATCTCGGCTAGGATAGCTTGAAATTCGTGAGATTGAGGAGCAAGCGCAACAAGAGAGACGACCTGGCGAAGGATCGGGTTGTTACAGCACACAATGACAGCAGCTCCAGCGTTGGCTAATTCAACGGGAAGGAAGGGCGAAATACCAAATGGGTCAAGTATGTATCCTTTGCGCAATGAATTTTGTGAAAATAACCTGTTTAGATAGGTAGTGACGGTATGCTGATAGTAGGGAGGCAAGTATCGAGCAATAGGGTAGGTTGATGGGATTAGAATTCCGCTAAAAAAAGGGATTTTTAATGTATCAACTACCATGTGGAAAACCGGAGTCTAATCACATCGACTAGGGTACGGTATAGAGCATAAGGAGATTGGCTGATCGAAATTGATGGACAGGATAACCGCAGATCAATACGGCTTGATCGCCGGACTTGATGGGAAATTGCTGGCGGAGCGTTGATTGAATGATAGCTAAGATTTCATCAAGGCTGTTGGCTCGGGGGGTTAATATACTTTCAACACCCCAAAAAAGACTGAGGCGAGAATGAGTGTCTGGATTTGGGGTAAAGGCATAAATGGGTACTTTGGGGCGTGTTTTGGAAAGAAGGCTAGCGGTCCGACCGCTTTGGGTAAATACACAGATTGCGGTCACGTTTCGATCTTCACTTAGATCGTGCGCTGCTTGGATAACATAATAACTATCTTCGTCCTCCGATTTGGGAATAAGTTTTCCATTCCATACAGACCATTGAGCGAGGTTCTTCTCTGCTTCTTCTATAATCGAAACCATGGTTTGGACAGCTCGGATGGGATGCTTGCCAATTGAGGTTTCGGCGGATAGCATGACGGCATCGCTTCCATCAAACACAGCGTTGGCTACGTCGTTGGCTTCCGCACGGGTTGGAACGGCATTTTCGATCATTGATTCGAGCATTTGAGTGGCTGTGATGACATACTTCCCTAGACGGTTTGCTGTGGTAATGATTTGCTTTTGAGCCGTAGGAACACATGCGGGTGAGATTTCGATAGCGAGATCGCCTCTGGCTACCATAACCCCATCAGCCTGTTCGAGGATATCGGATAAGTGAAGAAGCGCTTGAGGACGTTCGATTTTAGCAATGATCGGGACGTCCTTTTTCGTCGGAAATTTCTCTTTGATCTGTTTTCTTAAGTCAAGAATATCCTGACCGTTTTGAACGAAGGATAAAGCAACCGCATCAATGGAATTTTGCAAGCCTACTTGAAGATCGCGTAGGTCTTTTTGGGTTATCCCACTGAGGGGTAGTTCTGAGTCGGGGAAATTTGCCCCTTTGCGTGGCAGGAGTGCCCCGCCTACAATTACCTCTGTCTCGAGGGTGTTTTTCCCTTTTTGGATGACTTTCAACTCTATTTTCCCATCATCCAACAGGATACGATGGCCAACTTGAAGATGTTCAAACAAACCAGGAAGTTCGATTGAGAGAGACTTTTCATTGCCTTGGACCGGTTGATCGGTTATGATGACCCTTCTTCCGCTTTGCAGCGTGATCGATGGTTTCTCTAACTCGCCAATGCGGATTTTAGGTCCTTGTAGGTCAATCAGAACGGCAATGGGAATAGCTAAACTCTCAGAAACCTGCTTAGCCCGTTGCACCAGACAAATCCGTTCAGACTCGCTGCCATGAGAACAATTAACCCGAAAAATCCGCACGCCAGCTCGGATGAGTTCGCTAAGGGTTGTAAAATCCGAGCTGGCGGGGCCAAGCGTGGCAATAATCTTGGTTTTTTGTACCATGATTAGATATAGTTGAGTTCTTTGGCTTGGCGGGTTAGTTCATCACGGAATTTGGGGTGAGCGATATTAATGAGCGCCTTTGCGCGCTGGCGAATGGTTTTGCCATAGAGATCGGCGATGCCGTATTCGGTAATGACGTAGTGAACGTGGTTTCTTGTGGTAACCACTCCAGCCCCCGGCTTGAGCGTGGCAACAATGCGGCTAAAATCTTTGGCAGTGCTCGGTAGAGCAATGATAGGAACGCCTCCCTTGGAACGTGAGGAGCCGTAGATGAAGTCTAGCTGACCACCTACGCCGCTAAAGAGGCGGTGACCGATGCTATCTGCACAAACTTGCCCTGTTAGGTCGACTTCAATCGCAGAGTTGATCGCAACCATCCGTTCGTTCTGGGCAATAATGAACGGATCGTTGACGTATTCCGTGGGGTGAAGTTCAATGAGGGGATTGTCATCCACCCATTTGTATAGACGCTTGGTACCAAGAATAAAACCGGCTATGATTTTGCCCGGGTGCAAGGTTTTGCGACTATTGGTCAAGACACCTGCTTCAACCAGATCAATAACACCGTCAGAAAACATTTCGGTGTGCACCCCCAAATCTTTCTTGGAGAAGAGGTGTTTGAGAACTGCATCGGGGATTGCCCCAATTCCCATCTGCATCGTTGCTCCATCGGGGATGAGTTCGGCAACGTAAGAAGCAATTTTCTCGTAAATTTCTTTGTTTTCCTCATCCGCCATCGGGAGTTCCGGAAGCTCATAGTCGGTTGGTACCATATAATTTAGACGACTGACATGAATAAAAGAGTCGCCCAAGGTGCGCGGCATTTGTTGATTGACTTCAGCGATAATCATCGAAGCCGATTCGGCAACACTCTTTGTCAAACCGACTTCGATACCAAAGCTGCAGAATCCGTGTTCATCGGGGGGGGATACGTGAATCAGAGCTACATCTACAGGCAGGATTTTACGCTTGAAGAGCAGAGGAAATTCGGATAACAGGACAGGAGTAAAGTCAACACGTCCCTCATGGACTGCTTTGCGGATGTTGCTACTGATAAACATGGTGTTGACGCGCAGATGACCTTGCATCTCCGGTTTGACATAGTCCGCTGGTCCGACAGTTAGCGCGTGACAAATTTCAACGTCTTCAAGATTCGGGGCATACTCCACGAGAGCAGCAAGTAGTTTTTGAGGTACTGAGCAGTTGCCTGTCAAGAAGAGCCTTTGATGGGACTTGATGTTGCGAACTGCTTCCTCGGCTGTGACAATCCTAGGTTTATATTGTTGAATCCAGTCCATGTGTGCCTTCCTATGCGGATGGAGTGAGCCTACTAAGATGAATGGTACGACCTTGATGGGTTGCTACAGCGATCTCTAAGGATGGGTCTTCTTGAATGGCTCGGTCGACTCCTTTATTGGCTAATTCTTGAATGTAGGGGAACGCTGCATTGACGTACGCATACGTAGCTGTGCGAGCGATGACACTGGGCACATTTGGGACACAATAGTGGACGACCCCTTCCTCAATATACGTGGGGCGATCATGGGTTGTTGGTCTAGAAGTCTCGACACAACCGCCTTCATCAATGCTCATGTCAATGATAATCGAGCGTGATTTCATCAACTTGACCATCTCGCGGGTAACGACAATGGGGGAGCGTTGATGAGGGACAAGGACTGCCCCAACCAGTACATCCGCATAAGAGAGCACTCTCCTGAGATTAATGGGATTGCTCACGAGAGTCAAGATGCTCGGAAAGCGATCATAGAGCCTTTGCAATGCATTGATGTTGGTATCTAATACTGTTACATGAGCTCCCATGCCAACAAAGCCTTTCGTCGCTGCTGTTCCGGTAACCCCGGCGCCGATAATAACTACCTCCGCCGGTGGCACTCCGACAACTCCACCTAACAGCATCCCTTTTCCTCCTGCATCGGTCTGCAACAGGCGCGCCGCAATTTGGGGTACCATCACTCCACCAATGGTTGCAAGAGGACGGCGAATAGGCATCGTACCATCTGGAAGAGAAACTTGTTCAAAGGCAATGGCAGTGATTTGAGATTTTAGTAGAGCTTCAATTTTTTCCTGTCTTGCAGAAGTGAGATGAAGTAAACCTGCGACGGTCGTGCCGGGGCGTAGCCAGTTGATCTCTTCCAAAGTTGGACGAGCTACCTTCAATAGTAGGTCTGCTCTGCCGAAGACTTCGTGCGGCGAGTATACGATCCGAGCGCCAGCGTTTTCATATTCTTGATCGACAAAACCCGCCGCAAGTCCGGCTTCGTGCTCCACATAGCAAGTGTGGCCTTGCTCAACGAGCATTTGAACGCCGGCTGGGGTTAATCCGACCCGAAATTCAAAAGGACGCCGCTCTTTTGGAACTCCGATATTCATAGACTGACCTCTTTTCTAGCTTTCTAACTTTCTCACTTTAGGAGCTTAACGAGGATAGCCTTTTGGGCATGAAGCCGGTTATGGGCTTGAGGAAAGAGTGCGGAATGTGGTCCGTCAGCTACATCGTCCGTGATCTCTTGTCCTCGATGAGCGGGTAAACAGTGCATGACGATCACATCTTTATCGGCTTCTGCCACCAATTGTTGATTGACTTGGTAGGGTGGAAATACTTTTTCACGAATTTGGGCTTCTTCTTCTTGCCCCATACTTGTCCAGGTATCTGTATAGATTACCTGAGCACCCTTTACAGCCTGGTGAGGATCTCGCAAAAAAGTAAGCTGACTTCCGGTCTCGCGAGCAACTTCTTTAGCAAGCTCAATGGCTTTGGCAGGCATATCATAACCTTCGGGATTAGCCATGGTGAAATTCGCGCCTAATTTTACGCAAATATGCATTAGGGAAACAGCGACATTATTCCCATCGCCCACAAAAGTGACCTGAACCCCTTTCAGAGTGCCGAATTTTTCATAAATCGTCAGGGCATCTGCCATGGCTTGACAGGGGTGATTGTAATCACTTAATCCATTGATGACGGGAACACTTGCCCAGCGAGCCAATTCAAGAACGTGATTGTGCTCGAAAACACGAGCCATGATGGCATCTACGTAACCGGATAGGACTCGAGCGACATCACTGATGGCTTCCCGCTTGCCTAGACCGATTTCAGCCGGTGAAAGATAGAGCGCATCCCCACCTAAATGTCGCATAGCCATATCGAAAGAAACTCGTGTTCGCAAACTGGGTTTTTGAAAGATCATTCCTAGCACTTTTCGCCTCAATAAGGGGGGATTGCCACCGTTTTTCCATTGCGATTTGAGCTTGACGGCTAGGTCTATCATTTCTTGAAGGTCATCTGAGGAATAATCGAGGACATCTAAAAAGTGTTTCATCTCCAACTCCCAGAGGATAAGCTAGTTTTCAGTAGTATAACACATGGTAACAACACCAAAGCCGCATGCTAGGAGTGAGTGTTTGTGCCAATCAATGTTTATGGGCTAAACGGTGGCATTTGGTGGGAAGCAGGGAATTCTAGATTAGATGGAGATGATAATTTTATCCGAGCAATTAATCGATCAGCGGGGGATTTTCCGCCTTGGTGGGCGAATGATGCTGTAGCCAATGCAACCAAGTCGATTTTGAAGAACGGCGGCGAGGGGGCTTATCGAGACTGACCAGCAAAATGCTTAGTAAGATCAAAATCGCCCCAATCCATTGTGTCAGGTTAAGCGTTTCCTGTAGCCATAAACGGGCAAGAGATAAAGTAACTAACAGCTCGGTTACTCCAAGAAGTGCAGTCTGAAGCCCTCCGATTCGCTTTACACCGAGAAAAAGCGTTAATCGTGAGAGAAAAGTAACCAAAGCTAAAGCCAGCACAGGAAGGTAAGGAAAGACTTGTGTGGACTGATCTGAGGAAATTTGCACATACCCTTGGGATAACAGTCCGAATGGTAGCACAGCTAAAGACATGAAGAGTAAAGTGTAGAAAGTTACAGTAGGAGCAGGCATTTCGAAAAGCACGCGTTGGTTGATGGGCAGATGCAATCCATAACACGCTGCCGCGATCAGCATAAAAACAATCCCACGAAAATGGATGGGAGTGTGAATCCCATAAATCAAAAAGCCAATGCCGAAGATCATTAACACAAGTCTCGATATTGAAATCTTAGACGGTACGTAATGGTCAAACACCATCCATAAGGTAACAAAGAGCGGATAGGTCAGGAAGACCAATTGTCCTAAGTTGGCATTAATGATTGATAGAGCAAGATAATAAAATAAAGAGCCGATGCCATTCAGAGTCCCCGCCAAAGCACAGGCGATTAGGCCGGCCGGATAGATATAAAAGTGCGCCCGATTGGATAGCAGCAGGGTAAGCCCCATCATCAATGTTGCCAGAATTGTTCGAAGCGTTACCACTACTAAAGGGGGAAGACCGTTTTGAAAAGCGAGTTTGCCAAAAATAGGGGTTAGACCGAGCAGAACGGCTGATAAAACTGCCGGAAAAACACCGCGCATCGTCAGGGTATAAGGATGGGTATTCGGCGGCGCAATAGACTTTTCAAGCATGGTTTTCGAGCTATTAGCGAATGGCTTCTACAATTTCATCCGCGAGATCGTCGCTCAGAAATTTTCCTTTGTGCATTAGGGCTTTGACCTTCCCTTTGAGCAACATAGTTTCTTCTTTAGTTAATTCTTTAGCCGTTACCACGATAACCGGGATTGAGGCAAGATGCGCATATTCTTGAAGTTGATTGAGCACGGCAAAACCGTCAACTTCTGGCATCATCAAATCAAGAATGATTACATCTGGGGG